>CAZJDL010000026.1:0-36212 GCA_964544755.1 uncultured Pseudomonadales bacterium | reverse complement strand
ACGAGACGTCATTGTACGACTCCAACCTTGTGGGCAACCTGTATTTCGCTAACTATTCCATGTGGATGGCCAAGTTGCGCGAGGCTTACTTCTTCGCTTTGGCTCCGCATCTGTACCGCGGCATTGGCGAGCAGGGTACCCTGAAGTGCCTGAGCTGCAACATCGATCACCTGCGCGAAGGTATGCCATTTGACACCATTTACGTAACTATGTCTTTGCAAACCCTGTATCGAACTGGCGCTGATCTTTACTTCGAGTTCTTTAAGAAAGAGCCGGACGGCCGTACGACGAAATTGGCGTTTGGTAACCACAAGGCCGTTTGGATGGTGAGAGACGCTAGCGGAAAATCGGTACCGTCGGCCATGCCAAAATTCTTTGCCGACACTTTGCTGGCGGCGGCGAACCGAGATGATACTGGCCGCCACCGTGTACTACGATCGACGCAAGCTTGATAGAGGAGTCCATCGTTTTTCGCCTGATATAGGAGGCGGCACAAAAATTGGGAGTCAATATCCTTATTGATTTCCATACGCTGACAAGTTTTAGCAGATGATAAAAGGAGCTTACCGTGATGCGTGTATTTCGAGTATCTATGCCGATGGGATTGATTTTGTGGTTATTGTGTCAAACCGCATCGGCATCGATCGCTGACATTCACTACCGCACAAACATCCTAGACTATCGCACATATTGCTCAATCGTAGATGACGATAGCCCCCCCTTTTTTATAGAGTTCAACTATCGGGAGTGGTTTGACGAAGAAGCCTCGGATGTCATTGTTTACGTGGCCGGTCTTCAAAGCCACAGCCAATGGTTCAATGACACCGGCGATTACTTCGCGGACATTGGCTACAACGTTTATGCCTGGGATCGCAGAGGCTCTGGACTTTCCAGCGGCAGGCGTGGCCATATCCACACAGCTTTCCAGTGGATATCCGACCTCGACAAAATGATTAATGTGGCTCGAGCAGAGAATCCGGGCAAGCCACTTCACCTGATGGCCAATTCTTTCGGAGTGCGTATTGCGATGAGCTACGCGGCGGCGTTTGCTCATAAGGTGGACAGCCTGATTCTTATGGCGCCAGGAACACATATGCAAGTTTCCTTGCCGCCCGAGCAGGTAATTGAATCCCTGTTCCGTTATCGTAAATATTACCCAACCCCATTACGCGATGAACTGTTCACCGATGATCCAGAGAAATTGGCGTTTATGGCTCAGGATGAGTTGGGGCTGCGGGAGGTCACGGCAAACGTCTTCAAAATGGGTGAGGTACTGAACACCGGCAACCTCCTGATACAGAATATGCGAAGGATAACGCTGCCAGTTCTGGTACTCCTCTCCAACGAAGATAAGATAATAGATCCGCCAGCCGTGATCTCAGGTCTATATGATCGACTCGAGACGCAGAAAAAACTGATTACCTACGACAATGTGGAGCACTTTCTCCTCTTTGAAGATTCGCGCCAACAAGTTCTTGATGACATCACAGAATGGATAGACTCGACCAGTCTGGAAGCCCATCCGAGTCAAGATCCCGAAGGAACTGGGAGCCGGAAAGCTGTCGGCGATTAAGTCTAGAGAGTGCGTGGCGTGCGCACGCAACCAGGAGTGCGAAATCGTGGGTGAAGCGCGCCCTTTGTTGGTAACGGCTAATGGCCAATTCTGGTTGGCTTTGGCTTTGGCTTTGGCTTTGGCTTTGGCTTTGGCTTTGGCTTCGTCGGGTTAGGGGTTGTCTGTTGACTGCATGGTGCCGGGCAAACTCAAAGGAGCAGTCGCGCTATCTTGCTCTGGAATGGAGAAATATTTCGTGAAAATCAAAGAGGTGATCGTCTGGCCGGTGGATATTCCATTGCGATTCTCTTTTAAACACGCGTTGGCCGATCATGCGACGTCTGCCTCAATCATTGTAAAGCTAATTTTGGATAATGGTATTTATGGCTATGGAGAGGCGTTACCGCGAGCATACGTCACTGGAGAAACTGTTGAGTCGTGTTTATTAGCGATACAAAAACTTATAGTTCCACGCTTAACGGGTCTTGAATTTATAGACAATAAGGATTTGGAGGCAGCAATTTTCCGCTTGCACGAGTTGCCAGAGCTGTCTGGCGCTACGGCAGCTATTTGTGCCGTGGAACTGGCGTTGATTGATGCGTTGGCGCGTTCTAGAAAGCAGACCGTGTACGAATTTCTTGGCAAGCGGCGCAAAGCGGGAAGCGTGCGATATAGCATGGTTTTGGGCAGTACGAGCCAGACGAAACTCCGCAAGCTCACATGGCTAACCCGAGCGTTGGGTATTAGCGACGTAAAACTAAAAGTCGGCCCATCGCTTGAAGAGAACGAGAACGCCATTTGCCAGTTAAAAAGAATCCACCCCCGCGCAAACGTGCGGGTTGATGCTAATTGTGCATGGACCATTGAATCAGCCAGGCACAACTTAGACATGATGCGAATATACGCCGTCCTGTCCTGTGAGCAACCCTTGGCAAAACATGACATAGAGGGTCAAGCGCGCCTGGTTCAGGAGTATCCGGATGTCCTCATCTGCGCGGATGAATCCCTTTGTTCATATGACGATGCCGAGACGCTGGTACGGGAAAAGGCGGCAACCTGCTTTAACATCCGTATCTCGAAGAATGGCGGATTGCTGAATGCAATGCGTATTTATCAGTTGGCTAAAGAGAACGATGTCGAATGTCAGCTGGGCGCCCAAGTCGGCGAAACGGCTATTATTTCAGCGGCCGGGCGTTACTTCGCGGGGATGACCGGCGATCTGCGCTTTCATGAGGGCTCCTTTGGTACCCGGTTGCTTAAAACCGACCTGACGCGCCAACCGTATCGGTTTGGCCGCGGCGGGAAAGCGTCGACGCGCTGTCGAGACCGTGGGCTGGGCGTGCATGTCAGGCAGAGAAGGTTGGCGCAATTTGCAGGAACGGCAATCCGTATTGCCTGTGGTCACAAGTACGCATCCGATGCGATGCGGTACTCGAAGCCACAAGGAGAAGAACAAATCGGTTGATCAGAAAACGGGGCTCGGTCGTTGCTGCTGTTGGGCCAGTTAATTTTCTGCAATCGCGGGCCTGAAACACGGGCATTGAAATAGGATTAGGAATTTTCCGATGGCGTTAAGATGATTGAAGATGTCAGAAATGGAGTTAAGGGCGTAGTGAACCGCCTGCTAAGTCGTAATGTTGAGCGAGTCCTTGCCATCCCAGGTTCTCGCCTCTACAAGAAGTTTGATCGGGCGACCAAGGATGTGGCGCGCACTCAGGCAGAAGTGTTAGCCGAAATCACCGAATACAGCCAAGACACAGTTTACGGACGTGAACATCGTTTTAAATCGATCCGCTCGCATAGCGATTACTGTGATCGTGTGCCGGTGAATGACTATGAAGATCTGCGGCCTTATGTAAATCGGCACGCCCAGGGAGAGGAAGATGTGCTTTTTCCTGGCAAACCGCTGATGTACAATCAGTCGAGCGGTACCACCGCTTCGCCCAAGCTCATTCCCGTGAGCCCATACAACTTCGAGCGCACGATCAAAGACCGGGGCAAGCTCTGGCTCTACGGATTGATGCAGAACTTTCCCGGAATCTTCCAAGGCAAAGACCTTGGCGTGGTCTCTCCCGCCGTTGAGGGGTACACGGCAGATGGCACGCCGTTTGGGTCGCTATCAGGGCTCGTGTACCAGAACATCCCCGAGTTCATGAAGCTGGTGCACACGATACCTTACAGCGTGGTGACGATTGATGACTACGAAGCTAAGGTCTACACTTTGTTGCGGTGCGCCCTGGCCAGCGACGTGAGTGTCATTTTGACCGCCAATCCCAGTACCGTGCTCAACCTCGTCAGCCGGGCCGATCGCTGGAAAGAAGACCTCATTCGCGACATCCGTGACGGCACATTGCGCCGCGATCTGGATATCGAACCCAGCCAAAGAAGGGGCGTCGAGGCAGTGCTTGCGAGCGATGTGAAACGAGCAGCGGATTTAGAGCGCATTGCTTCGCAAAGTGACCGGTTCAAACCTGCTGCATACTGGCCAAACCTGCGTCTTATCCACACTTGGAAAAATGGTAACTGCGCGCTCATGATTCCGAAGCTAAAGTCCTGGTTTCACGAGGCTACACCAATTGTAGACTTCGGTTACATTGCCAGCGAGATCATGGCGACAGACCTTGTTGATCCAGAAACGGATGGCTCGATATTGCAGGTGCGCAACGGATTCTACGAATTTATCCGGTTTGAGGAAGCCGACGACCCAGGGCGCTGTTTTTTACTTGCCCACGAACTCGCGGTAGGGTCGCGTTACTACATCTACGTAACTACTTTCAGCGGCCTATATCGCTATGATATGAACGATGTGGTAGAGGTCGTGGGCAAGTTCAACACTGCGCCGATACTGCGGTTCTTATTCAAGGGCAAGGGGATCACCAGTATCCAAGGCGAAAAGCTCTCCGAGAACCAGTTTATCGAAGCAGTTCACCGAGCCGCCGATGAAGTGGCTGTACGCCACGATTTCTTCATCGGTTACGCGGATGCGCAGCAGCAACGTTATCGGCTCTACATAGAATTCCTGGAGGACTACTCCGACACGATCTTGTCGCGGTTTGCTGAAGCTGTAGACCGCGCACTTGCCTCGGTTAATGTCGAATATGAGGCCAAACGTAAGAGCGATCGGTTGCGCCCGGTGACGATCGTACAGGCCGGTGAAAAGTTTTTCGATCGCTATAAGGCGCTGCGCTTGGCCGAGGGGGCTCAGGAAGGCCAGTTCAAATGGCTAAACCTGTGTTCCATCGAATCGACCAGGCGACACCTCGACCGTCTTGCCGCGGACCAATAACATTGAGGCGTTGTTCTATCACTACAGGACAATAGTACTCCCTTTCAGTGTGATATTGTCGGCTTCCCTCCGTGGCAGGTAGTGGTTGCCTCTGATTTTCAGTGGGAAGTAGATTTGACGTTTACCTGGCGGCGGCTTGATCAAGGCTTCGCCGGATCGCCGTTACCACTTCTTGCGGTTTGGCTCCAGAGCCTCGTTGGTATTTCACGATGCCATCGGCGTCTACCAAAAATAAACCAGGCGTGCCTTTCACATGGTACATTTTCGCCACTGCTTCGGCCTTGGGTATGAGTGTAAAACTAAGGTTATTGTCCCGCAGATAGGCGGCGGGGTCGCCGTCTTCCCAGATATTCAGCGCGTAGAAAGTGACCGAGTTTTCCGGCAACGATTGCTTTAACTGTTCGAGGTGTGGCATCAGCGCGCGGCAATACGGACACCAGGTTGCCCAAAATAACAACACGGCCGGCTTGTCGCGTTGGTCGCTTTCGAAAACGACTTGGCTGCCGTTGTTGTCGGCCAGCTTCCACTCGGGTGCCTTGCTGTTCGTTTCCAGCGTCTCAGCCGAAAGTGGCACGACCAACAGCAGGCAACAAAGTGCGGCGGCTAGTTTTAGCATTGTCTTATTCCTGTTCAGCATTACGGCGGCGTTAAAATGAGTGCCCTCTCTATGAGAGCAACGATGCCAGCTTTGGTTCCACGCGAGCCAATAGCTCACCAGGATTAGGCGATCTATTCCATGCTAAGCTTCGGCGTTAGCTGTCAAGCGGCAGCGCCTTCTAACGTTGAGGTCACGCTACAATGAAAAACACCGGTTGTTATTTCACGCTTGTTGCTTGCCTTTTCTTCGCAGGCTGCACCGAACTCAAGACCCAGCCCGCCACAACAACTAGCGACACAGCGCCCGCTGAAGAACAAGCGTTTAATTGGGAAGTCGAGAAATTCGCTGATGTGGGCATACTGCGCTACCGGGTGCCTGGTTGGCAGCAACTGTCGTTAGTGCAAAAACAGTTCGCCTACTGCTTGGTACAGGCGGGACTCGCGGGCCGCGATATGATGTGGGATCAAAACTATCGTCACAATCTCGCCATTCGGCAGGTGCTGGAGAACATCTATAGCAACTACGATGGCGATAAAACGGCGCTGCCGTGGGATCAGTTCGTTGACTACGTGAAGCGTGTTTGGTTCTCTAACGGTATCCACCATCACTATGCCATGACCAAACACGTGCCGGAGTTTTCCCGCGACTATTTCGAGCAATTGGCCAAAGCAACAGACACAACAGTAAGCGATCAACTGCTGACCGTTATTTTTGACCCGGCAGTCGACGCTAAAAAAGTCGCGCTCGACGCCGAAGCGGGCTTGCTGGAAAAGTCCGCCGTTAACTTCTATGCGCCGTCGCTTACCACCACGGAAGTCATCAACTACTACGCGAAAAAAATGGACAAAAACGATGCCAAACCGATCTCCTACGGGCTGAATTCCCGCCTGGTGAAAAACGCGCAGGGCGAGATTGAGGAGCACACGTGGAAAGTCGATGGGCTGTACGGCGCAGCAATTCAACGCGTCGTTGACTGGCTTGAAAAAGCGGCTGTTGTTGCCGAGAACCCGGCGCAAGCCGAGGCATTGCAAACATTGATAGCCTATTATCGCAGCGGCGACCTCAAGTTGTGGGACAAATACAACATTCAATGGATCGAGGCCACCGACGGCGATATCGACTATATCAACGGCTTTGTCGAAGTGTATAACGACCCGCTGGGCTACCGCGGCTCGTATGAAAACATCGTGCAGATCAAGGATTTCGAAGCATCGCGGCGCCTGCAAACACTGATGCAAAACGCACAATGGTTTGAAGACAACGCGCCGCTGATGGACGCGCATAAACGCCAGGCAGTGGTTGGTATCAGCTATAACGTCGTGTCTGTTGTGGGTGCAGCGGGCGACGCCTCGCCGTCGTCGCCAACCGGCGTTAACCTGCCCAACGCTAACTGGATTCGCGCCAGTGTGGGGTCGAAATCCGTCAGCCTGGGTAATGTGCAGGAAGCCTATGAAGAGTCGTCTGGCGGCGATTTATTGCGCGAATTTGCCCACGATGAAGACGAGGTCAAACGCGGCGAGCAATACGGGGCGCTGGCGACCAAGCTGAGTACTGCGCTACATGAAGTGATTGGTCACGCCTCCGGCCAACTCGAAACGGGGGTGGGCACGCCGAAAGAAACCCTGCAAAATTACAGCTCGACGATAGAGGAAGGCCGCGCCGACCTGACGGCACTGTATTATTCTCTGCATCCAAAAATGGTTGAGCTGGGAGTGATACCTTCGCTGGAGGTCGGTAAAGCCCGGTATGACAGCTACATTCGTGTTGGCTTACTTTCCCAATTGCGGCGCATCCAGCCCGGCGAAGTCATCGAAGAGGCGCATATGCGTAACCGTGCCTGGGTCTCGCGTTGGGTATTGGAGCAAGGCGCCGCCGATCAAATCATTGTCGCTGCCCAGCGCCACGGCAAAACCTATTATGACATTCGTGACTATAACAAGCTGCGTGATCTGTTCGGCCAGCTGTGGCGCGAAGTGCAGCGCATTAAATCGCAAGGCGACTACGCCGCGGCCAAAGCGCTGGTCGAGGGCTACGGGGTCAAGGTTAACCCGAAGGTGCACAAGCAAGTACTGGCCCGCGCCGAGGCGCTTAACATTCCACCCTACCAGGGTTTCGTCAACCCGATACTGACCCCGGTAGTCGATGGCGCCGGCCATATCAGCGATATCACGCTGGAATACGCTGGCGATTTTGCCGAGCAGATGTTGTATTACAGTAAGAACTACAGTTTTTTGCCGCTGGTGAACTGAACCCTGTCTCCAGCAACGCTAGCGATTTTACGCTGCGTGCGTGTCACTTAAAAGCGGTCAGCGGATTGTGCAGCGCGTGCGACGGCTTTTTAAAGAAGGGCACCAACGCCATGCCAGCAATAAAGCCGCCGATGTGCGCGCCAAACGCGACCCCGCCGCCACCTTGCTGGGCCGTGAGGGAGCTAAAAAACTGGATGCCAAACCAGATGCCCAGCACCCACAGCGCTTTCATGCGCACGGTGGTGATGATAAAACCCAGCGGCAGCAACACCAGCACGCTGGCGCGCGGGTAGAGCAATAGGTACGCGCCCAGCACGCCGGATATCGCACCGCTGGCGCCTACCATTGGAATATTTGAGCTGGTATCGGGTAGCGCCTGCGCGAACACTGCCGCCACGCCGCATAAGAGGTAAAACAGCAGGAACTTGACGTGCCCCATCGCGTCTTCGATATTGTTGCCGAAAATCCACAGGAACAGCATATTGCCGATCAGGTGCATCCAGCCGCCGTGCAGAAACATGGAAGTAAAAATGGTGGCGCTCGGTGCGACCCAGTCGAGATCCACCGGCAATTGCGCGTTACCCAGCAATACGGCGGGAATCACGCCAAGCGCGTAAATGACGACTTCCTGCCCTTGCGCGCTGCGGCTAAACTGCCACAGGAAAATAGCCACGCAGAGCGCGATAATCGTCACGGTGAGTATGGGTTTGATTTCGGTCGGGTTGTCGTCGTGTAATGGAATCATGCTATAGCTCGCGCTGTTATCGGTGCGGCGATACGGCGTCCACCATAACAGTCGGGCCGCATTTTTATCAACGGTTGTGTGTCAAGCATGAAAAAATCGGTAATAAAGAAAGATCTTGATGCTATCGCCAGGGACGATAGAGAGCTTGCGCGCGCCATAGCGGAGTTTGGCTATCCGGCGCCGCGTATTCGGCCGCCCGGGTTTGAAACTTTCCTGTCGACCATTGTGAGCCAGCAAATATCGACCGAAGCAGCGCGCGCGATAATGGGCCGAGTCCGAGACTTGCTACCGCAGCCGAGCGCGGCAGCGCTGTTGCAACTGCCGGCCGGTGCGCTGCGTGCTGCGGGGTTGTCGGGTCGCAAGGTGGAATACGCGCATGGTTTGGCCGAAGCCATGGTTGCCGGCCATTTTGTGCCGGAACGGCTGGCCGAGCTAGCCGACGCCGAGGCAATTAGGGAGATTGTCGCGTTGCGCGGCTTCGGCCCGTGGAGCGCCGAGATTTATCTGATGTTTTCTTTGCAGCGGCGCGATATTTTTCCCGCCGACGATCTGGCGCTACAGCTTGCCCTGCAGAAGCTAAAAAATCTGGACTCGCGCCCCACGCCCAAAGTCGCACGCGCCGTGGTTGCGCATTGGGCGCCACGGCGCAGTGCGGGCAGCCTGTTCCTCTGGCACTTCTATCGTGGTGCGCCCACCTGACTCGCTCGGCGTTGCCGCAGGCTGTACGTTTTTCATGCTGCCCAAGTCGTAGGCGTCAAAAAATTGGCAAAAATACCAGATAACGTAGAAGTAGGCGGGGTCTTGGTGTAAATTACCGTCAAAATATCGACTGCTGCGCACTCTAAGGATACTCCTTCGCCGAATGCATCAAGGGAATATAAAAAAAGCTCTCGATAATCTGGATAATGCCGGTTATCGCTTGCGTTGCGCGCGCGAATACATGGGGTTGTCGGAAAAAGAAGTGGCGGACGAGTTGAAGCTGATGGTGAGCCACGTGCGCGCCATCGAGCAGAACCGCTCTGAGTACCTGATACAAAGAAAACCGTTTGAACGCTATTTGCGCGCCTATGCGCGCCTGGTGCAGTTAAACCCTGACACCATCGCCGCTATGTATTTTGCGAAGTCGGCGCCAGACCCGCGGCAGCCGATAGACATCACAACGCGACTGGAAATTCCGTCACCGCCGGAGGCGACGCTGCCTAACGCGTCGCCCTTGCAGTTTGCCAGGAACAATTACTACCATCCGGCGATTTTGGGTACCGGTTTCCTGGTGATTGGCTTGTCGTTGTTTGCGGGTTGGGGGGTTAAACAACTCGTTGATGGTCAGCAAAAGCGTCCTGTGCTGGCGCAAAACAGTGTTTTTGAAGTGCAAGCCAGCACGCGTCGGCAGCCTGTTGTTGCCGAAACACCGAAACTGGCGGAAATCCGGTTCGAGAAACCCGTTACTCGCGTACCGCCAGCCGGCACCGACGAGGCTGCAGAGATCAATGTCGCTGTAACGGAGCCAGGTCCCGTCGTGGCTGAGGGACGAATTGACCGCAGCACCGAAACACCTGTTTCAAAGTCAGCGCGTGTAGTGGCAGAACCGGCTGAGCAACAAGCCGGCGGCGAAAAATCAACCACCAGCGGCGCTGCGGCTAAATCCGATCAGCCGGTACTGGCTAGCGCTGACGCGCAAAAATTGGCAGCGGTGGAAACGGCAAAGGAAAAAGTCGAACTGAAAGACTTCATGGTTCAGGTTAATGAGCGGCCAATCGTTAAGTTAACAGCAGTAGCAACCCCGACGGTCAGCAAGAAGCCGGTCGTTAAGGTCACTGCGGCGAAAAAAGAAGTTGCTGCCGTGGCGTCTGATGAGGTATCGCGAAAGCCACCTGTTGGCAACGTGGCGAAAGCATCGACCAAAACGAAGAGCACGGTACCGGCAACACTGAGTGCGGCGCCGGCCGCTGTGGCAGCGACCACTGCGCTGGGCGACAGTCTCCTGCTACCGGCTCCAAAGCAGGCACTGAAAACGAGGGCGCCGACTGTCAAATCGACGAAGATTGCCAAACCGACAAAAACAGCGCCGTCGAAAAACCCCGTTGCTAACGCAAAACCCATAGCCGTTGCCGATACCAGGCGTGCCATCGATGCAGCGCCCGCGGTCACTGATGTAACGACTAAGCCGGAGCTGAGGCTCGCTACCACGAGCAGTAAGCGCAAGAGCAATCGCGAGCGCAATCGCCAGGTTGATGACCAGAATGGCAACCCGCTTCCTCGGCAAAACCGTGATGAATTAAGTGGGTCGCGCAAGCTGGGCGGAAAATCGAGCGACGAACCGGCAAATATTGCTGCGCCAGCGACGAAGCAGACGCAGCCGATTCTGGCGTCTCTGCGGCCACAAACAGTCACAGCGCAAAAGAAGATCCCGCCAGCGAGTGCGACAGAACCGTGGCCAGCAAAGACATCGACGTCCGAACTTGAGGCCGGCGCCAAGGCGGCGACTGGCGTGGCATCGGTTGCTGGCAAGTTAAACAAGCCGGATGCTGCCGTTCCCTTGGTTGCCGGTGCGCTGCGTAGCGATAGCAATAGTAGCGGCATAGAGGCAGGTGACAGAATCAAGGATGATTTAGCGGCTGATTTGGATGAGAGCGCTGCGTTAGACGCGGCTATCAACGACGTCGAAGAGAAGGCCGAGCCGTTTGAAGCGGCGCTCGCCAACAGCAGCGATTCGGCAAGTGTTGCCAGACTGGCTTTGCTGGAGTCGTACAAATCCACGCTGCGCAAGCGCGTGTATGAGCATGTGACTTATCCGGGCCGTGCGTTGAGCCGCAATCAGGAAGGCAAGGTTGTCATGAGCGCAACTGTCAGCCGTGCCGGGGAATTGCTGTCGGTTGAGATGGCGCAGGCGTCCAAATATGGTGCGCTTAATCGTGCGTCGGAAAAGGCAATAAAACAATCCAATCCGTTTCCGGCCGCACCCGATACTCTATCCGGCGAGAGTTTCGTTTTAACCGTGCCGGTCATTTTTAAGGTTCCAGCGCGGTAGTGTTTGAGAACATCAATCACTCACCCTGAGTGATGGGCGTCGCGAAGCGTGCAGCAGCGGGATCAGCTTGGGCGCTGTAAACTACGCTTGTACTTGCCGCGTATGGATGGCGGTTCTGTTCCGGTTTATCATTGGCGATATCTTTTCTCGCTGTATCCGTATCAGGTAGCTGCTTGCATGTTCACTAAGCGTCGCTGCGTTGGCAGAGCCTTATGTGGCGCAGAAATTGCCGCCGCGCAAAAAGTGTTTGGCACCCGCATTGATTATTCACGCGTGCGCGTTTTCAATGGCAAATATTTTCCTCTGCATCTTGAGCCGTGGATAATTGCGCCCAACGGCCATATCTATTGGCCTGGTGAATGCGGTGATCTGGCGTCTGGTCGAGGAAGCTCATATGCCGGCACGTTGATTCACGAAATGACGCATGTCATGCAATATCAGAGCGGCCAGAATGTGCTGCTAAGAGGCTTCTTTCTGCATGCCGCGCGCTTGTTGACCTGCGGGATCTATAATCCGTATCGCTTTACTTACATTCCCGGCAAGCCGTTTGAGGCATACAATATTGAACAACAAGCCGAATTGGCGCGGCAAATCTATTTTCGCGTGTTGCCCAATATCATTACCAATCGCGAGCGTAACAATAGCGACGAGTTCGTTAACGTACGTAAGCAATAATGGAGATAAAATGGGTGCACGAGCCAGCTAACACAAACATATGCCAGATGCCGTGCGCGTGCCGTAGCCGCCGTAAATTGTCCAGCACATAAAATATAATACCTGCGGTGTAGGCGATACCGCCGACGGTTAGCCAGACCATGCCGGGTGAGGAAATGGCCGCGCGCAGATTTGCATATTCCAGCGCCACAACCCAGCCCATCGCCAGGTAAATCAATGTTTGCAGCGTTTCAATCCGGCGTGCACGCAGCATGTCAAGCAATATGCCCAATACGGCCAACGCCCACACAGCGGCGAGTATTAACGGCCCGCGTCCATCGCGTAATGAAACCAGCATATACGGCGTATAGGTGCCGGCAATGAGTAAGTAAATTGACACATGATCGAGGCGTTGAAATGTCCGCTTCAGCTTTGGCGGATGAAAACTGTGATACAGCGTGGAGATGGTATACAGCAGGACTAACGTGAAACCGAACACTGAAAAGCTGAAAATCATCCATGCATCGCGCTGTTGAATGCTGACAGTCAGCAACGAACCCAACCCAATCAGCGCCAGCACGGCACCGACCAGATGCGTTATGCTGTTCAGCTTTTCGCCGTAATACAAAATAATTCCTGACCAAATTTTGCTAGCAGGCTTCCGGCACTGGAGTTTAAGTCATTCCAACGACGCTGCACAGCGGGGTAATATAGAGAGATGTGCATATTGTTTATCGCCATTGAGCAACATTCACGCTACCCGCTGATCATAGCCGCCAATAGGGACGAGTTTTTTGCCCGCCCCAGCCGGTCTGCACACTTTTGGGATGACGCGCCGGATATTTTGGCCGGTCGTGATTTGCAGGCTGGCGGTACCTGGCTGGGTGTTAACACAGCCGGCAGAATCGCCGCGGTAACTAATCTACGGCAGCCGGAGCTGCTCAAAACGGACGCGCGCAGCCGCGGTGAGTTGGTGGCTTCTTACTTGCGTGGCCACGACGGCGACGCACACTTTCGTGACTTTATTGCCAGCCAGCACGCCGCTTTTAATCCGTTCAATTTACTGTTTGGCGAAGCCCGCAAGCTGTTTGTATTTAGCAGTCTGGCGCCTGGCTTTACCCGGCTGGAATCCGGCTTTCATAGCATCAGCAATGGTTTGCCAGACGATTACTGGCCGAAAATGTCGCGCGGCGTGAGTTTGCTCGAACGTTGTATTCTGCAACCCGGCGAGTTGGACGTAGAACAGTTGGCAAGGGTGATGCAAGACCAAACGCAGGCCGATGACGATACCTTGCCGGCGACCGGCATCAGCCGCGCCGATGAAAGGCGCTTGTCGTCCATTTTTATTAGCGGCGCGGAATACGGTACCCGTACCACGACCTTGTTGCTGTGCGAGTCGGCGCGAACTTGGCTGTTTGAATATAACTATTCGGCGCACGGCGAGTTGGCTGACCAGCATTCCTTTGTACTGTAGCGAAACGATGACCGCTTCTGTACGCAAGCTAAGCGACTGTGTATCGTGTGCGCTCATGGCCGAACCGCATGCCAGGAACAACGGAGATCAAAATGAATACGACCGACATCGATAGCGGCGCCGCGTCCGCGGAAGGCAAAAAAGCGTCTCTGGGTGGCATGAAACTTTTTTTGCTGGTGTTAGTGGTTATCATTGCCACGTCCGTGCTAACGGTATGGCTGATGTCGGTATATCTGTTTCCAAAGCAGTTTAAGCCGGTAGAGTTGAGCCAGCGGGAGTCACAAGCGCTGACCGCCAAGCTGGAACAGCTGGATCCGACAACGCGCACGAGTGCCGGCACACGGGCAAACAATGAATCCAGCAATGGCAAAGCGCTGCCGCCGGAAAAGTACAGTGAAAAAGGCGCCAGCCGCAACGTCAACTTCTCCGAGCGCGAACTTAACGCTTTGCTGGCAAAAAATACGGATCTGGCGGAAAAGCTCGCGATTGACCTGGCCGATGACCTGGCCAGCGCCCGGCTGATTTTGCCACTCGACCCGGATTTCCCGTTCCTCGGCGGCAAGACGCTGAAACTCAACGCCGGGCTGGAGTTGCGCTATGAAGACGCGCGACCGGTGATTATGTTGCGCGGTGTCAGTTTATGGGGCGTACCCATGCCCAACGCCTGGTTGGGTGGCCTGAAGAATGTCGATGTTGTTAAGGAGTTTGGCGGTGAACAAGGGTTTTGGAAGGCGTTCGCCGACGGCATCGAATATATTCGAGTGGAAGATGGTAAGCTCGCGGTGCAGCTAAAGGAGTAGCTAGCCGCGCGCGCGAATTCATTCATTGACATACAGGAAATCATTCATGCAACACTGTATAAAACGCTGTTTATTGCTGGCTATATTTTCCAGCGCGTGGCTGGGCCAGCTAACACATGCGCAAGTGTCGGTGCCGTCGGGCAGCTATTCGGTTGACCCGGCCCACGGTTATATTAGCCTGGGGTACAACCACATGGGTTATTCGCACCCAACAATCCGTGTCACCGGGTTTGAGGCCGATCTAACGCTGGACGCGGCTAATATCGAAAACAGCGAGGTGAACGTAACAATGGAGGCCAGTACGCTGGACAGCGGTGTAGAGGAGTTTGACGGCCATTTGTACGGCGAAAAATTCTTCAACGTAGCCAAATTCCCGTCGATCACCTTTATCAGCACGAGAGTCAAAGACAACGGCGACGGCACGCTGGCGATCACGGGTGATCTCACCGTCAAGGGTGTGTCCAAGCCAGTCACGCTCAACGCCACGCTGAATAAAGCCGGCGTTAACCCGCTGAAGAAGGCCGCTGCCGTGGGCTTTTCGGCTCGTGCCGCGATCAAACGATCGGAGTGGGGCTTGGGCGAGCACGTGCCGATCGTTAGCGATGACGTTGTTATTTCCATTGAGGTAGAGTTTCTAAAAAATAAATAAAGGTCATCGCCTGCTGCCGTGGCGCGAAATCATGTCGCGGCAACATTTATTTTTTTTCCGTATGGTCGAACGGCGACTAGACTATATGAGCATCAGTCCGTTTCCTATCACTTCCACTCTGCCATAACGATCACAAAAAATGCACCTATCTCAAGTGCTCGTCGCTATTATTTTCATAGCCTTGGTGTCGTGCCTGCTACTGGGGCGCTGGCGGCCGACGTGGTTATTTGGTGGGGCGATGCTGGCTTGCTACGCCTGTGGTTTGGTGACGACCGAAGAAGTGCTACAAAAATCGGTCAATCAGGGGCTGGTCACGCTGCTGTTGCTGCTGTTGGTATCGGTTGGATTGGAGAAGATGGACTGGCTGCTCACATTGAGCCGACGTCTTATCTCACCGCGTTATAGCATAAGCGTGCTGCGCTTAAGTGCGGTTACCGCAGTGATGTCGGCGTTTGTTAACAATACCGCCGTGGTGGCTATTCTCGCGAACGGTGTCAAAAACAATGCTCACCATCCTGCGTCAAAGTTGTTAATTCCCCTTTCTTACGCGGCCATTCTTGGCGGTACAACGACCTTGATTGGCACGTCGACGAACTTGATAGTGAACAGTTTTTTGATCGACGCGGGCCAACCCGGGCTGGCGTTCTTCGATTTTTTCAAAGTAGGCGGTCTGGCCGCCATTGCCGGCATATTCACCTTGCTGTTGTCGGGGCGCTTGCTGCCGGTGCGCGAGGTCAAAAAGATCAAGGCGGCAGAATTCTTTGTTGAGGCAAAGGTGCAGCCTGATTCCAGCTTGATTGGCCGCACCGTGGTCGAGAATGGCTTGCGCAATCTGGAATCCCTGTTTTTGGTGGAAATTATTCGTGGGGGCCATCTGGTCTCACCGGTACCTCCGGGGGAATTGCTGGATGCCGGCGATGTGTTGATATTCTCCGGTGACGTAAAGGAAATCAGCCGCCTGCAGCAGTTTCACGGGCTGGAATTATTTGCCAGCAGCAGCGGTTTGCTGGATAAAAACCTGACCGAAGTCGTGGTCATGCCGGATGCAACTATAGTGGGCAAGACCATCAAGGAGGTTGGGTTTCGCGCCATGTTTGATGCGGCAGTGGTCGGCATGCGGCGCGGCGGTGAACGCTTGTCGGGCAAGTTGGGCAGCATTGCGCTACGCCCCGGCGACAGTATGTTGTTGGCCGTGGGGCCAGACTTTTCCGACCGCAATAATATTGACAAGAACTTTGCCGTGCTCAGCGGCATACAACTTGAAAGAGGGCTGACACCCACAAAAAATGCTGCGGTTAGCATCGCTTTCATGGCGGTCATTGTGTTGGCTGCCTGCGAAATTCTACCGTTGTTCAAGGGTTTGTTCTTGATGCTCGCCGGCATGCTGGGCACGGGCATTGTCACTAGCGATGAATTAAAACGCCGCTTCCCGTATAGTTTTTGGATCATTATCGGCTCGGCGCTGGTGCTGGCGCAGGCACTCAGCAATACGGGTTTGGTAGTGCTCATTGCCGATGCACTGCATGGTAATCTGGCGGCCGTAAATCCCGTGATTGCGATGGCCGGCATATTTTTTGCGACCTTGCTGCTCACTGAATTGATGACCAATAACGCGGCGGCGGCGCTGTCGTTTCCCATCGCGTTTGGTCTGGCGCAAAGCTTTGGGGTCAGCCCGATGCCGTTCGTGATGGCGGTTGCCTACGGCGCCAGCGCCAGCTTTCTCACGCCGTATGGCTATAATACCAACTTGATGGTGCAAAATATCGCCGGCTACCGACTGCGTGACTATGCGCGCGCGGGTCTACCCGTCAGCATCATTTATTCGCTGGTGGTGCTGTACGCCATACCGCGTGTGTTTCCATTTTAGAGGCTTGTCGATGCCGGCTAAATTTCAGCATAAACTTGTTGCCGTCATTGACCGAAGCATGTTGACTGCGGCGTTTGTTTGATTGCCTGCCAGTAACTTCTGAACTAAATGTGATAAATGGTCATTACATGTCCGGATTGAAGTGATTAAATAGCGCGTGCGTTTGCGCAGGTGGCGACAGTGCTTACACTGTCTATCTTTTCGGCGCAGCAAGAAACGCCACCACACCGTTGCACGCTTAACCAGTAATTTGTATACCTGAGGTAAGGAATGAAAAACGATATTGCCATAAGCGCACAGCGTTTGAGCAAGATTTATCGCATCGGCTTGTTAGAAGACGCGTCGGAAAATCTGGGCAGTGCGATCATTGAAGCGATGAAAAGCCCCCTCAAAAATTACAGAAAATATCGGTCTTTATACCATTTTGAGGATGTAAAGACCGGCCCTGGTGGCGACGAAACTCAGGAAGACGTGTTCTGGGCGCTGCGCGACGTTAGCTTCGAGGTGCCTCGCGGTCAGGTCATGGGCGTTATTGGCACTAACGGTGCGGGCAAGTCGACGTTGCTGAAGGTGCTGTCTAACATTACACCGCCAACGCGTGGTCGAGTAGAGATTCGTGGCCGTGTGAGCAGCTTGCTTGAAGTCGGTACGGGTTTTCACAACGAGCTCACCGGGCGCGAAAACGTCTACCTAAATGGCACGATCATGGGCATGCGCAGGGCCGAAGTGCAGCGCAAATTCGATGAAATCGTCGAGTTCTCGGGCGTGGGGAAGTTTCTCGACACGCCGGTAAAACGCTATTCAAGTGGTATGCGGGTGCGGTTGGCATTTGCTGTTGCGGCGCACCTCGAGCCTGAAATTCTGATCATTGACGAAGTACTTGCCGTGGGTGATTCTGCATTCCAGCGCAAGTGTCTCGACAAGATGGAAGATGTCGGCCAACACGGTCGCACCGTGCTGTTCGTGTCGCACAATATGCCGGCCGTCACACGCTTGTGTTCCAGGGCTATTTTGCTTAAGCACGGCGCACTCGTTATGGATGGCGACGCGTCCGATGTCGTCGGTGCTTATTTGAACGGCGGTCATGGTATCTCGGCTTTGCGTGAATGGCCGGATGAGTCTGCCCCGGGCGACGCAGCGGTGCGCTTGCATTGCCTGAGAGTCAAGGACTCGAATGGTCAGACGGTAAAATCGGCCGACATCGGCAAGCCTATTGGTTTGGAGATGGAATACGAAGTACTGGAAGGCGGGCGCATGCTGATGCCATTTTTTACCGCCTGGAATGAAGAAGGCGTAAAAATGTTTGTCGCCGTTGAAACCGACCCGGCCTGGATGGGGCAACGGCGACCCACCGGGCGCTATATCACAACTGCGTGGATCGCTGGTAATCTACTGAGCGAGGGAATGATCTATATCAGCGCTCACATGCGCACACTGGAACCTTTGCAGCGCCATTTTCATGCGCATCAGGAAGTGGCATTTCAGGTGGTAGATTCACCGCAAGGTGGTGCTGCTCGCGGTGTTCACGCCGGCAGAATGGACGGCGTTTTCAGTCCCAAACTCGATTGGGAGACTGAAGTTGGCCGCAGCCCGGGCAAGGTCTCTATTGCCGGCACCTGATTCACCGCCGGCATTGCTTGCTCCACGCAGCCGCTTAACATTGAGTCAAGTCCAATTTCTCTGCTGCGCGATTGCCAAATCCTCCGGTGTCCCGATATCCAGGTAGTTGCCTTGCGTGAATCGATGCACATTGATTTTTAACCCTTGCCTTATCCCGGCGGTGAATACTTGACCGAGCTGCGGCTCGGTGGGGTTTGTTGCATCGCAGTCGTCTACCCAAGCATGCAGAAAAGCCGTGAACTGTGCATTCCAGGCCGCCAGCAACCATGTTTCGCGCAACTTGCAGTCGGGATTTTTGATAACGATCGCGCGCACGCTGTTGTGTTCGTCGTATTCCACCATGTCTACTTTTTCCGGTTGGGTGGACGGAAATAGACCAAGCATGACGTCGCTATTGGTGCTGACGCGCGCGACTGCCAGAGCTTCCAGCGCGTTTGCGGGTTTGATAAGAATATCTGGAAAGCCGAACAACACGTCGCTGTTTTTGATCTCGGAGTAGCTCACATCAATGCTATGCGGAACGGAGGGGGAGGCGTCTACCTCGATGTATCGCAGCGACAAACCATACTCTTTGCCGCTACCCAAAGCAGCTGGAATATCGGCCTTTTCCCTGCGCAATACAATGCACGCTCGCTGCACCCCGGCTTGCTGGAACTGGTGTAGCAGGTTGGCGCAAACCGGCTGTGCGCCAGCAAAAGATTTGACGGGCAGAAGTTCTTTGCTGCACTCAATCTTGCCGAGGCGGCGCGCATGGCCCGCCGCCGGCATCAGGCCAACGCTATTCAATACACTGCACTAGCGCGGCTTCATTGAATAGTTCCAGCCAGTGCGCCGACACATTTCCCCAATCAAACTGCTGAATAACAGATTCATTGCGGCGTGGAACTGCGCTGCCTTGTTTACCATTTTGCAGTATCTTCTTAAGTTCTTTGTACCAGTCACTGTGGGTCGGTATCACGACGCCCGCGCCGGTGGCGCTAACGATATCCGCGATGGCTGATTGCTCAGGCACTATAGCCAGAATAGGCTTCGCCATCATTAAGTAATGCGGCAGTTTGATGCTCATCACTACTTTGCAATTGGGGAAGTCGGCCAGCAATAGGAGCAAAAAATCGTATTGTTCAAGTTGTTTAACGGCCTCCTCGTGGCTGGTGGGGCCATGCATTACGACACCGGCTCGCTGCAAGCGGGCTTTAGACTGCTCGTAATCGAGCGGTAACAGGCCGTGTACGTGTAATTCAACATTGAGGCCGGAAGACCTGACCTGGGCCAGGGTTTCGACCAAATCGCCGCCAGGCACGCGCGGAGGTTTAAATAGGGTGCCAAGAAACCCAAGCTTGATAACCGCTCCGTTGTCGGCAGTCGCTGGTGTTTTGCCAAGTTCGCCGCCGGCATCCTCGCGGTCAAAGTGGTGATGAATAAAACGCGCGCGACTGGCGGGCACGGCGTAGTGGTTTTCCAGCACTGCTTGCGCATTCGCGTTGGTGGTGACGTTCATGTCCGCCGTCCGCAGCATGCGCTGTTCCCATTTCTTCAGGCGCGTGCGGTAAAGCTTTGGCGTTCGGTAGTAGTAATTTTCGTCGTAACTCCACAAATCCTGCCAATCTATGATCCAGTGGACTTGCGGGAATTTGCGCTTGATATAAAGCCCGATCAGTCCAATGCCGTGTGGGGGCGCACAGGTCAGCAGGCATACCTGCTTGCCCCTGGCCAAGTCTTCAGCAATGATTCTGCGTAGTTTCCGCCGCGCCGGCAGCACAAACAGAATATGGGGCGAAGGAAAAAGCAGGTAGCGGTCTAAGGTTTGCCGTAATCTGTGCCAACCCAGCCGCCCGAGTAGGCTGGTGGGATTAGGAATGGGTTTCATTTCCAGGCCTTCGTTATCTTCCTTGTTTTGTTTTCCCGGAGTGACGAGTACCATCTTGTCGAACAAATGCCGCAGTCGCAGTAGTTTTTTTATCCGGTCATTGACCGCTGTGCGGCGCACGCCAAAAACGATGTAGACGGCAAGATTCTGAGTTGCTGAAGCGTCCGTATTAGCAGCCGTCACTGTGACAGGCCCTAGCAAAAAAACCTCCTTTTTAAATCTCTGGCAGGCAATTTGATTTTGGTTTTTAAGCCGAACAATATTCTGTTCTTCGCATCCAGCTGCGCCAGGCCGCGTTGCAGGTAGTCATCAACCGGCAAATCTTCAGTATGAGTGTTTTGGCGCTGGTAGGATGCCAGCTTGAAGAGTATTTGACCCAACCGTTCCTGCAGGCGTTTGCGCAACTCAGGCTTGTCGCTGCCGATCAGCTTCAGGTGTTTTTCCCACAATTGCACTTTGCTGCAACTGGAGCGTGCGTCGTCGTCCCAGATTGACCGATGGCCGCGCCGGTAGTGAGAAACAACAGCGCCGACATGGACCACCGGCCCCAGGCAGCCAAGGCGGGCAAGAAAATCTGCGTCCGAGCAGGCGAACTTGAAGTCGTGATCGAACCAGCCAACTTTCTTACCCAAGGCAGTGCGGAAAAGCGTGGTGTGCGGCACCGCGGGCACGCGCGGCCATAAGACGGCGGCCTGCCCGTCGTCAATAAGTGTTACGGTCCCGTTTGATGGTGCGGTTGCCGGTAGCCAGCGCGTGCCGGTGAATTTACCCTCGGCGTCGATCACTAAAAAATCTCCCGTTGCGAAGGCCGCCGATGGGTTTTGACAAAGTGCTCCGTGCAGCTTAACGATACGATCGGGTGGCATGAGGTCATCGTCGTCCTGGTAGGCGATGAACTCACCTTGCGCCATGCACGATGCGTTAGTGCGGGCGACGGCGATGCCTTGGCATGCCTGCCGCACATAGCGGACTTTATCGCCGTAGCCGGCGATTAATTCGTCGGTGCCGTCGGTGGAGCCGTCGTCCATGACGATGATTTCTACTGGCGAATAGTTTTGGGCAAACACGGTTTCCATGGTTTGCGCCAGGTATTCACGCCGATTGTGGCAACAGACCACTATCGAAACGAGCGGCTTACTCAATGTGATTTTCTCCGCGGGAGTATGACTGCAAGATTGTTGTTGGCGGCTGACCGCAGGCCGGAACCGACAAGCTTAGGCTAGTCCGGCGCCAAAGTCATCACAGCGAAAACATCACCATAGTTTGGCTTTATTCGATACAGACGGCGGTGCGTTTGCTGTTATAGTTGAAATATTCACTGCAATGAACGCGATTTCAAGTGGCGGCAGTGGGTGTAAGCATTCGGTTGAGGAAGATAATGACGTTAGATGAGAAGCTGGTAAAAAAAATTCAATGTGCTCCAGGGCGTTGGCTGGTGACCGGCGTCGCGGGTTTTATCGGGTCTAATTTGCTTGAAGCGCTGCTCACGCTTGATCAGGAAGTGGTTGGACTGGATAATTTCTCGACCGGGCACCGGCACAATCTCACCAAAGTGCAAGCCATTGTATCCGCCGAGCAATGGTCGCGATTCGCCATGATGGAAGGTGATATTTGCGACTTGAACACCTGTGAAGCGGCGCTGCAGAATATCGACTACGTATTGCATCAGGCCGCTTTAGGCAGCGTGCCGCGTTCCATTGAGAACCCACTGCGCACGCACGATAGCAATATCACCGGCTTCCTCAATATGTTGGTCGCAACCAACGGTGCGCAGGTAAAGCGTTTTGTTTACGCGGCATCCAGTTCAACCTATGGCGATCACGCAGCGCTGCCAAAAATTGAAGATCGAATTGGCAAACCCCTGTCGCCCTATGCGGTGACAAAATACGTCAATGAACTCTATGCTGACGTTTTCGCCCGCTGTTATGGCATCGAATCAATCGGCCTGCGCTATTTCAACGTATTTGGACCACGCCAGGATCCGGACGGCGCCTACGCCGCCGTCATCCCCAAGTGGTTTGCAGCGCTGTTGCGCGGTGACACTGTGTACATAAACGGTGACGGCGAAACCAGCCGGGATTTTTGCTACGTAGCTAATGCCGTGCAGGCCAATTTGTTGGCTGCAACGACTACCAGTGCCACAGCGATTAATCAGGTTTACAATGTTGCCGTTGGTGGCAGAACAACGCTAAACCAGCTTTTTTCTGCCATACGTGATCGTATCGGCTTAAAGCACCCTCAGTTTGCGAGCGCCGAACCACAGTTTCGCGACTTTCGACCGGGTGATGTCCGCCACTCGCAAGCGGATATTTCAAAAGCGTCGGATCTTCTGGATTACCGGCCAACACATGATGTTGACGGCGGGCTGGATGAAGCTTCGGATTGGTACATTTCAGAGCTTGCTTCGTAGCTGCAAACACATCGCGGGGTGCGCGCTAAAAATTTGTATCGCACCGCGCAAGCATGTCGCTGTTACCAGTCTTTGTTGAAGTCGCTCGATCTGAACTCCGTCTAATAATGTCGATATTATTTACAACTAGAGCAATGCAGGAAATAGCCGCCGGCTCAATGTGTTGACTTTAAATAAAAATAAATTTATGGAATAATATTTGCGTTATTGCAGCCAAAGTGCCAAAGCGCGAGTCAATCTGACCGCGAAGCCCGAACTGCGTTGCGTTTGCTCGACGCCCACTTTCCTTACCCTTAAAACAGACGTCGGATTTCGAATCCGACTAGCTGGAGACCTTTGATGAAAGCAGTCATATTGGCCGGCGGATACGGTACCAGATTGTCGGAAGAGACCAGCATACGACCCAAGCCCATGGTGGAGATTGGCACGAAACCCATCCTCTGGCACATTATGAAAATCTACGCTTCACATGGGATTAACGATTTTGTCATCTGTTGTGGTTACAAGGGTTACATCATCAAAGAATATTTTGCTAATTATTTTCTGCACAGCAGCGACGTAACATTCTCATTGCGGGACAACCGAATGGAAGTACACCAGAACTCTTCTGAGCCGTGGAATGTTACCCTTGTTGAAACGGGCGAGCATTCAATGACCGGCGGCCGGTTGCGTCGCGCTCGTGACTATATTGGCGATGAAGCGTTCTGTTTTACCTATGGCGATGGCGTCGCGAATGTCGATATTGGCGAACTCGTAAGTTTTCACAAGGCGCAGGGAGCATTGGCCACGTTGACCGCAACGCAGCCGCCTGGCCGGTTCGGTGCATTTACAATGCATAGCGGCGACGACAAGATACACTCGTTTCACGAAAAGCCCGAGGGTGATGGCGCCTGGGTAAATGCCGGGTTTTTCGTGTTGGAGCCGCAGGTCATTGACTATATCAGCGATGATGCTACCAGTTGGGAGGTTGAGCCCCTGGAGCGTCTTGCCAAAGAAGGGCAACTTGCCGCGTACAAGCATCACGGCTTTTGGCAACCCATGGACACATTACGCGACAAGCATCTCCTCGAAGATCTTTGGAGCAAAAACCAGGCTCCATGGAAGCGATGGTAGTTACTGGCCAGGTGGCGAGGTAGATACTTCACATACAATTTTTAACTGATGGCAGCCGTAACGGCCGCGATTAGCAACAGAGTGCTACGATGAGCGAAGCGATAAACGACAGCAAGACCAAAGTGCTAGAGCCGCCTAAAAGTTGGCAGATGATAGATTTCAAGGAGTTGGTAGCGTACCGCGACTTGTTTGTTTTTCTGGTCAAGCGCGACATCAAAGTGCTTTACGCCCAGTCGATTCTCGGTTTTAGCTGGGCAATTCTGAATCCTCTCATTCAAATCGTTATTTTCACCATCATTTTTGGCCGCGTGGCGAATCTGGATACGGGCGGCGTTCCGTATTTCCTGTTTTCCACCGTTGCCATCATCCCGTGGACGTACATGTCAGATGCCATGAGCACATCAAGCCAAAGCCTGGTCACAGACTCATCGATGCTTGGCAAAGTCTACTTTCCGCGTTTGATATTTCCACTGACGCCTGTATTGGCCAAGTTGGTGGATTTCAGCATCTCTATTCTGGTGCTGGTCGCAGTGATGGTTTATTACAAGGTGATACCAACAACCAACATACTCTTTCTGCCGTTGTTTATCCTCATGATGGTCAGTGTGCCGGCAGGTATCGGTTTTTGGTTGTCGTCGCTCGCCATTCGTTATCGCGATGTGAAATTTGCCATGCCCTTCGTTATCAGGATGCTGATATATTCCGCGCCTATACTGTATTCGGCCAACGAAATACCCGAGGCTTACCGCATTGCGTATTCATTTAATCCCATCGTCGGAGTGATCGAGGGTTTCAGAGCCAGCTTGCTGGGTAGTCCGATTCCATGGGAATTCATCGTACCCGGGTTAATCACCTGCGTCGTGTTGGTCGTCAGCGGCGCGATGTATTTCAGGCGGATGGAGCGCGTCATCGTTGATGTCATATAAGTCAGGTCGCGATGGGCCAGCCTGTTCGCATTGTCATGTCTGGTTACAACAGAATCCCGCACGAATCCCTGCAAAGTGTGTCGAAGACAACGCGCGCGGGCTTGGTCGTCGCGTTGTTTATGAGATGTGACCATTTGTCGGAGTAAAATGCAGTAGCATCATGTAACTGCTACTATTGCGCTTGCTTTCACACACCGATTTAGCAAGCATAGGGCGGTTAACGGCCATCGATGCATTGGCAGGGAAAAATTCGACGAAACATGTGGGTGAAAATCACGTTGGCCAAGGCGTTTTTCGGCTGGCTCTCGTTGGTCAATCCCCTATATATTTCAAAAGCTGTACAAACTTAGAGATCAGGAACAGGTGTATGCAAATACAATTTATTAAAGAATACGACGCAAGCCGGGTTTTTCACCGAGCGTTGGCGATCATATTTATGCTGTCGGTATCGTTGGGCTGCGCGCAGACCAGCTGGAGCCAAGCCACGCCGGATCAAGTTCGTGATCTGAAAGTTGATGAGTACAAGCTTGGCCCGGAAGATGAATTGGAAATCTATGTCTGGAAAGAGGAAGACCTGAATAAGAATGTGGTCGTGCGCCCCGATGGCGCCGTTTCATTTCCGCTGGTGGGAGATCTGCATGTGGCCGGTAAAACCGTCAAGCAAGTCCAGGCTGCACTGACGGAACGCATTAGAGAGTACATACCCGCAGCTGTTGTGACTGTCACCGTCACTAAAGTGGCAGGTTATAAAATTTATGTGCTCGGCAAGGTCGTTAATCCGGGCGAATACGTGTTAGGAAGCTATGTGAATATTGCGAAAGCCTTAACGCTCGCTGACGGACTAACACCGTATGCGTCAGAAAAAGACATCAAAGTTATCCGCAATGAAAACGGCAAAGAAATGGTGTTTCGGTTTAATTATGCCAAATTCAGGAAAGGCAGGGATATGAGCCAGAATATTATTCTTAAAAGTGGTGATGTTGTCGTTGTACCCTGATGAAAATAGTATTAGCAGCTTTTACAACACACAGGTTTGAGGAACGGTAATGTCGAGAACAAACAAACTGCGGTATGCGGTTGCAGAGAGTAGGCCAGTGCCTGGCAGGGGTGACAACTGGATGTTTACCCGGCACACGTTTTTGTGGTGCTGGGCATTTGCCTTCCCGGGGCTTGCCGTCGCAGAAGCCTGGATTGTGACGCCAGAGCTCAATATACAGAGCGGCTATGTCAGCAACATAAACTTGACACCGGACGTTGATTCCCGCGGCGTTGAAACGAAGGAAAACGCCGGCATTGAATCGATCGCATCGGTCGCTGCGGAACTCGCACGCCAAACACCCATATCGGAGCTGCGCGGCAGAGCCCGGCTGGACTTCAAGCGCTACACGCAGGAAGAGGAGCGAGAGTTCGATAGCGAAGATAACCAGTTTGTGGATGTATCCGGCCATTATAAAATTACGCCAATCAACGACATCGGTCTGCGTGTCAGCCTGGAACGTAAATTTACCGGGACTACGAACCGGGCGTTTGGCGATTCATTTGCCGATGTTAGTTTGGAAGATGCTGGCAACGACAATATTAGTGACGTCGACACCGACACCGGGGTGTCTCGCATCCAGGTCAGGCGCGAAAGGGTTCAGGCCGAACCGTATTGGTCGATAGGCTTGACCCAGAACACACGACTGAAACTGCAATACCGTTATGACGACACCGTGTATGGCGGTGGTGCTGCTCTGGCGCGGCTAATCGATTTTACACGGCAGCGTGCTTCGGTGCGGCTGGAGCATAAATGGACGGAAAGGGACCGAATCTTTTTTTCCGTTGATGGCGGTACTTATGAAGCGCCCGACGCAGACCGGGAAAATGACGAAATTGCACTGCGTGTAGGACTCAGGCACAACTTTTCTCCTATTTCAGTGGTGGGCTTTACGGTAGGCGCGCGGCAACTATCGTTTGATAGCCTCAACACGGGTGAAAACGAAGATGATGTTGGCTCAATTTTCAGGCTTTTCGGCGAACACCGGGGCGAGTTGACCCGCTATACCGCCAGCGTGGGCCGCACGATTACCCCTAGTGGTACAGGCGCATTGGTAGAAAGCGATATCGCAAACTTCAATTTTACCCGCAGTTTGTCGCCAAGGTTCGATTTCCATTTCGAATCCGAATACTTTGGCAATTCATCCGTTGCTGATAATAGTGTCGACTTGCTGGCGAACAGAGATTATGTGCGCGTGTCGCCACAATTAAGATGGAATTGGACCCCGGAGTGGTCGATAAGCTTTATCTATCGTTATGAGTGGGAAGATCGCGAAACTTTTGCCGATAGCACCGATAGCAATGCGGCATTTGTCTCGATTATCTACCGCAGGGACAATGAACTTTCGGAAGGATAATGAAATTTAGGTGTGGCATTAGGGCTTGGTTGGTCTAGTAGAACTACAGGATAGAACGATGGACGATGCAATGAAACATACCGGGGTCGAGTTAGGCGACTACCTGGAAATCCTGAAACGCAGGAAGAAGCAATTGATGATTCCGTTTGTCGCCATTTTGTTGGCCAGCGTTTTAGTCGCCCTATTGATTCCACCGGTATATCGCTCGGAAGGAACCATCCTCGTGCAGCGGGAGGAGGTCTCAGGCGACATCGTGGAAACGACGGTCACGGGTTATGCGCAGGAGCGCATCGAAAGCATCAGGCAGCGCATACTGGCTCGTGAAAAGTTGCTCAAAATTGCCGCCGATGTAGGTCTTCATGCCGACAAGCTCAAACAAGGTCTGGAGCATGAGGTAGTGCAGGATATGCGCGATGCTATTTTCATTGAAATGGTCGATGTTGAGGCGAGTAATCCGGGAGCAGGTCGACAAACGGTGATTACCGTGGCGTTTACCATTGCTTTCGAAGCGAGTGAACCGGCAATCGCACAAAAAGTGACAACAGCATTAGCAAATTTGTTCCTCGAAGAAAACCGTCGGCAACGCGAAGACCAGTCCTCTCAAGTTGCCTCCTTTCTCGGTGCCGAGGCGGAAAAGCTGCGCCTTACCATCAGAGAGCTCGACCAAAAAATAGCGGATTTTAAGCAGAAAAGGTCGAAGGAGTTGCCTGAGCAACTTGAAATTAATCAGAGATTTTTTGAGGAAACAGAAAAAAAGCTGGCTGAAATTGAGTCCGACATCCGCTCTGCACGCAACGAAAAGAAGGAGATGGAAGCCCAGCTGGTAGTGACTGACCCGCATATTCCGTTGCGAGACGATACTGGAACGAGGGTGAATACGCCGGCTGAGCGTCTCGTGCAAGCCCGGTTTGACCTCACTAAAGCGAAGCAAAAATACTCTGCTGTGCACCCGGATATCCAACGGCTGGAAGCCGAAGTGAAAAGTCTGGAGCGGGAGCTGGTCAACAGTGATCCACGACAACGGTTGAGCGATGCCGGTCGCTTGATGGAGACGCCAACGAATCCGGAATATACTCAAATCAAATCCAAGATCGATACTATGTCGGTGGAGATTACGGCTAGCCAGGAAAGCAAGCGCAAATACGAGGCGAAACTGGAAGAGTATCGACAGCGGATCTATTCAACGCCGATAGTTGAACGTGATTACGGCTTCTTAAATCGTGATTACGAAAGCGCAAGAAAGACATACGCCGATATTAAGGAAAAGCAGCTACAGGCGAAACTGGGAATTCAGCTTGAGAAAGAACAGAAGGCCGGCACATTTGCTTTGGTTGAGCCGCCCAATCTGCCGGTCGAACCGGATAGACCCAATCGCTTGGGCATTTTCCTCATTGGCTTTATTTTTGCGTTCAGTGGTGGCATGTTGAGCGCTTTTGTTGCGGAGTATTCTGATCGGTCGGTGCGCGGTGTGCGTGGCATTATAGATGTTCTCAATGCACCACCCATAGCGACCATACCTTTTATCGAACCGCAAACGTAGTCTGAGAGAGTAGCCATGGATCGAATTACGAAAGCACTTGAGTTAGCAAGGGAAAAGCGCGCAGCCGTAGGCGGCGGACACGCAGCGGCTCTGCAACCGGCGGTACTTGCCGGTGATATGACACACGGGCTGGTTCGGGAAGTTGAAATCTCGCCGGAATTTCTGCGTGAACAAAAAGTCATTGCGGGATTTAAGGACCAACCCTTGGCTGATTCTTACCGGCTGCTACGTACCCGCCTGTTACAGAGAATGCGGCAGAATGGTTGGACAACCCTGGGTATCACAAGCACCGCCCCGAATGCCGGCAAAACGTTGACTTCAATTAATCTGGGTGTTGCGATTGCGATGGATTCCAATCACTCGGTTCTACTTGTAGATGTCGACTTAAGGAAACCCGATGTTCATAAAGTATTAGGCGTCACGCCCGAATATGGTTTGGTTGAGTACCTCACTTCCAACATTAGTTTGGCGGATGTGTTGATCAGTCCGGGCATCGAACGTTTTGTTTTTCTGCCGTGCGTTGAAAAGACGCAAGGCACCTCAGAATTGCTGGCCACCAAGAAAATGGCGCATTTGGTTGCGCAAATGAAAGTACAGTCGCCTTCCCGGATAGTTATCTTCGACCTGCCCCCCATATTGGTTGGTGATGATGTCGTGGCGTTTTCTTCTAATTTGGATGCGGTATTGATTGTTGTAGAAGACGGCAAGACCGATTCTCGCCATTTGGCTCGAGCTGCGGAATTGCTGGACGGCACGCATCTTATTGGAACGGTATTGAACAAATCGCGCGAGCCAGTTGCTGAGCATTATGGCCACTATGGCTACTAACGTAATTTATCGTTTGTTTAAACGCCAAGAGCCGCGATTGTTTTTAGTCGGGGGGCGCGACAGTGTGCTCAGCGACTAGTCGGCGTAATAGAAATTCCAGGTACTGAATAGGATTTGCTATGTATGAGTCATTTTACGGGTTCAAAGAGAGACCGTTCTCTATTTTGCCCGACCCGAAGTTTCTGCTTCTCACCAAGAAGCACCGTATGGCGCTGACCATGCTCGAATACGGGATGGAAAGCCAAGCCGGTTTCACGGTCGTGACCGGTGAGATTGGTGCCGGAAAAACAACCTTGATACGTAAATTGCTGCAACGAGATGACCCAAGCCTGACGGTTGGGCTGGTCAACAACACCCAATGTGCTGATGCAGCCGATCTGCTGCGTTGGATAGCTTTCTCATTTGGTATTGACTTCGAAGGAAAAAGCCACGTTGAGCTATATAATGTTTTTATTCAATTTCTGATTGAGGAGTATGCAGCCGGCAGGAGAGGGCTGGTGATCATCGATGAAGCGCAGCAACTCGGCGTTCAGCTATTGGAACAAGTCAGGTTATTGTCCAACATCAATGCGGATGATCATTTATTGCTGCAATTTATTCTGGTTGGTCAACCAAACCTGCGCGATCTACTCAGAGATCCCGAATTAGAACAGTTTGCCCAAAGAATATTGGTCGACTACCATCTCGACCGGCTCGATGAAAAAGAAACAATCGAGTACATAGGGCACCGCCTGGCCGTAGCGGGAGGTGATCCTGATATTATTGGCAGGGATGCAGCGCGCATGGTCTGGCGTTACAGCAAGGGCATTCCAAGGCTGGTGAACGTTATCTGTGATACGTCGTTAGTCTACGGGTTTTCCGAGCAGGCGCATAAGCTGGACGTAAAGCTGGTAGGCGATGTTATCAAAGATAAGCAAAAAGGCCTTGCACCGGTGCAGGGAAGGTTTACCGCAGGCGATAAAAACTCACGTTATATCAAAGGCGTTGACTAACCCTTTTTATTACCAACACATATATTAAATATAAATTGCACTTTCGCGTATGCTGCCGATTTCACGGTCGCTGCGCTTTCACCGCCTCCGGCCTATGAGCATTGACTGCTTGCTGCAAGCGTACTGTCGAAAACCTTTACAACATTCCGTCGGCATCACGCGTGCCGCTGCTATACGTGCCGCTGTTATAAACGAAAAGCGTGAATAGCTGACATTTTTGCGGTTCAGGCCTTGTGCGGAGTTGGTATCCGCACGACCAATGGTGTCGGTTTGTTTGACATACGCCAACATTTTCTAATTTTCTAAATTGTTAGCCTTTGAATTTAAAGCATATTATTTTATGGTCTAAAAATTGCAAAAAGGTTTCGGAAATGTTCTTACATTTAATCTAGCAAAATCCACTGAACGGGGGGAACGAGTTGTATCATGGATAGTCTAGCCGCAATCATCGAGGCGCCAAACCAGCTTCCCGCTGTCACGCGTTCAAAGCGACTTCTGCAAAACCACAGCAACCTGGCGCTTTGGCCACAGCTTATTTTTAGCTCGGCACTGATGGCTGCCCTGTTAATCTGCATCGCATATGAGTATACCGGCGCGGTTAGCATGCCCTATCGGTACCTTGCCGTCATCTCAATATTGCTGATGCTCATCGTCTATAATTTTATGGGCATTTATCGTCGTTTTAGCGACAAGATGACGGGCTTACAACGCCTGCTCAAGGCCTGGTTTTTGATCATTGCTATCCTCGTCATCGCGGCCTTCCTTAGCAAAACAACAGGCGACTATTCACGACTCGTGATTATCACCTGGATTTTCCTAGGTTATTGTATTCAATCGGCAATTTACCTTTCCACCTATTCAATATCGAGGTGGATTCGCGATAAGCAAAAAAACAGCATCCCTACCTTGGTCGTTGGCGCCGGCGCCCTTGCGCAACACCTTATCGAAGCCATCGGCAAAAACTCCTGGTTGCCAGATCGCGTGGTCGGCACGATTGAAGATGATGCTATTTTGAGATCCAAATGGTCGAATTCGCAGGTGCCTATTGTCGGTGATACCACGCAATTGATGGAAGTCATCAGAAACTTGCAGATACGTCGCGTTTATATCGCACTTCCGGTCAGGCACTCAGAACTCATTGAAGATATTCAATCGCAGCTTCTTAATGCCAATGTTGATGTAATCTGGGCGCCGGATATCTTTCACCTGCATCTGATCAATCATAGCGTCAAAGAGTTAGCCGGTGTGCCGTTAATATCGCTGTCGGAAAGCCCAATCACCAACAGCGCCAACGCATTTACCAAATCACTGTTTGATAAAGTGATAGCGCTCGTCGCACTGCTTGCGCTGTCGCCAATAATGATAGTCACGGCTTTGCTGATTAAACTGACATCGGCAGGCCCCGTAATCTTCAAGCAAAAACGGGACGGCTGGGACGGCAGCGTGATCGAGGTGTGGAAGTTTCGCAGTATGTACGTGCACGAAGAGCGCGCAGGGAAAGTGACTCAGGCGACAGTAAATGATCAGCGTGTTACGCCGCTGGGGCGATTTTTACGACGTACCAGTATCGACGAGTTACCGCAACTGGTTAACGTGCTGCAGGGTTCGATGTCTCTGGTGGGCCCCAGGCCGCACGCGCTGGCCCACAATAAGTCGTATTCTGAGAAAATTGATAGTTATTTTTCCCGGCACCGTATCAAGCCGGGCATCACCGGGCTGGCTCAAATAAAAGGTCTGCGCGGTGAGACTGAAACGCTGGATAAAATGCAGCAACGAGTCGCACAAGATATTGAATATATTCGTAATTGGAGTATTTGGCTGGACCTCAAGATTTTGCTGCTGACGCCTGTTAGACTGCTTTCAAAAAATGCTTATTAGTCTTATGCGCGCAATTGCACCAAAGCTCTGTTCAAGAACTTACGGAGACTCGCTAGTGAAACGAATAGATGCACTGGAGCAGAAAACCGCGTGAACGATTGGATCTTGTCTCATAATGCCACACTTGCTGCCAAGCGCATGTTTTTGAACAAAACCGGCGCAAACTCGCAGGTTGCGGCGTCTACCAGAAGGCCAAGAATTTGCATTTTAATCCCGACCCATTGGGAGGCATTGATGGGGGGGGCGCAATTTCAGGCTCAAGGGCTTATCAGCGCGTTATCTGAATCAGGTGAGTTCGACGTATATTATCTGGCGCGTCGTATCAAAAAAGGACACCGGCCTGACAATCACAAAGTGGTACAGATTTGCCGCCCTGGGTTCTTGCAAAAATTTGGTACTTTCTTTGAGACGCCACAACTCTTGCGTCAACTTCGCTTAATTAAACCAGATATCATTTATCAGCGTGTCGGTTGCGCGTATACTGGTGTCGCAGCGTACTACGCGAAAAAATACAATAGCAGGCTGCTCTGGCACGTGGCGAGTACAAACGATTGCACTACCGAGAGGTTCAACTTTTTTGATCTTCTAAGCCGCCCTCATAAATACGTCGACAAGCGCTTTCTTGAATATGGCTTGCGTCATGCCAGTATGGTGGTGGCGCAAACGGAAGATCAGAAGGCTCTGCTAAAAACGCATTACGGTCGTACAGCGAACCATGTTGTTCGAAATTTTCTCGAAATCCCTCCCGTTCAGACTAAGTCCACTCATATTATAAACGTGCTATGGATTGGTAACTTCAAGCGCCTTAAGCAACCCCAACATTTTGTTGAGCTTGCTCGCCGCTTAAGCAGTTCACGAAACGTCCGGTTTGTAATGATAGGCGCTGCGGCCCCTGACGAAGCTTGGCAGGCTGAATTGGATGAGAAGATAAAGGGTATACCGGCGCTTGAGCACGTCGGGCCGCTAAGCCAGGATGAGGTCAACGATCGTCTCGCTAAAGCGCATATTCTGGTAAATACGAGTGTTTATGAGGGGTTCTCGAACACCTTTATTCAAGCCTGGGTGCAACGGGTTCCGGTAGTGTCGTTAAATGTTAATCCTGATGAAGTTTTTGAAAAATATGGAGTTGGCAAATTGGCGGGTAGCATGGATAAGCTATGCCATGAAGTGCGGGAGTTGATAACTAGCGATGAAACCCGTGAGCAAATTGGGACGCGCGCCCGCGAATACGCCATGAATTTTCACTCAATGGAAAATGCCGACAAGTTAGTCGAACTTATGGGAAGTTTGCTTGATAGGGGGATCAGATAAATGAGTGAGCCTATGGTGAAATTGTTACTTGATAGAAAACACAACGTTATTTAGGCGACTACATACGAGATGCCCACTCTAATTTCTGCAAACAACTATCACTACCCTCGCGGTGGCGCGGAAGTTGTGTTCCTCGAACATAACCGCCTGTTCGAGGCGGCGGGCTGGGATGTGGTGCCTTTCGCGATGCAACATCCTGATAACCTGGCCACGCCCTGGTCAGAACACTTTGTAGAGGAAGTTGAGCTAGGGCATGCGTACTCTCTTGTTGAGAAGCTGAGGAAGGCGCCGAAGACCGTTTATTCTTTTGAAGCGAGAAAGCGTGTACGCCAGCTGGTTGAAAAAACTCGCCCCGATGTTGCGCATTGTCATAATATTTATCATCACTTGTCGCCATCAATTCTCATCGAGCTAAATTCGCTTGGTGTTCCCTGCGTTCTGACACTACATGATCTCAAAATAGCCTGCCCTTCTTATAAAATGTTGGCGCACGACGGAATTTGCGAGCGCTGCAAGGGTGGGGCGTTGCGCAATGTAGTCATACATAAATGTGTTAAAAACTCCGCCGCCCTTAGCGCGCTTGTGTGGTTTGAAAGCCAGCTCCATCGCCGTCTTAATACGTACGCTAAATGTGTTGACGCTTTCATCGTTCCAAGCCGCTTCTATTTAGAAAAATTTGTCGAGTGGGGTTGGCCCCGAGAAAAGTTTCGTTTCGTACCCAATTTTGTTGATGCAGACAAACTAACACCCGAGTACCAGCCGGGCGAGGCGTTCGCCTATTTCGGTCGGTTATCCGAGGAAAAAGGCTTAACAACATTGGTGCGAGCCGCGGCAATGGCGGGTGTAAAACTAAAGATTGCTGGCAGCGGAGTGTTGGAGTCTGAGCTCCGGCAACTCGCCGCTGACCTTAATGCGGAAATAGAATTTGTTGGTTTTTTAAGTGGTGATAAGCTGCACGAGTTTGTTCGCGGCGCACGTGCGGTTGTATTGCCGTCGGAGTGGTTTGAAAACGCGCCGCTGGCCGTTATGGAGGCATACTGCCTTGGCAAAAGCGTGATTGGCGCAAACATCGGAGGCATACCCGAGCTGATAAGACCGGGAGAGACCGGTGAGGTGTTTGAGGTGCAGTCGGTAGAAGGCCTCGCTGGGTGTTTGCGGCAGTATTCAACAATGCCCGAATTGGAAGTTGCAAGCAGAGGCCGCGCTGGTCGCGAATGGATGATGGCGGAATTCTCGCCGAGTCTCTACATAGAGCGAGTGACGACACTCTACGAAAGTTTTGCAGCTCCGAACCTGATGGGTCAGTCGGAACACAAATGTGGACCGACACAATCCTTAAAGACAGGTATCGACAGCGTGTATTACTATGAATAGTAAAGATGATTGGGGTCAGATTGACTCAGAGCTCGTCCAGTGGAATATGGATATTCCCCACATTGGAGGAATGCGGTAATGAAAATATTGGTACTTGGCCTGAGGGGCTTTCCGGCGGTTCAAGGTGGCGTTGAGACCCATGCGGAACATCTGTATCCTGAGCTGGTGAAGCTTGGTTTTGACGTCACTGTCGTTGTTCGCTCCGGCTATCAAGCGCTTAGGGAAAATAATTGGAAGGGCGTGAAGTTTAAAAAGCTATGGGCGCCGCGATACCAATCTCTGGAAGCTATCGTCCACTCTCTATTGGCAATTCTTTACGCTGGGATTACCCGGCCCGATGTAGTCCATATTCATGCCGTTGGCCCGGCTTTGGTTACGCCCATTGCGCGCCTGTTGGGTCTGCGCGTGGTAGTAACACATCATGGCCCTGACTATGACCGGGAAAAATGGAACGGCTTGGCGCGTTGGATTCTGAAGTTGGGGGAAAAGCTTGGTATGTCCTTTGCTCACGAGAGGATAGCAATCTCGCCGGTCATTGCTGAGCTGGTGGGTCGCGAATATTGCAAGGAATCGCACATCGTACCAAACGGTGTAGCCATACCAAAAATCCATAACACAAAACAAATTCTGGAACAGTTCGGTCTGCAGTCAGGAAAGTATGTGCTCCTGGTCAGCAGATTCGTTCCAGAAAAACGTCATTTGGATCTTCTAAATGCTTTCGATCGCGCGGGAATGGATGACTGGAAACTCGTATTGGTAGGTGCGGCCGATCATAGTAGTAGCTACGATTCGAAAGTACTCGCTCGAGCGAATGATATGCGTAACGTGGTTTGCACTGGATTCTTAACCGGTTTGGATCTCGCGGAAATTTATTCGCACGCTGGTTTATTTGTATTACCTTCTTCACATGAAGGGTTGCCGATAGCCTTGCTAGAAGCCTTAAGTTGCGGGTTGCCATGTCTGGCAAGTGACATACCCGCAAATTTAAGTGTCGGGTTGAAACCTGGCTGCTATTTCAGGCTCGGAGCAATAGACGAATTAGCAGCGAAGCTGGACGT
>CAZJDL010000025.1:0-36666 GCA_964544755.1 uncultured Pseudomonadales bacterium | reverse complement strand
TTCTGTGCTGGAAACCGGCGGACTTTTCAGACTCATTCTGTATTGGAAAACTCTCTTATTTTACTTATATGTCGTGTTGAAATACACTGTTAACAACGTGTATTTTTGTGGCAGGAGAACGCCCCATGACGACGATTGCGACCGAACAAGTCACCGGCGTGCGCCACTGGACCGACCGCCTGTTCAGTTTCACCACCACGCGCGACCCGGGTTTTCGTTTTGAAAATGGCCATTTCACCATGGTGGGTTTACAGCGCGACGATGGCCGCCCGTTGCTGCGTGCATACAGTATAGCGAGCGCTAACTACGAAGATGAACTTGAGTTTTTCAGCATTAAGGTGCCGGATGGCCCGTTAACCTCGAAGCTGCAAAATATCAAAATCGGTGACGAAGTGTTGGTTGGCCGCAAACCCACGGGCACGCTGGTAGTGGATCACCTGTTGCCAGGCCGCCACCTGTACTTGCTGGCGACAGGCACTGGTCTTGCACCGTTTATGAGCATCATCAAAGACCCGGAAACCTACCAGCGCTTCGACAAGATTATCCTGGCGCACGGTTGTCGCCATGCCGCAGACCTGGCCTACGAGCAAACGATTACCCGCGAGCTGCCAAACAATGAGTATTTCGGGGCCGACGTTAAAGAAAAGCTGCTCTACTACCCCACGGTAACGCGGGAGCAGTATCGCAATACCGGACGGTTGACGGATCTCATTCAGAGCGGCAAGCTGTTTGCCGATTTGGGTCTTCCCCAACCCAATCGGGAAGACGACCGTTTTATGCTCTGTGGCAGTCCGGCGATGCTAAAAGACAGCTGTGCCCTGCTCGACGCGAGCGGTTTCAAGGAAACCCGCCACGGCAATCCCGGCCACTATGTGATCGAGCGGGCTTTTGTGCCGCATTGATCGGGCTGCTAGCGACTAACCCGTCTATCCAGCGCGCGATAGCTTAGCGCCTCCGTTAAGTGCCGAGTCGTGATGGATTCGGCGCCCTGCAGGTCGGCGATGGTGCGCGCTACCCGCAGTATGCGGTGATACGCACGGGCCGATAGCTGCAAGCGCTCGATCGCCGTATTCAGCAAATCAGTATCAGACTTTGCCAGCGAGCAGGCGGCGTTCAGGGCTTTACCGCTCAGCAATGCATTGGCATGGCCGCTGCGCCGGTATTGCAGTTGACGCGCGCGTGTGACGCGGCGCAGCACGGTGGCGCTGGTTTCGCCCGGCGCGCCGCCGTCAGTTAAATCTTGAGCGCAGACACGCGGCACATTGACGTGTAAGTCGATGCGGTCCAGCAGCGGGCCGGAGATACGGTCACGGTAGCGTTGCACTTGGTCGGGGGTGCAACGGCAATGCCGGTCGGCGCTGCCGAAGTAGCCGCAAGGGCAAGGGTTCATCGCCGCCACAAGCTGGAACCGGGCCGGAAAACTGACCTGTTGTGCGGCGCGCGAAATGCGAATGATGCCCGACTCCATCGGCTCGCGCAGTACTTCCAGTACGTGGCGCGGAAATTCCGGCAACTCGTCGAGGAACAGCACGCCATGGTGGGCCAGCGAAATTTCTCCCGGCCGCGGGTGTCCGCCGCCGCCGACCAACGCCACCCCCGATGCGGTGTGATGTGGCGCACGGAATGGCCGTTGCTGTTGCAAAGCCAGCGTGGTCGGATGCTGGCTGACGGAATAAATCGCGGCGACGGATAAGGCTTCTTCCTCGCTGAGCGGCGGTAAAATGCCGGGCATGCGACTGGCCAGCATGGTTTTGCCGGAACCCGGCGGCCCAACCAATAACAGATTATGCTGCCCCGCCGCGGCGATCTCCGCCGCACGTTTGGCGGTAGCCTGACTCTTAACATCGGCCAGGTCGGCGCTGCTGCGGGTGCGCAACGGCGGACTACCGCCGTTGAGCGGCAGTTTTTCATTACCATTCAAATGTGCGCATACCTCCAGCAAGTGGTCGGCACAGTAAATCTCGGCGTCTTGCACCATGCCGGCCTCGTCACCATTTGGCTGCGCGATGATCACTGCGCGTTGTGCTTTATGCGCCTGCACAACGGCGGGTAATACGCCGTCGATCCGCCGTAGCTCGCCGGACAAGGCCAATTCCGCGTAAAACTCCGTATCCGCCAGCCGCTCGGCCGGCACCTGGCCAGATGCCGCCAGAATACTCAGCGCAATAGCCAGGTCGTAGCGGCCACCGCTTTTCGGCAAATCGGCAGGGGCAAGGTTGATGGTGACTCGACTGGCTGGAAAGTCGAAGTGAGCGTTCATAATGGCGCTACGCACCCGATCCTTGCTTTCTTTCACCGCGGTTTGTGGCAGGCCGACAATGGTGAAACTGGGCAAGCCGTTGGACAGGTGTGCTTCAACCACTACCGGTGGTGCGTCTATGCCCAATTGGGCGCGAGAAAATACTATCGCGAGTGACATGCGTGCTCCTTCCGTGGATGCGGGTGACCGTTGGCCGTATGGCCAGCGGGACGCTAATATAGGCGTGCGGTGCTAGCGCTGCACGGTGTCGATCAATTGTTCCAATTCTGCTTCCAGCTGCGCAACGCGGGTGCGGGTTCTTAGTAACACTTCCTGTTGCGCATCGAATTCCTCGCGCGTCACCAGATCCAGTTTGCTGAACGCATTTTGCACTAATAAGAGAATGCTTTTCTGCAGCTCACCGCCCTGCTCCGCGTCGCGCTCCTTAAATAAGCTGCTCAGTTGTTCGTTGAGCTGATTAATAATTCGGTCTCTTAACATGCCGGGTGCTTGATTGCTTGCGAGTATCACTATTCTACCTGAGCCTGATTAGATCATGAAATAGTCTTCTTTTGGGGCGCTGTAAACGCGCGCTTCGATTGGCGCACTGTTTTCGCGCAGTCAAACCCTCCGCGCACCAAATGCGCGCCTTGTTTTATCGTGAATTTCGCTTCACGATTGTTGATGAGAGGTAAATGTTTGTAAAACAGCACAAAATCGCTATTGGCACGGGCTGTGCAAATTACGATCTGCTAACGCTCTACCAACTATTTCTGTTATTGAGGGATTTTTAATGAAGATATTAACCACCGCTGCATGGGCGGCCGGCCTCGCTATTTCGGCAACGGCGGCACTGGCAGAGGTCAGCGGCAACGTAGCGCTAACCACCGATTATACCTTCCGCGGCATCAGTCAGGCGTCAGAGTTACCGGCCATTCAAGGCGGTTTTGACTACGAAAACGACAGTGGCTTTTACGCTGGGCTCTGGGGTTCCAACGTCGATTTCGGCGACAAGGTCAATATGGAGCTCGACGTTTACGCTGGCTTCGGCTTCGAAACCAGCGACGATGTTGCGTTCGATTTGGGCGTGGTGCACTACCAGTATCCGGGCGATTCAGGTTTGAACTATGACTACACCGAAGTTTACGGTTCGGTCAGCTTCTTTGATGCCACGGTGGGAGTCAATTATTCGCCGGAGTATTTCGGCGACACAGGCGCCTTTATTTATGCTTATGGCGAATACAGCCTGAGCCTGGCCGAAAGTTGGTCGGTGGATGCGCACGTGGGCTACAACCGGTTTGAAGGCGAGGAAGAGTTCGGCACTTTTCTGGTATTGCCAGGTGACTCGCAAGACGACGGCTATGTAGATTACTCGATTGGCGTGTCGACCGAGTTCGACGGTGTTGGCCTGTCGTTGGCCTACGTAGGCACCAACATTGACGACGAGGAATGCGAGGCGCTGTGCGAAGGCCGCGCGGTATTCTCCATTTCGAAGAGTTTGTAATTCACATTGGCAATAACGTTGCCCGCTGCGCTGGCGGCGGGTAAGTAGAGGAGAAAACCATGAAGTTGATTACCGCGATCATCAAGCCGTTCAAGCTGGATGACGTACGAGAAGCGCTGTCCGACATTGGCGTTCAAGGCATTACGGTGACCGAGGTGAAAGGCTTCGGTCGGCAAAAAGGCCATACCGAATTGTATCGGGGCGCCGAGTACGTGGTCGATTTTTTACCGAAAGTGAAAATCGAAGTTGCGGTTGTCGCGGCTTTGCTCGACCAAACCATAGAAGCCATTAGCAAAGCCGCCAACACAGGCAAGATAGGCGACGGCAAAATTTTTGTCATTGCCCTGGAGCAGGCGATTCGCATTCGTACCGGCGAGACCGGCGAGGACGCGATCTAGCTCGCTGATGACCCGCAATCCCTCCTACTCCTAATGACGATAAGCTTGTGGAGAGCTAAGTATGGAAAACCAAATTTTTGAATTGCAGTATGCTATCGACACATTTTATTTCCTGATGTGCGGTGCACTGGTGATGTGGATGGCGGCCGGCTTTTCCATGCTGGAAGCCGGGTTGGTGCGTTCCAAGAACACTACCGAAATATTGACCAAGAACGTCGCGTTGTACGCAATATCATGCTTGATGTACATGGTCTGCGGCTACATGATTATGTACGACGGCGCACTGTTTTTGAGCGGCATACAAGGCGGTGAAACGTTGGTGCAAGACGCGCTCGCCGCGTCGGCCGAAAACGGTTTCGACGGTGACTCGGTGTATGCTGACTCCTCCGACTTCTTTTTTCAGGTGGTGTTTGTGGCGACCGCCATGTCTATCGTCTCGGGCGCGGTCGCCGAGCGGATGAAACTGTGGGCTTTTTTGGCGTTCGCGGTGGTCATGACCGGTTTTATCTATCCCATGGAAGGCAGCTGGACATGGAATTCGGCCGACGTTTTTGGCCTGTACAACCTGGGTGAAGCGGGCTTTTCAGACTTTGCCGGTTCGGGTATCGTGCATATGGCCGGCGCTTCGGCTGCCCTGGCAGGTGTGATTTTACTCGGTGCTCGCAAAGGTAAATACAGGCCTAATGGCGAAGTAGTCGCTATTCCGGGTGCCAACCTGCCATTGGCCACGCTGGGTATGTTTATTCTTTGGATGGGCTGGTTTGGTTTTAATGGCGGCTCGGTGCTCAAGTTGGGGGATATTGCGAACGCCAACAGCGTAGCGATGGTATTTCTCAATACCAATGCCGCCGCCGCCGGTGGCTTGATCGCAGCGCTGGTGGTCGGCCGTTTTATGTTTGGCAAGGCCGACCTGACGATGGCGCTTAATGGTGCACTGGCGGGCCTGGTTGCCATTACGGCGGAGCCGTCGACACCCAGCGCGTTGGCGGCGACCGGAATCGGTGCGGTTGGTGGGGTGCTGGTGGTATTCTCCATTTTGTTTTTTGACAAAATCAGAATCGATGACCCGGTGGGTGCGATCTCGGTGCATGGCACGGTCGGTTTGTGGGGCTTGTTGGCAGTGCCGTTGACCAACGCCGATGCCAGCTTTACCGGGCAACTACTGGGCGCGGCCACCATCTTTGTCTGGGTATTCGGTGCCAGCTTTGTGGCCTGGTTTATCCTCAAAGCCGTCATTGGCATACGTGTTAGTGAAGAAGAAGAATACAACGGCGTGGACTTAACCGAGTGTGGTATGGAAGCCTATCCGGAGTTTATAACCGCAAAATAGCGGTACAACCTGTGTTGCCGCTGCGATGACTGTCGTCAGCGGCAACAACAACAGGATCCGACAAACAGCGCTGACGCAGCGGGTATGACGATCTATATTGATAGTATCGAAACCCACAAAGCTCCATGCCATGCAGCGCCTCATTGTTGCTCTTTTGACCGTATTTCTGCTTGTTGGCGCCGTTGCAACGCGGGCCGGGATTTACAAATGGGTGGATGCCAGCGGTAAGGTGCACTACAGCGACAAAGCGCCCGCGCAGGAAAAAGTACAGGAACTCGACATAGAGGTTGGGCCAGCAGAAACCGATCCGGAGCTGGAGCAATACCGGCAACGTAATCGAGCCCTGCTTAAAGTGTGGGAGCAGGAGCGCGACCAGCGTCAAGCCCAGCAGGCTGAAAAACGACAGCGGTTGGTACAGCAGCGGCAACGTTGTGCCAAAGTGCAGCGCGATTACGCCGCCAGCAGGCGGGCGGGCTATCTGTATATTCCGCAAAAGAACGGCGAGCGCCAAATCTATACTGATGAGCAGCGCGCGCAATATGAGCAACAACTGGCCGACTATTTGCGCAAACGTTGCAAAAAGTAAACCAAGGTCTGTTAATCTTCAAACCACGACGGTGAAGCTGCAGCTACGACGGCGCGGCATGGACTTAGCCACCCGTTACTGAATATAATGCTCGATTCGGAGGTTCGCTGACCATGAAACTAGTAACCGCAATCATTAAGCCTTTCAAGCTCGACGACGTGCGCGCCGCGCTGTCAGACGTGGGTGTACAGGGCATTACCGTCACCGAGGTGAAGGGTTTTGGTCGTCAGAAAGGTCATACGGAGTTATATCGCGGTGCCGAATACGTGGTCGATTTCCTGCCGAAAATCAAAGTTGAAATAGCCATCGACGACTCCCTGCTCGACCAGGCGATTGATTCAATCACCAAGGCCGCCAATACCGGCAAGATCGGCGACGGTAAAATATTTGTATCCAATCTTGAGCAAGTGATACGTATTCGTACCGGCGAAACCGGCAAAGACGCCGTCTGAACCGTGAGCGGCTGGCCAGCCGCGAAGCCGCCCCCTATCAGCCGCGAAGCCGCCTCCTAAGAGAGTCCATATCCCGGGCTACACGTAGAATCAGTTGCCGCCGCGGCTCACCGCTTGAGCCAATCAACGGGCGCTATTTCTGAGCGGTTCGTCAAGAACTTATCGTTACTGAGCGGTTGTGAACCCTGTTCCTGCGTTGCCATAAGCAGCGTTCAACTGCGGTTTCTAGGTTCAACGTGCGGAGTACGCCACAGAAAGCAAGGTACTGCTTCAAAACTTTCACAAAATGCAACAATTCGCCGCGCCGAAATAATGGCAAACCCGCTGACATGAACTATAAATATAAGGCAATTTTGAATCTGTTCTTTTACTCAGACCGCAGGGAAGCCATATGAAAAGAAAAACATCGGAATCACAAGGAGACATTTACGCAGGCAGCAATGATGAATGGGCCGAAGCCCGTACCGTTGCCGCGCGTGACCCTATTCGCAGCAAAATGCAGAAAGATATAGAAGCCTTTCTCGCGCAGGGCGGCCAAATCCAGCACATCGACCCGAACCTGCGAGCGGATCCGCCGCGTAAGCCTACCAGCAACTACGGTAGCCAGCCCATTTAGTAACCGCAATAGTCGCGGCTAAAGCCGCGACTCAGGGTGTCGCTTAAAAATCACCCTTTTCAATGCTGGCGACCGTCGTGACTAATTCAGAGAAACGTTGCACCTCGGCGGTAGGCGGTTCGCTATTCGGCCATTGCTGGTCGTTCAGGTTAACCCAAATCGTTCTAATACCCAGTTGCTGTGCGGCATAAATGTCGTGCTCGGGGTGGTCGCCGATATGAATCATTTCCTCGGCTAACACAGACGTAAGCTGCATCGCCTTGCGAAAATGATCGGGCGCTGGTTTGCTGGCGTTGATATGCTCTGCGGCGATAGCAAACCTGAAATATGGCTTGATATCCAGCCGGTTGATGTCGGCGTTACCGTTGGTTAACACGCCAAGCTGATAACTAGTGTGTAACTGCCGCAGGCAATCGAGCACTCCGTCGAAATAGGCGACCGCGTGGCGTGCGTCAATAAACACCTGAAACGCCTCCTCTGAAAACTGCTGTGCCTGTTGTTGGCTGTAGCCGCTTTCCTGCAAAGCGACTTGCATGGCGCGAAGTCGTAGCTGGCTTATCTGGTGACGCAAGTCGGGCTCGGTGGCAAATAGCTTGCGCCGTAATTCGACAAAATCTTCGGTCTTGAATTTCTCCAGCACTAGCGGGCAGTTTGCCTTTAAAAACTGGCACACGTGACGCTCGGCTTCGATCAACACCGGCGTGATCTCCCACAGCGTGTCGTCCAGGTCGAAGGTCAGCAATTGTACGCGCGGCATTTACTTCCGCCGCTTGGCGCGCGGATGCGCCTTATCGTAAACCGCCGCCAGGTGTTGGTAGTCGAGGTGGGTGTAAATCTGGGTGGTGGAAATATTGGCGTGCCCAAGCATCTCTTGCAGGGCGCGTAAATCGCCGCTGGATTGCAACAGATGGCTGGCGAATGAGTGACGTAACATATGGGGGTGCAGGCCTTGGCGTAGATTTTGGCGCTGGCTCCAATAGCGCAGCCGCGCCTGCACACTGCGCGCGCTGATGCGTGTTCCGCGCTGGCTGATGAAGACGGCCTGCTTTTCTTCCGGCGCTGCATATTCAGCGCGGTGCGCGAGCCAATGCTTTAACGCCGTACGGGCGGCGCTACCGACGGGCACGACACGCGTCTTGTCGCCTTTACCGTGCAATACTCTGACTTCCCCCCTGCCCGCGTTTAAGTTCAGCTCGGAGCAATTCAGGCTAACGAGTTCATTCAGGCGCAAACCCGAAGAATAAAGGAGTTCAAACATCGCGCGATCACGACCGGCGATCCAGCTATCGCCGGGCATGGCAAGAAAGTGCTGCAGTTCGTCGACTTCGGCAGCCTTGGGCAGTCGTTGCGCAGCTTTCGGCGCCTGAATACCCACGGCTGGATTGTGCTTTAGTCCATGCATGTTGTTTAAATGCCGGAACAGCGAACGCACGGCGGAGAGCAAACGTTGGATGCTGCGGCCCGACAAACCACGGCGGTGTTCACGGGCAATGAAATCGCGTATATCGCCGGCTTGTAACTGCCCGGCATCGTCCAGCTCGTGTTCGGCGCAATACTGTTGCAGTTTTGTGAGGTCGCGCTGGTAGTTACTTACCGTATGCTTGGACAGCAGCCGGTTATTCTGCAAATAGTGGAGAAATTGGTCAACGTCAGCGGCTAGCATGGCGATATATTGAAAGCGTTAGTCGGATGGCAGGTAGTGCGGCACGGTGCGGCTGAGCATTTCCGCAATGTAGTTTAAAAACAGCGTGCCCATGCCCGATTGGAAGTGCCGCGGATCTTTACTGCCCACCGCGAGCACGCCGATGTGGTGTTCGGCCAGCAAGGGAATAACCGCTGCCGACCCTACTGCGGCGGCTTGGTCGCCGAAGAAAAACAGTAGTTCTTCGTGCCGCAGTACGCCGCACACTACCTGGCGTGCCGTTAGCAGATTGCCGATCTTGGCCTGCGCCCGCTCGAAGCTGACACAGCGCACGGCGGCCGGCACTTCAGCCAGGCCCTCGGTGAGCAAACACAAACATTGAAAGTCCGTTTTAAAGTCGTGCTTAAGACTGTGCTGTAGTGCAGCCGTTAGTTCGGTTAGCGAATTGGCCTCCAGCAAATCCAACACCAATTGCCGGGTATTTTCAAATAGCTCGTTATTAGCGTTTGCATTCCCCAGCAACTCGGCCAACTGCCGCCGCATGTCGATATTACGCTCACGCAGCAGGGCCACCTGGCGTTCGACCAGCGATACGGCCTGACCACGTTGGTGCGGCAGCGCCAGATCGCACAGCAAGTCCGGTTGGCGGTTGAAGAAATCCGGGTTTTCCTTGAGGTAAGATACGACCTGCTCTTCGTCCACGGTAAACGTTTTTGTTACTGAAACCGACGGGCTCATATGCGTATTTGTCCTTCGTAAACGGTGGTGGCCGGCCCGGTCATAAACACTGGCTGACCTTTGCCCTGCCACTCCAGTTGCAGCAGGCCTCCGCGCAGATGCGCGCATGCCTTGTTACCCAGCAGGCCGCGGGTATGACCGGCTACCAGCGCGGCACACGCGCCGCTGCCACAGGCCAGGGTTTCGCCCGCGCCGCGTTCAAACACGCGCAACTCGAAACTTGCTTGATCAATGACCTGCATAAAACCGACGTTGACCCCCTGCGGGAAGCGTTCGCTAGCGCCAATCTGCGAGCCCAACTCAGTAACCGGCGCTCTTGCGCAGTCATCCACAACGATAACGGCGTGCGGGTTGCCCAGCGCCACGGCGCTAAGGTCGACCGTGCCGCCACCGGCTTCTACCTTATAGGTTGACGCGCATTGCGCGGCCTGAAAAGGCACCCTCTCAGGATCGAGCTCGGGCGTACCCATATTGACTCGCACCTGCCGGTCTTTCATGATTTGCAGTTCCAGCGTACCGGCGTTGGTTTCCACCCGGATCGGATTACGGCCCGTGAGCCGTTTGTCGGTCACGTATTTGGCAAAACAGCGAGCTCCATTGCCACATTGCGCCACTTCGTTGCCGTCGCTGTTAAATATCTGGTAGCGAAAATCGACGTCGGGGTCGCGCGGGTGATCGACGGCCAGCAGTTGGTCAAAGCCAATGCCGAAACGGCGGTCGCCCAGGCGCTTGACCAAACTCCTGTTCAGCCGCACGCGTTGCGACAATAGATCAACGACAACAAAATCGTTGCCCAGGCCGTGCATTTTTGTAAAGCGAAGTAGCATGGGCCTTTCTATCTCTTACGCTGGCAACAGCGATTCACCGCGCAGCAGGTCTTGCAACGTTTCGCGCTGCCTTACCAGGTGTGCGGCGTCGCCGTCGACCATCACTTCGGCGGCGCGCGGCCGACTATTATAGTTGGAGCTCATCACAAAGCCGTACGCGCCAGCCGAGCGCACCGCGAGCAGGCTGCCCTCGCTCAGCGCCAGCCGGCGATCTTTCGCGATAAAATCGGCAGATTCGCATATCGGGCCTACAATATCATAGTCGCGTTGCGGCGCTGTACCACCTTGCAACAACGGCTCAATTGCCAGCCAGGCGTTGTACAAGGCTGGGCGCAGCATATCGTTCATCGCGGCGTCGACAATGGCAAAATTTTTCGCACCGTTTTCTTTCAGGCAAATCACTTGCGTTAACAGCACGCCGGCGTTAGCGCAGATCGAGCGGCCCGGTTCAACCAGCAGTTGTACACTACGCGTGCCCAGCCGCTCGACCACCTGGCTCAAATAGTCGCCGGCTGTTGGCGGTGATTCCTGCGCGTAGCGCACGCCCAGACCTCCACCCAAATCGATATGTTTAATCGGGATTCCACTCGCGTTCAGGCTGTCGTATAGTCCGAGCATGCGCTCCAGCGCCGCCAGGAATGGCTCGACACTGGTAAGCTGTGAACCAATGTGGCAGTCGATGCCCGCTACCTCCAAATGGCTGGCGCGTTGCGCTTGCGCGTACAGGGCGGGTGCAGCGTTGATGTCGATGCCGAATTTATTGTCGCGCAAACCGGTGGAAATATACGGGTGGGTTTTGGCATCGACATCGGGATTAACCCGCAGCGACACCCGCGCCGTGCATTTCAGGTTGGCGGCCTGCTCTTGCAGCGTTTGTAATTCTGTCGTCGATTCAACATTGAAACAAAAAATGCCCAGTTCCAGGGCGCGCCGCAAATCGCTCGCCGTTTTGCCGACGCCGGAAAACACGCATTTACCCGGCTCGCCGCCGGCAGCTAGCACGCGCTCGAGTTCGCCGATGGACACCACGTCGAAACCCGCTCCGAGGCGTGCCAGCACGTTGAGCACCGCCAAATTTGAATTGGCCTTCACCGCGTAGCAGATCATATGGTCGACGTCACGCAAGGCGTCGGCGTACGATGCGTAAGCCGCCTCCAGCGCGGCACGCGAATAAACGTAGCACGGCGTGCCGAAGCGTTTGCTAACCTCGGTCAACGCTAACTGCTCGGCGTACAGACTGCCGTTTTTGTAGTGAAAGAATTCCATGCCTTACTTGTCTTCTTCCGTCGTGCTATCACCTTGCGGTGCGGGTTTTTTCCCCTCGCTTTCCGGTGCGGAGTCAGCCGAACTGGGTTCGGGAATGTACAGCAGCCCTTTTTGGCCGCAAGCAACGAGCAGCATGAGAAGAAGTGTTAGAACAATTAGTCGCATGGTGTCCTCGTACAATGAATTTCTTGCGCATACTTTCGTGATCCAACTGCGGTTTCTAGGATTATACGTGAGCGATGTGCCAAAAGCGCCGCCCGCGTAGAGATCTGGATTGTTGTTCTATGTATACCAAGGCCAGCTGAATAAAATCAATCGGCGCTGCAAAGGGCTGAACACTGCTGCAGCCACTTCCGCGCCTTGGTCGCCGCCTGACGCACCTGTTCGGGTGCAGTGCCCCCCAAATGACTACGCGCGGCGACCGAGCCGTCGAGGCTCAAAACGGCATAGACATCGTCGCGAATCAGGCTCGAAAACTTCTGCAGCTCGCCCAGTTCAATTTGCGCCAGGTCTTTACCGTTAGCCATGCCATAGGCCACGGCCTGGCCGACGACTTCGTGGGCGTCACGAAAAGGCAAGCCTTTGTTGACCAAATAATCGGCCAGGTCGGTCGCCGTGGCATATCCACGTTGCGCCGCCGCGCGCATGACCGCGGGATTGGTTGCCAGCGCCGGCAGCATATCGGCAAAGGCGCGCAAGCAGTCGTGCAGCGTGTCGACGGTGTCGAACAGTGGTTCCTTGTCTTCCTGGTTATCCTTGTTATAGGCCAGTGGTTGGCCTTTCATTAGGGTCAGCAGACTGACTAGATGACCGTTAACGCGCCCGGTTTTGCCGCGCACCAGTTCCGGCACATCCGGGTTTTTTTTCTGCGGCATAATCGACGAGCCGGTGCAAAAGCGATCCGGTAAGCGAATAAAGTCGAACTGTGCCGAGGTCCACAGTACCAGTTCTTCCGCGCAGCGCGACAAATGGGTCATGCAAATACTGGCGGCCGCGCAAAATTCGATCGCAAAGTCGCGGTCGCTGACTGAGTCGAGTGAATTGGCGGTGGGTGCGCTAAAACCGAGTTGCTGAGCGGTGAACTCACGGTCGATCGGGTAGCTGGTGCCGGCCAAAGCGGCGGCGCCCAATGGGCAATAATTGAGCCGTTGACGGCAATCCTGCAGGCGGCTGTAGTCGCGTTGCAACATCTCGAACCAGGCCAGCATGTGATGGCCGAAGGTTACCGGCTGCGCGGTTTGCAGATGCGTGAAGCCGGGCATGATGGTAGCGGCTTCCCGCTCGGCGATATCTACCAGTCCGACCTGTAAGCGGTTCAGCTCAACGCAAATGGCGTCGATGGCGGCGCGCAAATACAGGCGAATATCGGTGGCGACCTGATCGTTACGCGAGCGGCCGGTGTGCAATTTTTTCCCGGCGACGCCAATTCTGGCGGTCAGTGCCGCCTCTATATTCATATGCACATCTTCCAGCGCCAGCGACCAATTGAACCGCCCTGCCCCGATTTCCGCACGAATGCTTTCCAGGCCTTGTTGGATAGCCTGCAGTTCGTCTGCCGTCAGTATGCCCTGCCGCTGCAGCATTGCTGCGTGCGCCAGCGAGCCGTCTATATCCTGCTCAAACAGGCGCTGATCGAAATCAACGGAGGCGGTAAAACGTTGAACAAAGGCGTCGGTTGCTTCGCTGAAGCGCCCCCCCCAGCTACGGTTGGTTTTGCTTTGGTCTTCTTTAGTCATAAGTCATATGGCTGTCTTGTCGGCGTGATAGCGCACTCGGAGGATGGCAGAAAAGCGCGGAAGTATAGCAGTTTCGCCGTCTTCATCAGCCTCCAGCAGTATACGGGATTGGCAAAAACCCACTTTTACTACGACACTGATAACATGGCTTCAGTCGATTCCGAAGCGCCGTTGATGGCGCATTTTCAACTGCCGGACCTGTGCAAGGTTCAGCCACTGCTGTTTTTGATTTTAACGGCCGAGCTGTTGGTGCTTGTACAAGCGCTCAGCACGGGCCGCTTGCTGCCGTTCGACTGGTTGCATTTTGCCAACCTCACCTTTTTTGTCCAATGGAATGTACTACTGTGCGCCGCGGTGTTATGCAACGTCCGTGCTTACGTTGCCCGCCTGCCGCGAGTTAGTGGCGCCCTGCTCTGCTACGCGCTTATTTTGTGGGTCAGCGTTCTATTCAGTATCTTCGCGCAATGGTTGCTGCACACTTTTATGGCCGGCGCGGGTGCATGGCAGTTCGATTGGCAGCGCATCCTGGCGAATCTTGCCATTGTCGCTGTGATCGGTGGCATCGCGTTGCGCTATCTGTATTTGCAACAGCAATTACAGTTACAACAGCAGGCCCAACTGCAGGCGCGCATTCAGGCTTTGCAGTCGCGCATTCGCCCACATTTTCTGTTTAATAGCTTAAACAGCGTTGCCAGTCTTATTGGCAGCGATCCCGTGCAGGCGGAAAAAGCCGTTGAAGATCTGGCCGAGTTATTTCGCGCCAGTTTACGAGCGGCGGCGGAACTGGTGCCTATGACGCAGGAATTGGCGTTATGCCAGCGGTATATTGCTATCGAACAGCTGCGCATGGGTGAGCGCTTGCAAATCGATTGGCGCGTGCCGACGCTAAGCGACGCCTTGAGAATACCGTCGCTGACTATTCAACCGCTGCTGGAAAACGCAATTTACCATGGCATTCAGCCAAGCGTGGTGGGTGGTACCGTGAGTTTACAAGTCAGTATAAAAGATCAGCGTTGCGAAATTGTCGTATCCAATCCGTTGCCTGACAGTGACCCGCAGGCGGCGGTCAGGCATAAGGGCAATAGCATGGCTCTGGTCAATACCCGCGAGCGACTGAAGGCCCATTTCGGCGCCACAGCTGATCTTAAAACATTGCACCAGGGCAATCGCTTTCTGGCAATAATAAGCTATTCTTTTAATTAACATTATCACTTTAGATAAACAGGGTTACAAACACGATGAATGTGTTAATCGTCGATGATGAACCGCTGGCCAGAGACCGCTTGAAACGGATGGTCAACGACACTCAGAAATGGCGTGTAGTTGCCGAAGCAGCCAATGGCCAGGAAGCCGTTGCACTGTGCGATCACACACAGCCGGATGTCATTCTGATGGATGTGCGCATGCCGAAAATGGACGGCGTCACCGCCGCCAAGCAGATTGCCCAAGCCAAGAACGCCCCGGCGATCATTTTTTGCACAGCTTACAATGACTACGGTGTCGATGCCATCAATGCGCAGGCCGCGGGCTACCTGTTAAAGCCGGTGCGGCAGGAGAATCTGCTGATAGCACTCGAGAAGGCTCGTCAGGTCAACAAGTTGCAGCTTATGTCTTTAGAGGCTGCCAACGATAGTGACTGCTCACTTAAGCAACGTGCGCACATTACATCACGGTCGCGTCGCGGCATTCAAATGGTGCCGCTTGAGGAGATCAGAGTTTTTCTGGCCGACCATAAATATGTCACCGCGTATCATTCGGGCGGCGAAATATTGATCGACGACACCTTGAAAGAGCTTGCAGCCGAATACCCCGACAAACTGCTGCGCATCCATCGCAATGCGCTGGTGGCCTTGCGCCATGTACAGGGAATGGAGCGCAACGAAGACGGTGTACACTGTGTACGTCTGACCGAAATCGACCATTTGCCGCCGGTGAGCCGCCGTCATCTGCCTAAAGTGCGCAAACTACTGCAAAACCTCTAATTTACCTTAGTGCCCGCGATCATTGCGGGCGTTTCTCGTGGCATAATCCGTCTTTTCCGGTTGGGAACGGCAGTTTATGGTTCGCCCGCTACGTATCGCTACTCGTAAAAGCCCGCTAGCTATATGGCAAGCCGAGTACGTCAAGAACGCTCTTGTCCAACTGCGTCCCGAACTCAGCGTCGAGCTGGTGCGTATGACCACTCGTGGCGATCAGATTCTCGACACACCGCTCGCGAAAATCGGCGGTAAAGGCTTGTTTATCAAAGAGCTAGAGAACGCTCTGCTGGAAGACCGAGCCGATCTTGCCGTCCATTCGATGAAAGACGTGCCGCTGGAATTTCCCGCAGGCTTGCAGCTAGCGGCCATTTGTGAGCGCGCTAGTCCATTTGACGCCTTTGTCTCGTACAAATTTGCCAGTCTGGCCGAATTGCCCGCCGGCGCGCGGGTTGGCACCTCTAGCTTGCGTCGTCGTAGCCAGTTGCTTGCCGAGCGCCGTGATCTAAACGTGGTTGACTTGCGCGGCAATGTGAATACGCGCTTACAGAAGCTGCGGGACGGCGCCTGCGAGGCCACTATTCTCGCGGTGGCCGGCATGCAGCGGTTGGGTATGCACGCTCAGATTACCGAGATCATTGCGCCACAAACCTGTTTGCCGGCACCGGGGCAGGGTGCCGTGGGTATCGAAACCCGCGCCGATGACGCCCTGACCAACAGCTTGGTAGCAGGCTTGAATCACCCGGAAACCGGCCACTGCGTACGCGCCGAGCGTGCCTTGAACCGGGGTTTGGAGGGGGGGTGCCAAGTGCCGATAGCCGCTTACGCGCGGTTACATGACGGCTGGCTTAGTCTGGAGGCACGGGTGGCGTCGCTTGACGGCACGCACATGATCGCCGGTCAGCGCCAAGGCACCAGTGACGATGCCGCTGCGGTGGGGGAGGGCCTGGCGACAGAAATGCTGGCCGCCGGCGCCGATGAAATCCTTGCCGCCTTGCGCGAGCTCGATTGAACCCATGCCGCTGACCGGGCTTAAGTTATTGCTCACCCGTCCCGAGGGTCAGGCAACCGACTGGCAGCGCGACCTGCAACAGCTGGGTGCAACGTTGCGCCACGTACCGGTGCTGGCTGTCGAAGCGATTCCAATGGAATCGCAAACGGCAGCGGCGCGGGCGTTACGAGCCACGCTTAAGAACTTGCAGCGCTACGACATTGGTGTATTTGTCAGCACGAATGCAGTGCGTCACGCGCAAGCCCGGCTAAATGCACAGCAACTACCGATACCTGCCGACCTGCTGTGCTACGCCGTCGGCGACAAAACGACCCGGGCAGCCGCCGAGATGGGCTTCAAAGTGGTTGCGCACGATGCTGTCGATAGTGAATCTTTACTGTCGCTGCCGGAGCTGCAGCAACTGCAAGGCAAGCGCGTGCTGGTATTCAGGGGGCAGGGTGGCCGCGAGCTCATCACCCAAACTCTGCGCGCGCGCGGCGCTGCGGTAGCGCATGCCGAGTTGTATGAACGCCGCTGCGCGCATGAAAATCAGCTCGCGCTGGACGAGGCGTTGAAGCAATGGCACCCGCACATGATTAGCGTAACCAGTGTTGCCGGCGTACATAATTTACTTGCCATGGCGCACACCACTGGCGTGCTCGCGCAACTGCTTGCAACGCCACTCGTGGCGCCGGGTGAGCGCGTCACCGAGGCGGCGCAAATGAAGGGCTGTAGCAAGGTGCTGACTGCTCGGACTATCCGTTTTACTGATGTATCATACGCGCTGCGCGAGTGGTGGAGCACAGAGCGTGTTTCAATAGCGGGGTTAGCAAGCGTCAATGCGGCAGACAATGAAATGAAAAAGGCGAAATAATGGCAGACAACAAAAAGCCCGGCAAAAAATCCGTGGCCGCCGGTTCAAAGCCCACGGTGCGGCCACAATCGCGCAGCAGTAGCGACGAGGAAAAAGCCACTAAAGCGAGGGCGTTTGTTAAGGCCCAAAAAACGGAGCAACAAACGGAGCAACAAGAGCCGAACCAAGCCGACGCCGAAAAAACCAAGGCCGATAAAACACACGGAAAACCGCGCACCGGGTTGCTGTGGTTTTTTCTGCTGTGCACGCTTGGCTTGAGTGCGGCGGCCGGCTACGGTGTTTATTACCTGTGGCAGCAGTGGCAAGTGCAGCAAAGTAGCGCGCTGGCACGTGAGGGGGAATTGAAACAAACGCGTACGGCGATAATTGACGTGCGCGATGACTTCAAGTCGTTGCAGAATGATCTTGGCGAGGAGTCTGCGAACCGTGCCGCGGAATTAGCGGCCACTCAAAACACGATTAAACTGTTGGAAAAAACCGCCGCCAAACAAACCCGGCAAATGCAGGCGCTAACCCAAACCAACCGTGACGAGTGGCTGCTGGCCGAAACCGAATATTTGCTGCGGCTGGCGAACCAGCGCATATTAATGAGCAAGGAAAGCAGTGGCGCCATGGCCATGTTGCAATCTGCAGACAAGATTCTGCGCGACATTGACGATGTGAGCTTGCACCCGGTGCGACGCGCTATTGCTAACGATCTCACCGCGCTGCGCAGCACACGCCCTGTCGATGTCGATGGCGAGTATTTAAAGCTGGCCGCCTTGACCGCGAGCGTCGATCACCTTGTGCTGTACGACATTCCCGAGTTCAGCAACGCCGAAACAGAGCCACAGGCCGAAGCGGCAATGCCCGCGCAGCCAACGTGGCGTGATAGCGTTGCGCAAGTGGCGGGCTCTATTATGGCGGCGCTCGGCAAGGCTTTTGTGGTGCGCCAGCATGACAAGCCGATAGAAGCGATGTTGCCGCCGCCGCAGGAGATGTATCTTCGGCAAAATTTACGGCTGATGCTGGAACAGGCGCAACTCGCGCTATTGGCGCGTAAACCCGCCATTTACCAGCACAGTCTTGACAAAGCGCAGCAGTGGATTGCACGCTATTTTATCAGTGAGCACGCAGCGACCCAGGCGGCACTGCAAACGCTGGCGGAGGCGCGTACGATTGATATTGACCCGCCATTGCCTGACATTAGCGGGTCTTACCACGCGTTGAAGGAATACACACAAAGTGCGCATACGCAACGTTTGCAGGGGTCGCAAGCAGCGCCAGCGCAACAGCCGGCAGAACAGCCGCGAGCGCAACAATCGCAGCCAGCGCCAGTAGAAAAGCCGACTCTCAAGGCGGAAGAGGGGCCGGTGCAGGAAGCAACGCCGGAAAAGAGAACCGACGCCGAATCGAACCCGGAACCTGCTACGGAAAAGCAACCAGACGAGGAAGAAAAACAGGAATCAGAATCTGAAGTGCCCGTAAAAGCTGAGCCGAAACAAGAGCCAGAATCAAAGCCGGAAGCTGAACCGAAAAAAAAATCAAAAGCGAAGCAAGAACCTGAAGCAATCCCGGCAGGCAATGACGAGCAAGCAACGGCCACAGCTACGGGAGTCTGATGATGCTAAGACTTTTTATTACTTGCCTTATTGCGCTGGCGTTGGCTATCGGCTTGTCGCTGCTGGTGTTGCGCGACCCCGGCTACATACTTATTTCTTATGATCAAACCAGCATAGAGGCTAATTTGTGGGCCGCCATTGCCGCGCTGCTGCTGGTGCTGGCATTAGGCTATTTTCTGCTGCGCTCGCTACTACAAATTCGCTATTCAGGCCGCAGTTTGCAGCAATGGTTACAGGGGCGTGATGCGCGCCGCAGCGAGGCGCAACTAACGACCGGGCTGATAGAATATATCGAGGGTCATTGGAAGCGCTCGCTAAAAACCTTTGTCAAAGGTGCGGAGAACTCACCCGCGCCCTTGCTCAATTATTTGATGGCGGCGCGCGCCAGCGAGGCGCTGGGTAAAGATGAACAGTGCGCACAATTTTTAAAAAAAGCCGAAGAGACGACAGAGGGCGCCGATGTTGCCGTTGCTTTGACGCAGGCTGAAATTCAACTAAAGAATAAACAACTAGAGAATTGCCTGGCAACATTAACGCGTCTGCGCGTGCTGGCGCCGGAGCATCCGCAAGCCTTGCGCATGTTAGTGGATGTGAGTAAGCAACTGCGCGATTGGCGTGGCCTGCAACAGCTATTGCCGCAGTTGCGCAGACAAAAAGTGTTGGCGAGTGACGCACTGGAACAGTTGCAGTACGATGTCTACCGCGGCTTGTTGGCCGAGCCGGCTAAGGATGCCGACGGTTTGGCCGCCATCACCATGCAGTGGGACAGCGTGCCGAAGGCGCTAAAAAAGGATACCCGTCTGGTGAATATCTATGCGCGCGCACTGCTAGCTCGCGGCGCAAACGCACAGGCTGAAAAAATATTGCGCACGCAGTTACAGAAAAACTGGGATGCCAGTCTGGTGCGCTTATATGGAACGGTTAACGGCGGAGATGCGCACAAACAATTGATTATCGCCGAAGGCTGGTTACAGGAGCGACCTAACGATTCCGATTTGTTGCTCACGCTTGGCCGCTTAAGTCTGATGAACGAATTGTGGGGTAAAGCACGCGAGTACTTTGCTGCAAGTATTCGTATAACGCCGAATGCGGAAGCCTACGGCGAGTTAGGCCGCCTGCTGGCGAATCTGGGCGACGCGCAACAAAGCTACCATAATTTTCATCAAGGTCTGATGCTTGGCACCGACGGCCTGCCATCCTTGCCGCAGCCGGCAAAAGAGATAGGCGCGGCCTAGGTGCCTGTCCGAGAATAGAAAAATTTGTCATTTTGTAAAAAAACACATTCTTGGACGGGTACCTAGTCAGTCAATACCCAGGCTACTCCAAATATCGTCCACGCGTTGTTTCACATCGGCGCTCATTGCAATCGGTTTTCCCCAGGTGCGTTGCGTTTCGCCGGGCCACTTATTGGTCGCATCGAAACCAATTTTGGAGCCCAGGCCGGCGACCGGTGAGGCGAAATCCAGGTAGTCGATAGGGGTGTTTTCCATCGTTACCGTGTCGCGTACTGGATCCATGCGCGTGGTGAGGGCCCAGATCACGTCTTTCCAGTCGCGGGCATCGACGTCGTCATCGGTAACAATCACAAATTTGGTGTACATAAACTGGCGCAGAAAAGACCACACGCCCATCATGATGCGTTTGGCATGACCCGCGTATTGCTTGTTGATGGTCACGACGGCAAGCCGGTACGAACAACCTTCCGGCGGTAGATAAAAATCGCTTATTTCCGGAAACTGTTTTTGCAACAAGGGTACGAACACCTCGTTGAGGGCCTGGCCGAGGATCGCCGGCTCGTCCGGTGGTCGCCCGGTGTAGGTGCTGTGGTAAATGGGTTCTGGTCGATGGGTGAGATGCGTGACGGTAAATACCGGGAACTGTTCCACTTCATTGTAGTAGCCGGTATGGTCGCCAAACGGACCCTCGTCGGCCATCTCTCCGGCCTTTATGTAGCCTTCCAAAATATATTCCGCGGTAGCCGGCACATACAAGTCGTTGCTCAGGCATTTCACCAGTTCGGTCTTGGCGCCGCGTAACAAACCGGCGAAGCCGTATTCCGATAAAGTGTCGGGTACTGGAGTGACAGCACCCAGTGTCGTCGCCGGATCGGCGCCGAGGGCAACGGTGACAGGGAAGGGCTCTCCGCAATGTTCTTCCTGCCACTCCTTGAAGTCCAGCGCGCCGCCGCGATGCGACAGCCAGCGCATGATCAATTTATTTTTGCCCAGCAACTGCAGGCGATAAATGCCCAGGTTGTGCCGCTCCTTGTGCGGCCCGCGCGTAATCACCAGCGGCCAGGTGATAAGCGGTGCGGCATCTCCCGGCCAGCAGGTCTGAATCGGCAGCGTGCGTAGATCGACGTCGTCGTGCTCGAAGCGCTGTGTCTGCGCGACCGCGCTTTTAACAATCTTCGGCGCCATGTTCAGCACTTGCTTAAACAGTGGCAGTTTTTTCCAGGCGTCTTTAAAGCCCGTCGGGGGGTCCGGCTCTTTCAGCGCTGCCAGCAACTTGCCGACCTCCCGCAGGTGAGTAGGGTCTGATTGACCCATACCCAACGCGACGCGTCGTGTGGTGCCGAACAGGTTGGCCAAAACCGGAACTGAAGAGTTTGTGGGGTTCTCGAACAGTAGCGCCGGGCCGCCATTGCGCAGTGTGCGGTCGCAGATCTCGGTCATTTCCAGCCGTGGATCGACTGCTACTTTAACGCGCTGGAGTTCGCCCTGGGCTTCCAGAACGTCGATAAATTCGCGCAGGTCTTTGTATACGACTGTTTCCACGCGAGTGGGCGTCGCTATTTTCGCTTCATCGAGGCGAAGAATTCTTCGTTGGTTTTGGTGTCTTTGAGTTTGTCGAGCAGAAATTCAACCGCGGGGGAGTCTTCCATGGAGTGTAGCAACTTGCGCAGAATCCACATTTTTTGCAGTTCGCTTTCGGTCGTCAACCGTTCCTCGCGCCGTGTGCCTGAGCGGCGAATATTAATCGCCGGGTAAATTCTTCGCTCGGCGATCTTCCTGTCCAGGTGTATTTCCTGGTTGCCAGTGCCTTTGAACTCCTCGTAAATAACCTCGTCCATTTTCGAGCCGGTATCGATCAGGGCCGTGGCGAGTATCGTCAGGCTACCGCCTTCTTCAATATTCCGTGCGGCGCCGAAGAATCGTTTCGGCCGTTCCAGCGCATGCGCGTCTATACCACCAGTCAACACTTTGCCGGATGATGGCACAATGGTGTTGTAAGCGCGGGCCAAACGGGTGATGGAGTCGAGCAAAATAATCACGTTTTTCTTGTGTTCTACCAGGCGCTTGGCCTTTTCAATCACCATTTCGGCGACCTGCACGTGGCGAGACGGGGGTTCGTCGAAGGTGCTGGCGACCACCTCGGCGCGAACCGAGCGTTGCATTTCGGTGACCTCTTCCGGGCGCTCATCGATCAATAGCACGATGATGTGACACCCCGGGTCATTGCGAACAATAGATTGCGCAATATGTTGCATTAGCAGCGTTTTACCGGCCTTCGGCGGCGATACGATCAAGCCGCGTTGGCCTTTGCCAATCGGCGCGGTTAGATCAATGATGCGGCCGGATAAATCCTCGGTGCTGCCATTACCGGTCTCCAGCACCAAACGTTCGTCGGGGAACAGCGGTGTGAGGTTTTCAAACAGAATTTTCTGCCGCGAATTATCCGGCTTGGTGAAGTTGATCTCGCTGACTTTGAGCAGCGCGAAATAACGTTCGCTGTCTTTGGGGGGGCGAATCTTGCCTGAAATTGAATCGCCGGTGCGCAAATTGAAGCGCCGTATCTGGCTGGGCGATACGTAAATATCATCGGGCCCGGCTAGATAGGAGCAGTCCGCCGAGCGTAGAAAACCAAAGCCGTCCTGCAATATTTCCAATACGCCATCGCCGTATATATCCTCTCCGCTTTTGGCGTGGCGCTTGAGAATTGAAAAGATGATGTCTTGCTTGCGTGATCGGGCGACGTTGTCGAGGTCAATGTCTTTAGCGATTTCAATGAGTTCAGAAATGGGTTTGGTCTTCAGGTCTGTTAAGTTCATAGGGGTCTACGATTTATGAGGAGAATGCAACAAGCACGCGGCAGAGCATGCGCGCAGAGCTTCGAGTTGTCCGCTGTAGCTTGAAACCAGAGTTGTGTTAAAAGCGAGAGATTTTGGAGGAAAATATAATTGTTAGAAATAATATAGGACTATTCTAGTCATAAGTCCAGCCTATTTGAAAATTTAGCGCGGCTACCGGGCGGCAGCCGCTACTATTGCATAATCATACGCTGGTGTTGATAAATTCACTGAGCTGACTTTTCGACAGGGCGCCCACTTTAGTTGCTTCAGCGTTACCGCCCTTAAACATCATCAGTGTCGGAATGCCGCGAATGCCAAATTTTTGCGGGGTGTCTCGATTAGCGTCGACATCCATTTTGCAAATTTTGACTTTGCCATCGTAGTCTTTAGCGATTTCTTCCAGTACGGGTGCAATCATTTTGCATGGCCCGCACCATTCGGCCCAGTAGTCTACCAATACAGGGACGTCAGATTGCAGCACCTCTTCTTCGAAGTTAGCATCGGTTACGTGAACAACGGTGTCACTCATAATGGCTCTCCAGCATTAGATATTTTGTGTCGCCAAGAATAATATGGGCGGCTTTAGTAATATTCAAGGCCAGCATACTATATCGGCTTGTTATATGCATATCGCCAGTTGGTAGACTTGCGCGCAGGAACCAAAGTTCGGCACGGCGGTCTACCAAGCTTCCCGCAACGTTCCACAATGTTCCACTGAAACATTAGAAGAGAGCCGATAATGAAAAGCAATAAATGGCCGCTGATCGCGACACTGCTTGCACTTGTGATAGCGTTTTTTGTGTTCGACATTGATAGCTACTTCACGCTGGACTATTTCAACCAGCAAAAGTATCGTTTGTTTGACTACTACCAACAACACCCGCTGCAAGCGGCGCTGGTGTATTTTTGCGTTTATGTGCTGGTGACCGGCCTGTCCTTACCCGGCGCGGCATTGATGACGCTGGCGGGTGGGGCCATCTTTGGTTTTTGGAGCGGCCTGCTGCTGGTGTCATTCGCCAGTACGATAGGCGCCTCGATCGCTTTCCTGGTTGCGCGCGTGCTATTGCGCGATTGGGTGCAGAATCGTTTTGGCGATAAGCTTGGCGCCATTAACCGCGGTGTCGAACAAGACGGCGCCTTCTATTTGTTTAGCATTCGTTTGGTGCCGGCTTTTCCATTCTTTTTGGTCAACCTGCTAATGGCGCTGACACCCATCAAGCTGCTGACGTTTTTCGTCGTCAGCCAACTGGGGATGCTGGCCGGCACCATGGTTTACGTGAACGCCGGCAAACAGCTTGCCGAAGTAGACAGCATTGGCCAGGTGCTGTCGCCGGGATTGTTGTTTTCATTTTTGTTGCTGGCCGTGTTCCCCTTCGTCGTGAGAAAAGTGATGGATGTTATTGGCGCGCGCCGGGCGTTGGCGGCCTATGAAAAACCCGCTCAACTGGATGCCAATGTGGTTGTTATTGGCGCCGGCTCGGCGGGCCTGGTCGCGGCTCTTATCGGTACCACGGTGAAAGCCAAAATGGTGCTGATTGAGCAGGATAAGATGGGCGGCGATTGTCTGAACACCGGTTGCGTGCCGAGCAAGGCCTTGTTGCGGTCGGCAAAAATGCGCCATTATTTTGAGCGCATGGAAGACTATGGCGTGCAGCATAGCGGTGATGTTAGCGTTGACTTCCCCGCGGTTATGCAGCGCGTACAAGACATTATTCGCACGATAGAGCCGCACGACTCGGTAGCGCGCTTCGAATCGATGGGAGTGGAATGTGTGCAAGGGCAGGCGCGCATCGTATCGCCGTATGAGGTGGAGGTCGGTGGTCGCCGGATCACAACCGGCAATATTATTATCGCCAGTGGAGCTCGCCCCTTCGTACCACCTATCAAGGGGATCGACCAGATTGCATATCTCACGTCGGATAATATTTGGCAGCTCGAGGCGCTGCCCGAGCAGTTATTGATATTGGGCGCCGGGCCCATTGGCTGCGAGCTGGCACAGGCGTTTGCGCGTCTGGGTTCTATGGTGACCCTGTTGGATATGGAGCCGCGCCTGCTGCCGCGCGAGGACCAGGACGCAGCGGCAGAGGTCGCGCAACAGCTTGAGGCCGACGGTGTTACCATCATCCTTAATGCCAAGGCGCTCGCGGTGGAGCAGGGTACGCTCATTGTGCAGCAGCACGATGCGCAACAACGGATCGCGTTTGAGAAGATGTTGGTGGCGGTGGGTCGCCGAGCGAATACCAGCGGCCTCGGTTTGGAGGAGTTGGGTGTTGAGCTTAACCGCAATGGCACGGTATTGGTGGATGACTACCTGCGCACTCGCTTGCCGAATATTTATGCCTGCGGTGATGTTGCCGGTCCCTACCAGTTTACCCACACCGCCTCGCACCAGGCGTGGTATGCAACAGTCAATGCGCTGTTTGGCGTAGTCAAAAAGTTCAAAGTCGACTACTCGGTTATTCCGTGGGCGACCTTTACCGACCCCGAAGTGGCGCGCGTGGGTCTTAACGAATTGGAAGCGCAGGAAAAGAACATCGCCTGTGAAGTCACACGCTATGGCATCGACGATCTCGACCGTGCCATCGCCGACAGTGAAGCGCACGGTTTCGTCAAGGTGTTGACGCGCCCCGGCTCGGATAAAATTCTTGGTGTGACGATCGTCGGCTATCACGCCAGCGAGCTTATCAGCGAGTTTGTACTGGCGATGAAACATGGCCTCGGCCTGAAAAAAATTATGGCTACTATCCACATCTACCCCACTCTGGCGGAGGCTAATAAATTCGCCGCCAGCGAGTGGCGGAAGAAACACGCGCCCGAAGGATTACTGCAATGGGTGGGAAAATTTCACGCCTGGCGGAGGGGTTAACGCCGCTGTTGACCGACCCGGTTATGGAATTGCCTGAGCAAAACGTTAGCTCTTTTGCAGCGCGCTACTGGAATTATTCGCTAACCGCGTATGCGCAAGCCGGAGTGCAAACATTGTGCCTGCAATTGCAGCGCGACTATCAGGCGAATGTTAATTTGCTGTTGCTCGGCGGGTTTCTTGGCTCCTTGGGGCGGGTGCATGCTGCTGAAGATTGGGTAAACCTAGGGGCAGCGCTGGCGCCTGTTAACCGGCGTTGCACGCAGCGTATTCGGCAGCTGCGCGCAGGCGCGAAGAAGTTTGCCGGCCTGCACCCACACGCAAACGAATGCTACCGGCAACTGAAGGCGTTGGAGCTGCAAGCCGAGCGAATAGAGCAGTTAATTGTTGCGGGTTCGTGCGATAATCAAGCTAAGGCGCACCGGTTGCACCGCCAAAATTGCGCAATCGACGAGGAAGTTTTGCGTAATTTGCTGGGTTATTATGCAACTTGGCCCACCAAGTGCCCTGCCGCGGCCGAAGCCGTGCGCGCGCTGGCTACCGCGCTGCTGCAAAATGGCGGAATAAAAGGAAACCTTTCGCCACTGTAAATATCGAATATTAATAGTGTAAGAAGTTTGAGGCTTGGTATGGCCTTGCTGAACACACGTCATCTGGCTGCTCTTGTTTGCGGCGCCATTTTGCTAGCTGGTTGCAGCGCAGCCACTCTCAAGCCCAGTTCTGCGGCCATTCCGCAGGCGCAGTTGGACGATCTGCTGAGTGGCGAGATTTTCCTCGGCCATAAAGTAGCGGCCAGTGAGTTGCCCGATATCGGCGTGCTCAGTGTGGATGAGCAAATGCGATCTTTTCTAGAGCGCTATGTACTAAAGTACAAATACAAACAAGACCGGGTTCACCACCTGCTGTACGCGCTGTTCAATGAGGGCGTACACGGCATGCGCTACGAGGCTGAAGAAACCAAAACCGCCAGCGAGGCATTCCATACGAAGTCCGGTAATTGTTTGGCGTTTACTAATATGTTCGTTGCCCTGGCGCGTGCGTCCGGCCTCAAGGCACGCTTTCAAAACGTGCTGCTGGCGCCTGAGTGGGAGCAGGCCGACAACTCCGTTATGCTGCGTCTGCATGTCAACGCCGTGGTTGATTTAAGCCGCTTCGATCGACGCACTATTGACTTTAATAGCAGCGTTGGCGGCAACGTCGTAGCCCAAGGTGATACGATTAAAGACAACGAGGCCTTTGCGCAGTATTTCAACAATTTGGCGGTCGAGTATTTGCAGGCGAAGGATTATCCGCAGGCGTTTTTGTATTTGCGTAAAGCGCTGGCAACCGATCCGGAATCGGCGTTTACGTGGTCTAATCTCGGTGTCCTGTACCGCCGCGTTGACAAACTGAGCCGTGCAGAAACGGCTTTTCTCTACGCGCTCGAATTGAACCCGAAAGAACAGGTGGCCATGAGCAATCTGGCGCGGGTTTACGTCGACCTTGGGCAAACAGAGCAGGCGGATTACTACGCCGGGCGGGTCAAGCAGTTTCGCCTGAAAAACCCCTATTACTTGCTGGCGCTTGCGCAGCGAGAGCTGAAGGCAGGCAAGTACAAAGGTGCGCTGCGGTATTTGGCGCGCGCTAGATCGATCAAGCCCACTGAGTCTGCCCTGTATCAGTTGCAGGCGGAAATCTATACGCTGCAAGGCCGTACTCGGCTGGCGGCCCGGTCGGCGCAAAAAGCGGCCGAGTACGGCGACGAGAAATGGCGTCAGCCTATAGGGCTTCAGTAAGTCGGCAGACGGCCACGCAATGTGCAAATTTTGAGCTAGGCTTTTAAGTAATTGCAGCTTTTAAAGCCCGGTCGCCATGAAAATTCGCCACAAAATGATGTTGCTGTCTCTGCTTGGACTGCTCGTTCTGCCACTGTTTCTGGTTGGACCCGGTGGCAAGCCGCTGATGTCACTGAACGATTGGTTGCCGGGCGACGTGTCGTTAAACGGCGCAGCCAATACGCTGGTCAAAAGCTGGAACAAAGTGAGCGGTGCGGTGCAGCAGGGCACCGGTCTCGATATATCCATTGAAACGCCCAAAGTGTATAAATGGAAGGATGCGCAAGGTCGCTGGCAGTTTTCCAGCGCGCCACCTCCCGCCGCCGCGGGTGAGGTCTATGTGCAGGATATGCCGCAGCTAAGTAATGTCATGCAACCTGTTACGCCGCGCGAACGGTCGACGGCAGACACCGGTAGTGGCCGCGGTTTTAAGCTGGCATTTCCCGCCAGTATTCCCGTTAAAGACATTCCGAAGCTCATTGACGACGCCAAAAATCTACAAAAAACAGCTGATCTTCGCAACAGCGTGCTCGATAATATTTAACAGACTTTCCTTTTGCATCATGGTATATATGCGCTTGTTGCAAGCAATGGCGAGCTGTGCGATTGCCGTTGTGTCCCGCCTACACTAACCGTTTTAAGGAAACTCTATGAAATTTATGTACCTGCCCGTCGCGTTCGCCGGCGTGCTAGCGTTGTCTGCTTGTAATCAGGAAGCGGCCACCGAATCTGAAGAAGCCACCGACAAAGCAGACAAGGTAAGCGACGCGTCCGCGACACTGGACACGCCAGAGAAGAAAGTCAGTTACGCGATGGGCCTGAGCCTGGGCGATCGCTTTCGAACCGACGCGATAAAGCTTGATATTGACAGCTTCACCGAAGGGCTTACGGCCGGCAGCGACGATGGCGAACGATTGATGACGCCTGAAGAAATTGCCGAAACCATGCAGGAATTCCAACAACAGCAGATGGCCAAAATGCAGGAAGAGCAGGCTGCGGCGGGCACGGAAAATGCTGCCGCCGGTGAGGCGTTTTTGGCGGAAAATAGTAAAAAAGACGGCGTAGTCACGACTGACAGCGGCTTGCAGTATAAAGTCGTCGACAAAGGTGATGGTGCCAAACCCAAAGCCGATGATCTCGTTTCGGTGCATTACAAAGGCACCTTGCTTGACGGCACAGAGTTCGACAGCTCGTATTCGCGCGGCCAACCGGCGGAATTTGGAGTCAATCAAGTGATACCCGGCTGGACCGAAGCGCTGCAGTTAATGCCGGTGGGTTCGAAATGGGAACTGGTTATTCCGGCTGAACTGGCCTACGGGCCTGGCGGTGCCGGTAACAATATTGGCCCCAATTCCACCTTGCAATTCGAAGTGGAATTGCTGGAAATCAAAGACAAGGAAGCTGTGGCTAAGGAAGCGGCTGAAGCGGCTAAGGAGGGGGCTGAAGCGGCTAAAGAAACGGATAAGTAGTAGGCTAATGTTTTTTTAGTCGATGCGCCAAGCCGTTTGATGCCAGCGCACGGTATTCATTCGGCTTGTCGCTGAAAGCCAGCGCCAGAATCGCTGCGCTGGTAGGTTTCCAAGCCTTGCGTTTCGATACCGTCCAGCGCTGCAATTCTTTCTGCGAGCGCGTATCCCACAACTGCACGATGCGGTCCGATGTGCCGGTCAGCAACCGTGTTGAGTCGTTAGAAAACACCGCCGCAGTAAACGTCAGGCCACGTTGCAACGCAAAGTTGCGCAATGGCAGCTCACCCAGCGCTTCGCCGTCGGCAGCTTTCCACACTACCGCCTTATCGTATTTGCTGACGCTAAATGCTAGGTCGCCTTGCGGCGCCAGAGCCACCAGGCGTACCTCTTCGGCATGTTGCATGGTGTGCAGTAGTTGGCCGGATTGAACGTTCCACAATTTAGCCGTTTGATCTTCTGAACCTGACAAAGCCAGCTTGCCATCGTCACTCAGCGCGACACTGCGGACACGATTTTCGTGGGCGAACACGCGTTTAACCCCACCACGGCGAACGTCAAACAGAACGGCTGTAAAATTATCCAACCCCAGCAGTGCAAATTCACCAGCGCGGCTGAGGTCGACGCTGAGTACGCGCCCCGGCGTGCTCCAGTAGCGTAGTCCGGCGCCGCTAACGACGTCCCACAACACCAGAGTTTGGGCGTCGGCGCTGAGTGCAAAGTTGGCGTTCGGAGAAAAGGCGGCCGCGGTGATGGCGGAAAATTCGCCGGCCACGTGATTCCAGTCGAATTTGCGTGCCTTGCTGGCCAGATCCCACAGACTGCCGCCATGGTTAACGGCGCCAATCACCGTACGTTGGCCATCACTTGAAAGCGCCGCGCTGTAAGCGCCCTGACTGGCAAGCTCGAGGCTGTCTCCTGGCGCAACGTCGGTGCCACAAGCGCATAGCAGTATGCTGATAAAAAAGACAAGCGGTCTTAGGTGGTTGATTAGACCCGTTGGCATGGTAACAACCCTGTTACAGTAGACTGGCAATCCTTGCTATATAGTGTAGTTCAGCGCTGGTTTTTTACACCTGCTGTGCAGACTACGCCTGTGCAGCAGCTTGCCCGTGATGCAGCAGGCCAACCAGTTCGTCTTCGAGGTCGAAGCGCGCCACCATGGCTTCGCCGAGTTTTGACAGATGCTTTGCCAGCGTGGCCTGCATTTCCTCGGTCAATTCCTCGGTTTCGTAGCGGTCATTAAAATCCAGCAGAATTTCGGTGGTTTCCTGTATTTTGGGCAAGGTTTTTTCCGCGGTTGCCAACGCCGCATCGTTGACTTTCTCGGCCTGGCTCAGCAGCTTTTTGTAGACCTCGAAGTGGCCGGCGGAGGCATAGTCCACCAGTGTCTGGCAGAACGATTTCAGGCGTTGAATCTTGGTCGGCGAGTCGTTGATTTGCTGGTGTACGCCACAGATCGAACAATATAAAACAATAAGGTGTTGTCTTTGTTGTAGCCATTCTTCAATCATAGTGTTCAACTCTGCCTGACTCTATTGGTTGTGGATTGGGCTTTTAACAGCCGTTCCCGATGCGCTCTGTTGTCGTCTGAAGCTTGCAATCGTGTGGTTTCTAGGATTATACCAACCAGCATAGGTCAGCTTGTTGGCATCGGCAAGTCAGCGCGGGCAAATTACCTTGCTGCCGACCTCTGTAAGCCTCAGCTAAACGGTTTTCGCAGCAGATGCCAGCCACCAAATACGGCGAATCCCAGGAAGCAAATCAATGTCCAACCGGGCATGCTCAGGCCCAGAAAAGTCCAGACGGCTTCGGCGCAGTTGCCGTCGCCCAGCAACAGGGTTTGCAGCACTTCGGTAAATGGCAACACTTCGAACATGTATTCCAGGCTTGGGCCGCACGCGGGTACTTGATCGGCAGGCAGGCTCTGTAACCACAATTGGCGTCCCGCGAAACCGGCGCCCATCAAGCCGCTGAGAAGAACAAAAAATGCATAAACCTTGACCCCCAGCACGGCGGGGTTGTGAAGGAATGCCAGCAGGCCGAACAGGCCACATAGTACAATAAACACTCGTTGGGTCATGCACAACGGGCAAGGCTCCAAACCTTGCACGTACTGCACATAGAAGCCATAAGCCATAAGGCCACAGCAAAACAGAAACAACAACAGGAATAAGGATCGGGGTGCGGGCATGGACAGAATCACTGCGGATTAACGGTATCCATTACATTAGGCGAAACATCATCGCTAAACAAGTGGGCACGATATGAATCAACTATGCTTAGACAGACGAAAAGAAATTTATACGGAGATTATGATGCGATCAATTTTGCGCCGCTGCGCTGTGCTTTTGCTGTTGCTTTCTACCCCCGGCCTGGCGCTGGCGGCAGGCAATGAAGCACAGTACATCGATCTTAAGCCGGCATTTGTGACTAACTACGGCTCGAGTCCGAAATTGCAATACCTTAAAGTCGAAATTTCGGTGCGCGTGGAAACGCTGGACGACGTAGCGCTGGTGGAACGACATTTACCGTACTTACGCAACAACCTGGTGCTGCTGCTCAGCCAGCAACTGGATGAAGACGTGAGTTCAGCGCAAGGCCGGCAGCAGCTGCGCAGCACGGCGCTGGAAGAGGTGCAAAAAGTGATGCAGGACGAAGAGGGCAGCACGGTGATTTCTGACGTGCTGTTCAATAATTTTATTGTGCAGAGTTAATGCAGAACGCCTGCAACGCCGGATAAAATACTTTAAACGCCGTATTGAGCTCCGCATCGCGTGCGCTGAGATGTTGCATGGCGTTCGCTAGCGGATTGGGCGCGCGCAACTTGCCGGCAATATGCCGCAGGGCGCTGTCTATGGTGGCTGGCTGCGCGTAGCGCGCCAACAAATCGTATTGTTGCAAGCGTTGTGTGAAACCTTTCGCGGCGTGAGGCAGCAACGGCTGATAATCATCCAAGGCGGAGTGTACGCGGCTCGCAAACTGTACTAGCGGTAGTTGTTCATAGTCGTGCCAGTTACGCGCCAGGAGGTGATCGAAATACAAATCCAGCATAATGCCGCTGCAGCGGCGAAATTCGCCGGGGAAAAACGCGTGTAGTTGCTGCGTGAGCACGTACTCGTCGGTAAACGCATCAATTTTGCGGTGCAACCTAATGCCGCGCTCAACGTCGGCTGGCAACGTTCCTTTAAGCGGGCCCTTCACATAATCGCCCAGCAAGGCGCCAGCGATTAACGCCGGCTCAGACTGTGCAAGATGAAAGTGAGCGAGATAATTCACGCGCCCTATTGCGCATGGTATTGCGTCATGAATTGTTCGAATGAAATGCGGTCTTGCTGCTCAATGCGTTGCCGCTCTGCTATCGATGCCAGCGCTTGTTGTTCAAAGTAGGCCGCGCGTTCAGGTGCGATTTGATGGCGGGAAAAGTATTGTTTGTGCGCGATCGTTTGATCCATCGCAAAGCGGTAATAGGTCAGCTCATTTGCCTGCATATCGTGCAGTATTTGTGCTGCCGGCAAAGTACCGGGAGTCGTGAGTTTGTCCTGTTGCCGCGCGCACGCCGTTGAAAATTGCGATGCATCCTTGGCGCCGTCGAGGATTGCCGCGCACTGTTTGACCCGGGCCATAATCGAGCCCGCGGCATCGAGCAAGGGCTGAGACTCGCCGTTCAGTGTAACCTGGGCGTCATTCGCGCGACCATTGTTAACAACATTTTTGCTGGTTGCGATGACCTCTTCGTATTCTTTCATATCGATCGGCGCGCTGTCCTCCAATAGACAGAATAATATAAACGCATCAATAAAACGTATCTGTTCGGCATCAATGCCTAGCGGCAAGTAAGGGTTCACGTCCAGGCAGCGCACCTCGATGTATTCGATGCCCCTGTCCAGCAAGGCAGCCAGCGGCTTTTCATTCGGACGCGTGACCCGCTTGGGGCGGATGCTGCTGTAAAATTCGTTTTCAATTTGCAACAGGTTGGTGTTGAGCTGGATGCGCTCGCCATTTTTATGCGTGCCCAGCGCGGCGTACTCGGCATGCGCCGTGGTCAGCGCCTTGCCAAGCGTTTCGGCATATTGAGCCAGGCTGTTATAACAGACGTACAGACTTTCCTGTGCGTTGCTTTGGTAGCCCAAATCGCCCATCCGCAGCGAGGTTCCGTGCGGCGCGTAGAGGCTGGATTGATCGAAGGCTCGCAGGTTGTGTGGTCGGTCGCGGAGAAAAGACTTGCACACGGCGGGCGACGCGCCAAACAAATAAATGAGCAGCCATGAGTGGCGCCGAAAATTACGTATCAGGTGCAGATATTGTTCAGTTTTAAAATCTTGCAGCGTAGCGGAGTCGTGCAACAGGGTTTGATAGCGCTGCCAGAACGCGTCGGTGAACGAAATATTGTAATGAATGCCGGCGATGGTTTGCATGGCGCGGCCGTAGCGATAACCCAGGCCGATGCGGTACACCGTTTTCATGGTCGCGATATTGGATGTACCGTATTGTGCAACCGGAATATTCGCGTCGTCCGGAAGCACGCAGGGCATGCTGCTGGCCCACAGCAATTCATCGCCGAGATGGCGATAAACGTACTGGTGTATTTCCGTTAGCCAGCGCAGCAATTCATCCACGCCATGACACACCGGCGTAATAAATTCCAGCAGGGCTTCGGAAAAATCCGTCGTAATATGCGGGTGCGTTAATGCCGCGCCGAGCGCCTTCGGGTGCGGTGTGAGTGCGATGTCGCCGTCGGGTTGGACGCGCAGGCACTCGCGCTCAATGCCGCGTTGCAGCGTAGCTAGCGTCGCTAGGTTGCCGGCGTCGCGGAGTTGGCTAATGCGCTGCGAAAAAGGCGAGGACAAAACATGGTTCCATTTTTATTGCTTCCGGTTAGTGACTAAAACCAATGCTGCGAATGACAAATAGCGCGGCGCGGCAAAGAGTACCACAGCTGATGGTGGCTTGGCCGCATGTTGAGTCGGCTTGAGTTAATTGCCCGGCACTTTGCGGTTGCATTCCACTCGGTCTGGCGCCGAGCGCTAGCTTTCTATCTATCGCGTTGCCATCCGTCATCCAGCCTCCAATTTGAGTCGCGGTATATTTAACAACGTAAAAGTAGATCAGTTCTCAAAAATATTGGTAATTTGTCAGGTTTTTTTACAACTTTCGGCAAAACGCGCTTTGCAACAATCGGCCTTGACAAGCCCATTCGGCGGAAAAATGATACTGATCTAATGCGAAAGAACTATAAAGCCGTATTTTCTGAGATGAACGGGCGATAAAAATCACCTGCAACTGCCCTGGTTTAACAAAAAGTCACTAGTTGACGATAAAAAGTCGGAATAATTAACACTTTCGACAAAATTACGAGCATGGAACACTCAAGTTGTTGAGATCAAAGAATTTATTATCTTGGTACGCGGCTTGCTGTGAGAGGCTCGCATCTCTGTATAACTAATCTACAAAAGGCAAGCCTGTTACGCGGCAGGGGTAGTACGGCAAAAGCCGTTCGCTGGACCGCCGGGTTGCCAAATAAAAGGAGCTTTACCATGAAAAAACTTTGCGCTCTGGCGCTATGCTTAATGATGACGTCTACCGCGGCGTTGGCCATACCGATGACCTGGCATGACAGCCTTGACTTCGGCGACATGCGTATCGGCAGTGGGAACTCGAAATCTTATACGCATAACATTAAAGATAACGGCTTCGACGTTTTCAGCGATTTTGTATACGGTTACAACGTGTCGGTTGGCATACGCGACGATCAAAACAACGACAGGCGTGAAATTATATGGGTGAATCAACCTGGATTGTATGGTGATGCAATCAGGTTTGGCGCGCAAGACATCAATGCCGGGTGGTCACTCGCCGGTCTGTTTAGGCTGAACCTTAGCGGCATGCTTAATGTGACTGTTCGGTCGCTGCGTGGTGATTTTATTCTGGAAAGCTCCAGCTTGTGGGCTCACGGTTACGGCCACGACGACGGCAATTCAACAGACGTGCCCGAACCGGGTAGTCTGGCGTTGTTGGGGTTAGGCTTGGTCGGTCTGGGTTTGGCTCGACGCCGGCTGACGTCCAAAAAGTAATCTGTTATTGCGCAAAAGACTGAAATAAAGCCTCGCCAGTCGAGGCTTTTTTTGGCTAAGAATCTTGAGGTTGCCGCTTTTCGTCAAAATAGACCTGTTTAAAGCCCGCAAAGCTTTTCCTTTTTGATTCAATGTGTGAAATAATACCAGAGAAATAGTGCTCTACATCACGTGTGCACTGTGGTGCAGTTCCGTTTTGATGTGTAAAGTGTTTTAGTTGTCGACTGCATTTGTTTGAAATAAATAATAAAGGCTGCTTGTATCTGTTCTTGTCGTGTTTAGTGGGCAAGAGTCGAACAGTGTTAACCCGTCAGCAACGTACACACGAGAGTTTTTAGCTGTAAGCAGTTGCGCAAAAATTTTAGGGAAGAAAGCTATGAGAAAGTTGGTTGCGTTACTCGTCGCCTGTATCACAGTACCTTCAGTAGCTTTTGCGCTAAGCGCCTACGGCCTTCAAGTGCCTGAGCCTGGCAATATCGCTTTGCTTGGCATCGGAGTTATGGGTCTCGGACTGGCCCGCCACCGGGTGCGTATCGACAAAGAAGTCACTTCAAGCGATTAAACCGAAGCCTGTCTGGGCCTGCCACACTCCTCGGATAACCCGATAACGGATGCGACACTACGTTAGCGGTAAACGCTGCGTTTATTGCAGCAAGACTTGGTCTGACCGCATGGACCTATTAATATGCCCCTCGCATCGATAAGCCCCTGCCTAATGCGGCCCCACCGTCCTAAATCCACCGCTGTGGCATAACGTCGCGCAAGCGGTCATCCCCGAGGTACCTGTTGTGCAAATTAAAGACAAAGTCGTTCTTGTAACCGGCGGTGCTAACGGCATAGGTAAGGCACTATGCGAGCGCTTCGCCGTTGAACAAGCGCGTGCCGTAGTGGTGGTCGATATCGAATACGATAATGCGGCAACAGTGGCAACCGCTATCGGTGGGGTGGCCATGGCGGCGGATGTCAGTGACGAGGCGGATATTCAACGCGTCGTCGCCGACACCGAAGAACAATTCGGGCAAATCGACTTACTGTGCTCTAACGCCGGCGTGCTGTACCTCGATCTGCCTGATTGGAGCGCTACGTCACTGGCTAATGCACACTGGCAGAAAATGTGGGAAATAAACGTCATGGCGCATGTCTACGCCGCGCGCGCCGCGCTACCGGCCATGCGCGCGCGCGGTGAAGGTTATTTTCTGAATACGGTTTCCGCCGCGGGCCTGCTCAATCAGATCGGCTCGGCGGCTTACTCCACCAGCAAACACGCTGCCATAGGCTTTGCCGAATCGCTGGCGATTACGCATGGCGACGAAGGCATCAAGGTATCGGTGCTTTGTCCGCAGGCCGTTGCCACGCGCATGGCCGATGGCATTGATGATGGTGGCCCGGCAGGCGGCGATGGTGTCATCGGCGCCTCAGTGGTGGCCGACTGCGTGATCCAGGGTTTGGCGGCTGAAGAATTCTTGTTATTGCCGCATGCCGATGTGGCTGGGTACTTTCAGCGTAAGAGCGCCGACTACGATCGGTGGCTGGGTGGCATGCGTAAGCTGCGCCGCGTTCACATGCCGGCGATGCAAGAAAATATCAAGGCATAAGCGATG
>CAZJDL010000024.1:0-37098 GCA_964544755.1 uncultured Pseudomonadales bacterium | reverse complement strand
TAGTACGTCTTTTTTATATTTGCGTTTGTCATCGTTAAATTCGTAGTCGAATAAAGTTATTTCTTTAAAACCCGTATATTCAAAAAGCGCAAAATAATAAGAAATAGGACGATAGAAAGCGTTAAATGGCGTTTTCATGAAGTATTGCCAGTTTGCTGGCGATAAAAGAACAACGCCTGGCACATCGTAGTGCCCCTCTTTTTTAACATACTGGATAGCTGTTCCGTTAGGAATTGCAAAATATAACATGCAATTCGACGCTGCAATTGCAGACAAATTTTCGAGCAAGGTGGTGGTGTTATAGACATGCTCGAATACATCATTAAGTATGATGACATCAAACTTAACATCCTCAAACTCAGTTTGAATTTTTCGATGGGTTGCGTCCAGCAACTTGAAATCAACGTTAAGGTCTAAGCTTTTCGCATTTTCAAGAGCTAACCTGTGATTCTTTTCTACGATATCAATTCCGTATGATGTCGCGCCGAGTTTGGCGGTTTCAATGGCAAAACCACCGTAGGCACACCCAACGTCGAGAACATTGCAGTTTTGCCAGTCAATCTGTTTGACTGATTCAAGCATCTTTATGAATCGAATAGCTCTGGCGTTCGAAGTCGAGGCAAAGGTGTAGTGTCGAAGCTGTTTCCCACTTAATTCATTGATTGAGGAAATATTATAGTGCTGATTTAGTAACGTTAAGAAATCTGCGTCAGCCATAGTGAGTAGTGTCTGTTGAAGTTGGCAAATTGTATCAACTTGCCAACAACGGCCCATCAAAACCGCTGTGAAGCAAGATACGGTATTTCTCAAATACTGTTTCGACTGGTAAGGTACATGAGTTGCTTCGTTGTTAATAGCCACATGAGCGGCGTCACCAGCGAAACTGTGTGATTAATAACCATTCCCGCCCGGTATGCTGGGCATAGCGGGCGTTTCGAATATTGATACGCTGAACGATCTCGACATCAACTCTGCAGAGTATTTGAATATTCGGTTGCAACACGCAACAGAGGAAGACCCCGTAAGCAGCTCGTCGTGGAAGGAAATGCGACCAATTCAAGTGATGAACCGACTACCGTTTAGTCTTGCCATTACCGCATATCAAATACTGAAGGCGATCTTCTGGCGTCTTCCTGTCCCGCTTCGCAGAGCTCTAAATGGTACGCGCTATGCAGCCGTTCGAAAGTTTCGTACGGCTCATTTTGCCGGTCGTCTCGTTGCCGCAAAAAATCGATCGGGGATTGACTGGGACGAGTTCAAACAGAACGTTTTGAGCAGGAGAGACGAGTATAAGGGTGTTTTTATTCAGGAAGTCGTTATCGACTGGAATGTGCCGCTCTATCAGCGCCCACAGCATATGGCGACGGCTTTGGCCCGTCTTGGTTATCTCGTGATTTATAAAACGGTGAATTGGTCGGGTGATTCCGTCAATGGTTTTCAGCGCGTTGCGGACAATATTTGGCTGACGAATAGATGCGAAGTTGACAATATAGAACGTGCCGTGCGTTCCATTTATAGCACTGCTTATGCAGTTGCGCCGAAAAAACTCGCGCGGGGCCGTGAAAAGGGCGTTATGGTTTATGAGTATATCGATCATATTGACCCCGCGATCAGTGGAGACGATGAAAATATGCGTCGACTCAATGAGCTAAGAGCATTTGCTTTGAGTGGTGGGGCTGACGTGATTGTTGCTTCTGCCAAAAAGCTATTTGATGAAATACAAGCGTTAAACTTGAAGCAGAATCTGCTGCTGATTCCCAATGGCGTGGATACTGACCACTATAGAAATCAGCGTCATGGGCGTAACGTACTGCCTGCGGAGTACACCGATTTTGTCGAAAGGTATGACATCATCGTGGGCTATTTCGGTGCCATCGCGCCATGGCTGTGGTACAGTCTTGTGGATGAACTGGTCAATCTAAAGGCTGAGGTTGGGTTCATCTTTATTGGGCCGGACTATTTCGGTGGCTTGGATAAACTGCCAAAGTCGGAAAACTTTCTATATGTCGATTCGGTTCCGTACGATACACTTCCTGCGTACGCGAAGTGCTTCGACATTTGTTTTATACCGTTTGCTCCCGGTGAAATAGCGCAGTCTACTTCCCCGCTAAAGCTGTTCGAGTATTTTGCTCTTGAAAAGCCAGTCGTAGTGACATCTGACATGCGTGAGTGCACGGCCTTTCCAGAGGTTCTATCTGCAGACTCTGCTGCGGGAATCAGTGATGCTATCGACCATGCTATTGCGACAAAAGATGACCCGATATTCAAGGCAAGGCTGCGAGAATTAGCAGACCAGAACAGCTGGCTCGAAAGAGCCAAGACGTTTGAGCAGGTTTTTTCACGGGTTAAGTGTTAGGCAGCCCTGGAAATCGCCCTCACGCTATTCGTGCGCTAGAAATGGCGGCGGGATAACGTGTTTGGTTTGGGCGGCTGGTCACTATAGCGTGCTACCGGATCAAATGCTCGGCCTGCAGGCTGCGCTGAGTACTGTAGTCCAAGGAGGTTTTGCTGCATGGGGCTGATTTATTTTTCACCCGTTAAGTGGAATAGCTTTGCACAACGGCCACATAAGTTCGTGGAGTGGTACTATCGAAGCTATCAATGCGAAGTAATTTGGGTCGACCCTTATCCAACAAGACTGCCGAAGCTCAGTGATTTCCGGTTAAAAAAAGTGGGCGCAAACCCTTCCAGAGGGCAGTGTGTACCGTCCTGGTTAAGGGTGATCAGGCCCAATAGTCTTCCCGTAGAACCGTTGCTGGGTATTCGTGCTATTAATCTGCTGTTATGGCGCCAGCTCATCACTCAATTGATTGCTTACTCTGAAAAAGAGCCTTGCGTTGTTGTTGTCGCTAAACCTTCCATTCTTGCACTTGCTTTTCTAAAACGGCATACCTCCACGTTGGTTGTATATGATGCGATGGATGATTTCCGTTATTTTTACCGTGGTTTGTCCAAGCTGTCCATGTTTAAACGTGATTCAGACTTGGTGGCGGAAGTGCATTCGATATTAGCATCCTCTTCTGTGATGTACGCTAAATACCTTAGGCTGGGGAAGGGTGTTGAACATGTGCCCAACGCTTTTGACGCCCGGTTGATTAACTGTGATGGTTCGTATAATAGGTCAACTGAGAAAGCTGTTATTGGCTACATCGGTACGATTGGTCAGTGGTTTGATTGGCCGCTAGTGGTCAACTTGGCTAGGAGCAACCCAAGTGTTTATATAAAAATTATTGGTCCGATTTTTAAAGCTCCACCAATCGGTTTGCCTGAAAATGTCTTGGTTTTACCATCAGTTAATCATCACGAAGCCATCGAAATTATGCGCGGCTTTTCGGTGGGATTGATTCCATTCATTCAAAATGACCTGACGGCGTCCGTTGACCCTATCAAGTACTATGAGTATCGTGCGCTTGGCTTGCCTATTTTAACGACGGCGTTTGGAGAAATGGCAAAAAGAATTTCCGACGAAGGCGTCTTTAGGCTTGATCTTATGTCAAATATGAAAGGCTCTGTCGAAGCTGCTATAAAGTTCAGGATTTCTGCCGCATCACTCGCCGTTTTCAGGAGCAACAACAATTGGGAAGCTCGTTTCTCGGCAATAGAAGTTTTTAAGACTCAAGGGTTGCCGGGTCACGGGGGTTAACTCGCATCTGTTTTTTTATACATCCCTTCAGCGGCATACGCAAGCAACGGCCTTTAGCTTACGAAAGCAGATTTTCCCCGCTCGGCACTTACTGATTCTAGTATGTAATAGTACAGTTTTCGCGTTCGCTGGTATCAACCCTATCTATCTGGTTTAATTGCAGCTATTGATGGTAATGTGTTCGATTTGAGAGTCCACGCAGCCACTGAAAAATGACCCAAAAATATCGGCCGGGAGCTTTGTTAGTGGCGGAGGCCACTATTTGCGTGAGCGTGCAGCTAGCGTCATGTGACGACCGTTGATGTCACCTAACGTGCGTTAGAAAAATTGACCGCCGACCAAACCTGTTAGTGAAAAAACGTAATGAATAACGATCCTTTTTTTATATTAGGCGCGCCGCGGTCGGGCACCACCCTTCTGCGTGACTGTTTGCGTTTACACCCGCGACTGGAATGTCCCGAGGAAACACATATTTTTCGGTGGGGTGATCCGTTTGGTACTCATATGTACCAGCGCCACTACAAGGGCTCAAAATTATTTGACAAACATCGGGAGTTGGATGGCGTTGATCACTTCGGTTTTCATTACGCACTGAAACATTGCCGCAACAGAAGAAAGCTGATGGATTGGTATGGCCAGGCGTATCTTGAGGCTCGTGACAATCCGGATGGCCGATGGTTTGAGAAATCCCCGCAAAACGTCTATGGCGTGCTTTTGATCGCTGAGTTCTATCCTGCCGCCAAATTTCTGCATATTCACCGGCATCCATTGAACGTAGTCAGCAGCCTGATAGAGGGAAAGGTCATGCGCAAGCATGACCTTTGGGGGGCAATTAGTTCATGGATTGAAAGTGCGATGGTATTACGTCAGTTCAAGAAAATTAATAGACCGCTAATAATAGATATCCCATATGAGGATTTTACAGCCAGCCCCGGCGATTGGGTTAAAAAAATAATGGAATTCGTCGGTGAAGATCCCGCGTCGATTGACCTGACAAAACTGAACACACACCGAGAGAAAAATAAATACAAGAAAATACTATCCCAGCAGCAAATTGAACAAGTATTGCAAGCGACTGAAAATTACCGTGCGGACTACGGCTACTAGATGAGCGCGTTACAGGAGATGACTGGTCGAGCGGTTATCGTGCTTGGCATGCATCGCAGTGGTACATCTATGGTCACACGCTGCGTTCATCTGCTAGGCGCAGACATTGCTCACCAGGTCATTCCGATCGATGCAGCGATAAACAGAGATGGCTTCTTTGAAGATGCGAAAGTCGTCGCATTCAATGACGAGCTCCTCTCCATGCTCGGCAGCTCGTGGTACGATTTTCGACCCTTACGTCGGGAAGCGGAAGACCTGCGGGCTATAACGGGGTGGCAGAAGCAGGCGCTTGCCCACGTGCGGGAGGAATACGCGGGTAAAAAACTATCGGTAATAAAAGATCCACGCATAAGCCGGTTATGGACTTATTGGGCGCCGGTATTTAAACAAGCTGGCTTAAACGTTGACCTGATACATATTGTAAGACAGCCTGAGCAGGTTGCAATGTCCCTCCAGCGCCGCAATGGCATGCCGCCCGTGTATGGTGTGCTGCTCTGGTGCGCGCATATTATCGATATGCTGAATACGATGGATAATGAAGCATCGTGGACTACATTGTTGTACGACTCTTTTCTGGCTGACCCGCATAAAAACATCGAATGCATTACAGCAATGCTTGGCACCGATAGCGTAGGCACCCCAGATCACGCTACCATAGAAGGGGGGATAGGCGCCCCTCGGCATTCAATTTGCGCTTCGAATGGCGACGAGTTCATGCTCAATCGAGGCTTGCACGATTTTGCCTCGCAACTCTATCAGTTGTTAGAGAACGGCTGTACAGACGGCAAGCTGGTGCTGGCGCAGAACGAGATAGCGCGGCTAAACAGCGGTTATCAGCAGCTGCTATCCCGCTACGCCGAGGCATTTCAAATGCTGAGAGTGCTCACCAATGATCGCATCGCGTTAAACGGGGAACTTGTGAAAATCGGCGAGCTGCATTCGAGGGCCCAGTCCGTCGTAGCGGAGAGAGACGGCCAACTGGCCGCGTTAAATGGAGAACTAAAACGTGTCGGCGCCGAGCTGGAATATGCCCAATCTGTCGTCGAAGAGAGAGATGCTCAGATAGCTACCATGAGCGAGCAGTCAGGGGTTCTAAGAGAGATTGCGCGCTCCGGAAACGCGTGGTTAAGACGGGTATTCTGTTCTATAAGGCATTTTTTCCCACGATGACCAACGACCACATCATCGATATCATCGTGCCAATCTATGACGGCTTTGCCGAGGTCAAGGCGTGTCTTGACAGTGTGTATGTATCCCGCTTTAAACAGCCTTTCGAGCTCATTGTTATTTGGGACTGTGGGCCCGACCCGCAGCTTTACGACCATCTGTCGCACCTGAGTCAAAAGCGACGCTTTACGTTCCTGGAAAACCCAAAGAACCTGGGATTTGTTCAAGCGGTCAATCGTGGCATGCAGCTGCATCCCGAGAGAGACGTCGTATTACTGAACAGCGATACCATCGTTGCCAACAACTGGCTCGATCGTATTGTCGCGTGCGCGCATACCGACCCCAGCATTGCGACGGTGACGCCGTTTTCCAACAATGCTGAAATCTGCAGTTTTCCGGAAATATGCAACGACAATGTGTTGCCATTCGGATGGACAGTGGCGGCCGTTGATTCGTTGTTTGCACGAAGTGTTACACCCGCGGCGATCGACATCCCAACGGCCGTTGGCTTTTGTATGTTTGTGCGGCGTACCGCGCTTGCGCAGCTTGGTGACTTCGATGCAGCGGCGTTTGACCGGGGTTATGGGGAGGAGAACGATTTCTGTCGCCGCGCCGTCGCGCAGGGGTACCGCAACGTGCACTGCAGCAATGTTTTTGTATTGCATGTGGGTGGAGTGAGTTTTGGCTCGGAAAAACTCACACGCGTTGCCCATGCCATGCGTATTTTAGACGAGCGCTACCCGGATTATCACGCGCTTGTGCATGAGTATATCCGCCACGATCCGGCCAAACCGTATCGCATACAAGCCGCGTTGGCGATGCTGCGCGAGACCGAAAAGCCCATCGTATTAATATTGACGCATAACCTGGGTGGTGGCACCGAACGCTATGTGGCTGATTTGCAAAGTAACCTGTCTGGCACTTTGCAATTCCTGGTGATGCGTCCGCTAACTGACCGGCTGCTTGAGTTGTGTTTGCCCTGGCAAGGCCTGCGTCTGTATTTTGATCTGGTTGTCGATTTGAAAGCGCTGGCTGGTTTGTGCAGGCAAATCGGCGTCGCCCGGCTGCATATACAGCACATCATGGGCATTGAAGCGTCCATTAAGGCGCTGATCAACACTCTCGGGTTGCCTTACGATATTACTCTCCACGATTACTTCTTTATCAATGGCAACCCGACTCTGACTGACAAGACAGGCCGTTATCACTCGGGGGGTGAAGGGTTCGATGTCCATTGTGGGCAGCGTTACCCTGTGCCGTTGCGCATGTCTGCGGCGCATTGGCGCGAATATATCGGGCCGATGCTCGCCGGTGCGGAGCGAGTGATTGCGCCTAGCCGCTTTACGACGAATTTATATGCCACGCATTTTCCCGATGTTAAGTGTCAGCTGGCTTACCATTTTGAGCCGCGTGGGCAGAGCGACTCGATGGTAACGATCCCCGTCCTGGAACCTCACGAGAAATTGCGTGTTGTGGTGCTTGGCGCGCTGAGTCTTGAGAAAGGGGCTGACCTATTCGATGATGTGGCGAAACTGGCCAGCCACCAAAGATTACCCATTGACTTTCATCTTGTCGGTTACGCTTACCGACCGTTGAGCGCCGCGATCACAACGCATGGGCCTTACCGGGAAGAGCAACTCGACGGTCTGCTGCGCGAGTTAAAACCGCATTGTGCGTGGTTTCCCTGCCAGTGGCCCGAAACTTATAGCTACACATTGAGCGCCTGCTTGCGCCTGGGTTTGCCGGTTGTTGCACCCGACGTGGGCGCTTTCCCGGAACGGTTAAAGGGCCGGCCATTCAGTCGTGTTTTTCCAGTATTTGATAATGTGGCCACCTGGCTCGACGAGCTTGCACAATTCCTGGAGATTGATATCGTGCGTTATGCGGGGCGTACCTATGCATGGAAGCGCAGTGGCGAGCTTTACTACCTGGAAGATTATAGTGCACCGATAAGCGTTCTGACCGAACGGCTTGAAGAACCGTTTGACCTCGAGGTGATAGACTGGCTGTTGCGGCGCGACCCGCAAAATTCCGCCACTAATAGCAGAAAAGAGAGCGCGTTAAGCCTGTTGATGCGAGTGCGGACCTTGCCGGTAGCGCGACACTGCGCGCGGCTAATTCCCATCGAATGGCAGCGCCGGCTAAAACGCAGATTAAGCTCCCGACCGCTACACGAACTCACGAAATAAGGCAGTGGACGCAGTGCAAAAAAGAATCGTTATTACAGGGGGGCAGGGCTCGTCGGGCAAAACCTTGTGGTCATTCTCAAGCAAAGTGGTTTTACCAACATTCAGGTTATCGACAAGCACGCCAAAAATATTGCTGTTTTGCATGAGCTCTATCCCGATGTAGAGACTTCGCAGTCCGACCTGGCGCAGCCTGGTTTTTTTCATGAGTGGTTAGCACAAGCGGATGTGGTAGTGACTTTGCACGCCCAGATAGGGGGGTTGGATGCCAAGGAGTTTCATCGAAATAATGTGGTTGCAACCCGCCATGTTCTCGATTGCCTGGCAGCTAATCCGAGTTGTACGATTATCCACGTGAGTTCTCCTGTTACTAATTCTGCGGCGAACGACCTGTACATCCAGTCAAAAACCGAGCAGGAATTATTGATTACCGAAAGCGGCCGCGACTACTGCATTTTACGGCCAACGCTGATGTTCGGCTGGTTTGACCGCAAGCACCTGGGCTGGCTGTCGCGCTTTATGCGAAGGACCCCGGTGTTTCCTATACCGGGGGACGGCAAGTTCTTGCGCCAGCCGTTATTCGTCACCGATTTTTGCAGCATCATTAAAAGCTGTATTGAGCGACCTCGGAATGGCCAGGAGTTCAACATCAGCGGCAAGGAGCGCGTATTCTACATTGACCTGATACGCATGATTAAGCAGGCAACCGCCAGCCGCAGCCTGCTGCTGAGAATTCCAATCCGGCTGTTTCGCCTGTTGCTGCGAATTTATACTCTATTCGACCGCAACCCGCCGTTTACCGTAACCCAACTCGACGCTCTTTCTGTCGACCACGTTTTTGAGGTGATCGATTGGGACAGTATTTTTGATGTGACTCAAACCCCGCTAAGCGAGGCTTTGACGATCACATTGACCGACCCGACCTATAGCGGCGTGACGCTCGAATTTTAACTGATGTCGAAAATCGTGTTATAGGGGCGGGCCGATGGGTTATTTCGAGGGTGGCCCCTTCTTTAAATAATTGCGTTTGCTGCACTCTCACCGCCTGTTTTTGCCTTCCCCTTCGTTGTAAAAGAGCCGCACGCGATCCAGAGCAGACCGGTGTTAGACTCCCTGCTTGCTACCACAGAAACGACCTGCCAAAATCGGGCCTACCAAGACCTGGCCCAGAGAGGTCAACCCTTACCGAGACCGATTTCAGTCTTTGCTTACAAACGGGTGGCGAAAACATGAGCGGTCAGGGAAAGTATCTCGAGACGACAACAACCAGCACTAACAGCGCGACTGAGGAGAATTGATGAATGATACTGGCGATAGGGAGATGATCATCCCCGATTTTGAGGACGTGAAGGAAGCTTACGAACGCATTAAGCCTTACATTCATCGCACACCCGTGCTTACCTCCCGCTATCTGAACAGGTTAACTGGCGCGGAGCTATTTTTCAAATGTGAGAATTTTCAAAAAGCAGGGGTATTTAAAGCGCGTGGCGCCTCCAATGCGGTATTTGGCCTCAGTGAGGAAATGGCAACAAAAGGTGTTGCGACGCATTCATCAGGAAACCATGGATCGGCATTGTCTTACGCCGCTGGCCGGCGCGGTATTCCGGTGACGGTAGTTATGCCCCATACCGCACCGCAAGCAAAAAAAGACGCAGTAAAAGGCTACGGTGGCACCATAGTTGAATGCGAGCCATCTACCAGTTCGAGAGAAGCCACCTTTGCCAAAGTCGTGGCTGAAAGTGGCGCTGAATTTGTTCATCCTTATAACGATCCGCGAGTCATCGCTGGGCAAGCGACCTGCTCACTTGAACTGGTCGGTCAGGTGGACAATCTGGATAGTGTTATCGCGCCTATTGGTGGCGGTGGCATGATTTCAGGTACCTGCCTGACAGTATCGAATATTTCGCCAAAGACAAAAATTTATGCGGCAGAACCGTTAAATGCAGATGATGCCGCACGTTCATTTCGTGCTGGCCACATCATCGCGGACGACGCACCAGAAACTATCGCAGATGGCCTGAAAGTTCCACTTAAAGACCTGACTTGGTATTTTGTCAGCAAATATGTGACTGATATACTCACCGCTACCGAGGAAGAAATTGTTGATGCGATGAAGCTGACCTGGAAACGCATGAAAATTGTGATGGAACCCAGTAGCGCGGTACCATTGGCAACTATCCTTAAAAATCGGCAGCTATTCGAAGGTAAACGTGTGGGCGTAATCATAACGGGTGGTAATGTCGATTTAGACTTACTGCCCTGGCTGTAAAATTATATATTTAGTTATACACAGGAGAAAACAATGACTGCTATGAATAATCAACAAGGGCTGGACGTCGGCTATGACGTTCCGGCAGCAATCGGTATGGACGAAGCAGATATACAGACCCCTTGCCTGGTCGTCGATTTAGATGCGTTCGAGAAAAACGTCGAAGTAATGCGCGCGTATTGTGAGAAATCAGGTATGCGTCACCGGGTACACGGCAAAATGCATAAATCTGTCGATGTGGCTTTGTACCAGATTGAAAAAGGAGATGCCTGCGGCGTTTGTTGTCAAAAGGTGAGTGAGGCTGAAGTTTTTACACGAGGCGGCGTGAAAGACGTGCTGGTTTCAAACCAGGTTCGTGATGCTGCCAAAATTGATCGGCTAGCACGCTTGCCCGCGTTGGGCGCACGCACAATCTGTTGCATCGACGACCTCGAAAATGTCGCCGACTTGTCCGCGGCAGCCGTAAAACATGGCGCCGAAATTGAGGTGCTGGTTGAAATTGATTGTGGCGCGGGTCGTTGTGGTGTATCAGAAGGTCAACCTGTGGTTGAGCTGGCAAAGGCTGTTGAAGCTGCCGAGGGATTAAAATTTGCTGGTATTCAAGCGTACCAGGGCGCGATGCAACACATACAGAGTTTTGAACAGCGCAAGGAAAAAATCGACATCGCCGTTGCTATGGTCAAAAAATCTATGGCTATGCTAAAAGACGCAGGCATCGAGTGCGATATTGTTGGCGGCGGGGGTACAGGCAGTTACTATTTTGAAGGCAGCTCAGGTGTGTTCAACGAACTACAATGCGGCTCTTATGCGTTTATGGATGCCGATTATCAAACCATTCACGATGACAAAGGTGAACGAATTTCCGAGTTCGGCAATGCTCTGTTTATCCTCACTTCAGTGATGAGCCACGCTAAAACCGACAAAGCGATTTGCGATGCCGGGCTTAAAGCGCAATCAGTGGATAGCGGGTTACCCTACATTTTTGGTCGTACTGATGTTGAATACATCAAATGTTCGGATGAGCACGGCGTAATAAGTGACCCGGACGGTGTATTGAAAATCAATGAAAAATTAAAGCTGGTACCCGGACATTGTGACCCAACCTGTAACGTACATGACTGGTATGTCGGCGTACGTAACGGCAAGGTTGAAAGCCTGTGGCCAGTGAGCGCACGTGGTAAAGCGTATTAATCATCACTAACAACGCACTGACTATTGCAGCACTGCTTTATCTGCAATAGTCAGTTTATTTCCGGGGGATTTCAATGGGTACTCAAACACCCGAGGCAAACATTAACGCAGGTATTTTAGTAGTATCTGAAAGCGTGTGTAAGGAAGTGGTTGACAGTAAATCCGCGTTTGACGCCGTGCAAAACGTCTTCGCAGCCATGGCCAAGGGTGACGCTTATAACTTCCCGGTGATTAGAGAAGCGATTGGTTATGCTGACGCATTATATGGCTTTAAATCGGGCTTTGATCGTGCTGGCATGTCGCTTGGTGTTAAATCCGGCGGTTACTGGCCAAATAATCTTAACAAAGGTTTGCCCAACCACCAGTCCAGCATATTGCTATTCAACCCTGACACCGGGCAACTGCAAGCGCTCGTGGGCGGCAATTATCTAACGGCTATCCGTACTGCTGCATCCTCAGCAGTCTCTATCAACCATCTCGCACGCCAAGATGCCAAAGTGCTTGGCATGGTTGGAGCGGGTCACCAGTCTGCGTTTCAGTTACGTGCCGCCGCCGAACAACGTAACTTTGAAAAAGTCGTTGCATGGAATCGTCATGCCGATATGCTGCCTAAATTACAACTTGTTGCAGAAGAATTGGGTTTACCCTTTGCAGCAGTAGACCGTGAACAACTGGGTCGCGAAGCCGATGTCATCATTACGATTACCTCAGCTTTTGAAGCACTATTGATGAAAGGCTGGATCAAACCAGGCACCCATATTGCCTGCATGGGTACGGACACCAAAGGCAAACAGGAAGTGGATGCAGAGTTGATCGTATCCGCTACCGTTTTTACCGATGAAATAGCACAATCAGTGACCATTGGGGAGGCACAACATGCCATTGCCAGCGGTAGCATTACTGAGCAGGATATTACTCCGATCGGCGATGTTATCAATAAGGTGCATCCCGGGCGTAGTTCCGATGATGAAATCACGCTTTTCGATGGCACTGGCGTTGGCCTGCAGGATTTAGCCGTGGCATCAGTCGCCGCCAAATTAGCGGCGGAACGAGGTAAGGCTGACAGCATATTCCTTTAATCCCGTCGCTTGGCGAGTTTTGCTGGCATCCATTTTTAGCCGTGAAACCCTGGTTTTTACGTCTGACACCGCTATTTTTTCAGTGCTGAAGCGATCGGTTCGGGTCGTTTCCTAATTTTTAGCCCGCCTTCTATCTATTGTATCTTGCCCCGCAACGCCCTTCTGAGGCAGGGAATTACCGGCACGTTCAGTTCATGTGGTCAGGTCAATCGAAGCCGTTAGCCCGTGCATGCGTCTATCGGTACAATACGTGGTCGCCTTCGGTAAATGCAGCGGACACCGTTACCGTGGACAACACACTAGAGGTAAAACATCGGCATGATTAAACTTTGGCGAAAATTAATCCATCCTGTACTCGACGCGGCCGCCGCGAAATCGATTCTGGAGATAGGGGCGGAGTATGGGGCAAGCACAAACGTACTGATGAACTACGTCAATGCGCGGCAAGGGCATCTATATTGTATTGATCCGGTGCCAGAATTCGACCCTGATGAACTGCAAAAGACGCACCCGCAGAGACTCACGTTTTACCGGGATCTTAGTTTGAATGTCTTGCCAGGTCACGCGGCATTCGATGTGGCGTTAGTTGACGGCGATCACAACTGGTACACGGTTTACAATGAGCTGAAACAGATTGAAGAAATTCATGGGCACGATCCACATCGCCAGCCCATCATATTTTTGCATGACATTGGTTGGCCCTACGGGCGGCGTGATCTTTATTATGATCCATTGACCATTCCGGAAGAGTTCCGGCATGAGTGTAAACAGATGGGTATTCTTCCCAATCGTTCTGAGCTAAGTGCGGAAAGTGGCATGAATATGGAGTTGTGGAATGCGACACACGAGGGTGGAGAAAAGAATGGTGTGCTGACAGCAGTGGAAGATTATCTGGCAGAGTCGGAATTACAGTATAATTTTGTCCAGTTTCCGCTCTATTACGGCTTGGGCCTGCTAATTACACATGAGCGCCTCGCTACCAATGAAACATTAACATCTGTTGTCACCGAACTACAGTCGCTGTCAGGCGCGCAAGAACTGGTAAAAGTGGCGGAACATTTGCGCTGTGTTGAAGGTGTTTTTCTACAGGTAATTGACCGTCGAAGGCGTGCAGCGGAGGAACGGGTTATCGAATTGGAAGAGCAACTGAGAAACGCCGGCATGGCTCCACAATCCAGTAGGCAGGGCCAGGGGAATTGAAACTATCTATTGTCGTGATCGCGCATGACATGGTTCGTGAGATTCCTAGAACGCTGCAAAGCCTGACGCGGAGTTATCAATTGGAAGTGGAATCTCTCGACTATGAGGTTGTGGTTGTAGAGAACGGGTCATGCGACAAGCTGGAACAGGCAGTGGTGAAATCGTTTGGGCCCAACTTTCACTACCACTATTTACGGGATCCGCCAGCGTCACCGGCCTACGCGCTTAATTACGGCGTGCAGCATTCAAAAGGTGAAATTCTATGCTTTATGATTGATGGCGCCCATTTGCTCACACCTGGTGTGTTTAACCTGGCGCTATCGGCCTTTCGAGCCTTCGAAAACCCGGTTGTGGCGACACGCTATTTCTTTCTTGGGCCTGCTGAGCAGAATGACTCTATTTTGGAAGGCTACGACAAGCAGCGGGAAGATGATTTACTGGCGATGATCAATTGGCCGGGTGACGGTTACAGGTTGTACGAAATAGGTGTTCCACTGCAGGGAGGTGTTCCCCGCATAACGTGGTTCAACAAAATGGTGGAGACCAATTGCCTTTTTATTTATCGTGCCGCATTCGAGCGCCTTGGCGGTGCCGATGAGCGCTTTGATTTTCCTGGTGGCGGCTTCCTAAACATTGACTTATATCGCGAGGCCTGTGAGTTACCCACGGCAACGCCAGTGCAATTGGTTGGCGAAGGAAGTTTTCACCAGCTACATGGCGGAACAACGACTAATGTCACGCCCGAGGAAAGGGACACCAAAGTCCAGCAGTATCTGGACCAATATCGGCAAATTCGTGGTCATGCACTAGAAGTTTCTACTAAAAATGTTTTCTATTTGGGGCATTTACCCACGCTTCATTCTAAAATCCATATGCAAAATAGGCCATACAACCAGCGTCCGGTCGCTCAAAAATTTAGAGATGTTGTCAAATCGGAATAAGCTGATTGCACCGGCTTTTTGCTTCATGTTGCCAGTTGAGGCCAGGGTGAATGGTTAGAGAATCTGTCAGATCAACGTGCTCGATCAGGCTATCTGTTGTTATCGTTGTTTTCAATATGCAGCGCGCTGCCCCGCGCTCTATTCAGTCGCTGCTGCCGCCTTACCAACACGGTATATCGGCAGCGGATTACGAAGTCGTTGTGGTCGAGAATAGCTCGACGCAAGCGCTTGACGAAGAGCAGGTTTTGTCACTCGGTAACAACATTCGCTATTTTTATCTGCAAGACGCACCGAGTTCACCTGCCTATGCCATTAATTATGGTGTCAATCAGTCGAAGGGGGATATTAGCTGCATTATGGTTGATGGCGCTCATATGCTAACACCGGGAGTATTGTCATTCGGTATTGGGCTGTTTTCCATGTTAGTAAACCCCATAGTATTGGTGCCGCGTTTTTATCTCGGCCCGGGGCCGCAAACAGAGACTATTCAGAAAGGTTACAACGAAGCAGAAGAAGACCGATTGCTTGAATCTATTTCCTGGCCCGAAGACGGGTATCGGATGTTCGAAATTGGCGTGCCTTTCCGGATTGAGCCACAGGGTAAGCGGCCAAAATTATTCTGGTTCGTTCGGCTTTTTGAATCTAATTGCCTGTTTGTGCGCAAGCAAGCATTTTTTGGGGTCGGCGGATGTAATGAAAATTTCGATATTGCCGGTGGCGGTTTTCTTATACCAGATTTGTGCCGGGAGTTAGCTGATCTCGATGATACAGACATAGTACAGCTTATTGGGGAAGCCAGTTTTCATCAGATACATGGCGGGACAAGTACAAATACTACAGTGGAGGATCAATCCGCCAAACACCAGCGCTATTTGCGGCAATATGAGGCTATCAGAGGCAAGCCTTATGAAGTCAGCCAAAAACCGTTGAAGTTTTATGGTCATATGCCAAACCGCAATAGCCGTCAGCTTATGATTAGTGGCTAGTGCCGGAACGTCATAATAGAAAATTCATACCGTACGGTTGAACGGAATTGGTAAACGAAAACACCGCAAACAGCAGGCTGATACCTGACCGATCATATCAGCATTGGATTGAAGCTGTGGAAAAGCCATGGCGCGAAAAGCTGGCCAATACTTATTGTGCGATGAATGAGAACCCAGGTTGGCCAGTCATATCAATTGTCATGTCGACGTACAATACGCAGGCGCAATATTTGCAGGCGGCAATTCAATCAGTGTGTTCGCAGTTATATCCCCACTGGCAGTTATGCATCGCCGATGATGCGTCGTCCGCGCCACATGTCAGGGAAATTATCAGATTCTTTGCAAGCAAAGATCCTCGCATTGTAAGTGTGTGGAGGGCTGATAATGGCGGTATTGCCGCAGCGACCAATGATGCACTTGCCTCTGTTACGGGGCAATATGTGGCGTTTATGGACCACGATGACACGCTGGCAAAGCATGCCCTGCTGGCTATAGCTATCAAGTTGAAAAATCATGCTCAGCTACAGCTGGTTTATTCCGACTCAGATCGTCTTGATGCTACCGGTCATCGGAGCAAGCCGTTTTTCAAGCCGGGTTGGAACTACGAATTATTTCTCGCGCAGAATTACCTAAATCATTTAAGCGTATGTAGAAAGAGCTTGCTAGATAAAGTGGGTGGCCTGAATCCAGACTTTGATGGTGCCCAGGATTATGATTTGGTATTGCGGGCTGTCGAACAGTTACAAGCTTCGGAAATAGGTCATATCCCTCATATTTTGTATCATTGGCGCGTGGTCGAATCATCGGTGTCTCGTTCGAAGCTAGGCGACGCCGTTCGAGCGGGTAGAAATGCGGTGCGAGCGCACTTGGTGCGATCTTCTTTTCCAGCAACCATAGAACCCGTCGGTGGGGCACGTATTTATAACCGAATTATATGGGACTTGCCCGAACCTCAGCCTGCCGTTGCCATACTTGTTTATGGTGAAGATCCAGAGTCGCTTTGCGCGTCAGCCCAGGAGTTACAAAACCGGACAAGGTACCGCCGTGTCGTTATCGAGACCGTCTGTTGCGTAGCTGATATGAACAATGTATGCGGCATTTTAAATACCGTCGCTGGGCGGCAAAAAGCCGACATAATCTGTTTCGTTGCGGCAGGTCTTGTTCCTCTCGCCGACAATTGGCTTGATATTCTTGCTGCGCATGCAGCAAGACTTTCGGTCGGTGCTGTGGGGGTTAAATTTATTTCCAATCATTCAATTGTTGCTTGTGGGCCGTTGGTTTTGGGGGTGGAAGACCCACGCGGTGGAGGCCTGTTTGGCCTGGCGTTTGATGGGGCAACCAAAGAGAGTAAAGGAGATTTTGCGCGATTTCTGCTGGAGCAAGAAGTATCGGCTATCCATGGCGCCTGCTTTGCGTGCCGCCGCGATGTATTTCAGTGTGTGGGAGGGCTTAAATCTGTCTTTGCTACCCGTGCATTGATAGGAGTTGACTATTCACTCAAAGTGGCTGAGCTGGGGTGCCGTATTATATGGGCAGCTGACGTTATGTTCAACTGTTCCAACGCGGTTGCAGACGCAGTATTTGAGGTTAATCCCTCTGTTAGTGAATTGGAAATCCTTAGAAACGATTGGTCGCAAAGGCTAACCTACGACCCTTTTTACAATCCTAATTTTGCCAATCACAAAGCTTGTTTTTCGCTTCCGCAGGCTTAGTACGCGGACGTTGCGGCGAGTTATTGGTATTATTTGCCGCGCACGGAAACGTTAACCAAGGCTAGAATTGCAGCCTTTAATCGTAGTAGTTACCCTGCACCCTTCCATTTGCAGGAAGAAAACTATGCACTGGTAAAGGAAGCGGTAGACAAAGGCATTTACAAGCCACTATTGCGGCCGCTCACTTTTACAAAGCGCTACTCGAATTACATAGCGGACGATTTAATTCGTTAATATTCGGGAAGAGAAGCGTTTCATTTCTGCGGTCATTTTTGATAGCCAGCCTTATGCCTTCATGGCTGATTTTCGGGTTATAGATTTCTTTAGAGCTGCTGGTCACCATATTGCTCAGAAAAAATTTGCCTAATTGCGGGCCGTTATCCAGATAAAATATAGTCGGTTCGTTTATCGCCTCTTCTGTAACGAATGTCTTGGAATACTCTTTGTAGCCTTCCAATTGACCATTCACAAAAAGTTTAAGCCGTGACTTTTGCTTTTGGGACGCATGAAAACTCACGGGGTGGCTTGGCGCGGAGCCCGACAAAATGATTTCATTGCACTGCGATAGATTGAGTCGATTTGAACTGAGGGTAACACCAGCGACTCTCCAGCTGATACTGCCACTGCTGTTAAGTTGCAAATCCCATACACCTTTTTGTTCGGCGATGGTAGTTTGGATAGAATCCTGTGCATCCCACGGCCCGACTGCGATACCGAGAGAAAAGCCACCAAGCCCCGGAGTGCGCTGGGGAGCTTGTTTTTTTAGTAGGTACTTTCCCGATAGCTTGCCCAAGTCTGCTTCAGCAAAAACTGCAAGATTGTGATGTTCAGGCCAGAAATAGGACTTAAACATTTTGAACATCTGCGATTCATCTTCAGCTATGTTCGTATTGCCTGTGTAATCACTATTCAGGTCAAACCAACGGTCAAAGAGCCCGAATAAACTGGTAATCCTTTGATTGGTCTCGCCGTGTAAAAAGCTGGCACTTATGGCATCCATATTCCAATGATAAACTTCCCACAGTCTGGATCTGTTGGGCAGTAGCCCGGCTTTTGGGTCGAGCAATACCTGCGCCAAACTTTCTCCGTCAATTTTGTTTGTGGGAAAAGAGCCGGTGAGTTCAGCGATTGTCGGTAAAATATCGAAATTCATTACGGTTTCGTTAACGGCTCGATTACCGGTTATGCGCTTTGGCCAGCCAATAACAAGCGGAGTTCGGTAGCTGCCTTCATACAGCTCGTTTTTCGCACCAAAGAACGGAAAGTTGTTGTCAAGCTCGTGGTTGGTGCCACCGTTATCGCTTAAAAATATCACAATGGTATTTTCCAGCTGGTTTGTCTCTTTTAAGGTTTCAACCAGTTTTCCGACGGCAGCGTCCAGTTGGTAAACCAGTGCTTGATACCTGCCTGCAGGGGTGTCTTCGAACAACTCTGCGTAACGCTGGTGCGGCTCTATTGGTGTGTGGGGTGCGTAAAAAGCATGGTACAAGAACCAGGGTTGAGTCGAGCTGGCGGCCTCTGTAATCAGCTTAATGGAACGGCCGACCAAAATATCAGTCAAGTGGCCCTTATGGCGCCCGGGTTTGTCATTGGCCTCGCGCAGCACCGGGTTGATATACGTAGGTCGAACAGCTTCAGAGTGGTCATGGGCTACCACCTTAGCCAGCTGCCATTGATTAAGAAAACCGAACCAGGTATCAAATCCTTTTTGTCGCGGCCAAGCGGCACGAAACTGTTCGCCAGCATGCCATTTGCCAACGGCGTTAGTTCTATAGCCACTGGCCTTTAACAGCTCCGCAATGGTTTGGAAGTCATCCGGTATCATCGCGCCGTTTGGCCGGAAACCCGATCGTTCCGCTGGTATACCAGTGAGCAATGACGTGCGGCTGGGCGAGCAGGTCGCATCGGCGTAGTGGCGGGTGAAACGAACTCCGTTTTCGGCCAAACTGTCAATATTCGGTGTTCGGGCAGCTTTGCCGCCAAAGGCGCCAACGTCGTTATAGCCCAGGTCATCGGCCAATAGTATCAACACGTTGGGCTGCTGTGCGTTTTTGCGTTGATCTAAATCGAGGATTTTGGCGAGAGCGAACCCGCCAATCAGTAACAATAATATTGACCAGATGGTCGCCTCGAAATAATTATTCAGTAGCCTGAATGGGTTAGGCAGCACAACTGTCATAGGATAAATTGTAACATTCCGTATTGTTCTCACCAATTACTTTGGGCATTATGCGGTGTAATATAGACACTCAAGAGTAATCAATATGCCTCTGTTGTACCGTCTTAAAAAGGCAATTATGTATCCGCGCACGTTGTACATGAGACGCAGGAACCCACATTTAACGGGTTTCATTAAAGCGGCGTTGGAGTTGCATTATTATCGACCATCGTTTTATAAATTTATGCGGGCAACAATGTTGAACAAAGAAATTCTCCAGGACGTCGATGTCGATGAGAGTTCCAGTGTTTTTGATGTTGGCGCCTACGTTGGAGCCTGGTCAGAAAAAATGTATGAAAAACATGCTTGTAAAATCCATGCTTTTGAGCCTAACCCGCATACTTATCCAACGTTGGTAGCGGCGTCGAAAGGTCGCTGGGAATGTCATAAGTATGGAGTAGCTGGTGAAACAGAAGACCTGTCGATGTCGCTGAACGGGATGGGTTCGTCAGTCTACGAGTTAGGTAATCTCGATAAAAACCCGGATTATACCAAGGTGAGCCTTCGTGCGATTGACGAAGTTTGGGAAGAGCTGGGTGTCGATAAAATAGATCTAATGAAGATAAATATTGAGGGTGGAGAATATCCTTTGCTGGAAAGGATGATAGAAAAAAATATGCTGCCTGATGTACGTTTGTTTCTCATACAATTTCACGAGTGGCTTCCTGGCGCCTATTACAGGCGTTGGAAAATACGCTCAAAGCTGCGTAAAACTCACCGCTTAAAATGGGACTACAATTATGTCTGGGAGTGTTGGGAGAGGGTTGACTAGGCCGGGAAGTCAAGCGTGCGTGTCGTTATATCAGGTCGTAGAGTTCAATCTTGTTTCTTATCCAGCATTTCATCGTCCGACTAACCTGGTTTTTGCTGTTCGATAAGCTGATTGAAACGGCGTTATAGTGATGGCGGACAGACGTAAGGATCGTTAGGCCCCCGCTGAATGCAACGTTTGCAGGTCTCGGTATAATCGAAGTACGTTGTCGGGTAAGTCGTGGTAGCCCTGATAATTGTGACGCCTGAGACTATCAGTGAAGAAACGGTCTTCGGCGATGGTTCTGGGTAATCCTAATTGCCCAATTGCGAATTCCAGCTCGTCGTGAAATTTTGTTTCACTCCAATCGAAACAGAGCAGCGGAAATCTCTGACGCCGATATTCTCTCAATAACAAATTATTGTAGTGATACCAAATTGCAAGCGCTTGTTCGCGCGGCATTGCGTTGCGCTTCGCCAAAGAAGCAGCGACTGAGTCGGGGTGCCGGTAAATCCCAATGCAGCGAATATCGGGGATCAAGCTTTTCCATCCATCGAGGACGACCAACGTACGTGGGTCTTTAAACCCCCAGTATTCGTGGCGTGAATACGATGCCAGAATCGATTCAGCGGCTCTTATGTGACTTTCCTGCCAGTCAATATTGGCGGGCGGCTTGTCCCAGCTGCCGCCATTGTCACTGAGTAACTGCTCATGCAGATCAACAACATCCTGGTTTTCCCGGTTTCCTTTCTTGTTATACGGGTTCTGGGCATGGTACTTACCCAACGTCAAGCCGCTTTTTTGCAGTGAACCGGTGAGGCAACTGGTGCCGCTGCGATGCATGCCTAGAACACAAATAGCGATTTCAGGACGGGATTTTTTCATTGGTGAGAAAATGCCTGTATGTTGTTCACGGCAGATAACTCCTGGCGGTTTGCTGTAGGCGGATTGTCAGACTTCGCCCGCGGGCTCAACATTGCGTTGGTGTAAAACGCACACTTATTCAAGACCATTGACAGTGATAACATTGTTAGCGCCACGACGGATAAACTTTAACGCCGCGTCCGGCACTGCACCGAGGTAGATTGAGCGCTTTTCCGGAGGCTGGTAGGGGCCACCGCGCAAGGCACGATATTGTGCAAAATGAGACTCCATCGCGGCTTGCCGCTGCACCCCCTTCTGACCCGTTGTAACACCACCGTGAAACTGGTGAAAACACCCTTCGCCGAGCAGGGTGACCAGCAATGTCTCGGGTAATTCAACGACTCTTTTATAGAAGTCAAGGTTGGCCAGGCCGCCACCTGTCTCTGTGAATCCTCCATCGTAGCCGCCGACGTCGTCGTACGTTTGCCTTGACACACAGATACAATTACTTTCCCCTATCGGCTTAAAAACGCCGCCGGCGCAAGTGCCGCTGAGGCAAGCGATTTCAAACAGCCGATAACCGTCTGCGGGCCAATTGATCGATGCCAGCAGTTGCCGTTCGGTTTCTTCGTCGTAACCCTCAAGCATGGCCTCCTGCTGCAACTTTTCACCGAGATGGTAGCCGGGTGCCGCTATAACGACATGGTTCGACAAGTGTGTCGCCGCAAGCATGTAATTCACCACGCCCGGTGACACCATGCGGGCGCCGTCGATGATAACGGCGAGGTATTCGCCGCGCGCCTGCGAAGCGCCAAAATTGATGGCGGGAACGGGTGTGGTGGTGGCTTCTTCGCGCAGGAAGTAACGAAAGTCTCCGGCATTTTCCGTGGCCGCCTGTTCGCCTAATAACTCGCTGGATGTGTTTTCAAGCACCAGCACTTCGTAGTCGTCGGCGTTCACGTTGCGTTGGTAGTCGATGCTCAATGAGCGCAGCGTCTTTTTTGCCTGCTCTCGCATTTTGTACACGATCACTATGAAAGTAATACGCGGATTGGCCCTTGCACTGGAACGTGGCAGCGGAATGGTGGGCATGTGCGGGTTAAAACGCGTCACCGGTTTGGGAGCGTCGGGAAGGTTCTTTGCAGTTGGCGCGTCTTGCGCCGTCGCTTCGGCAACGGCCGGACTTACGCTATTGGCGCCCCTCTCGCCGCGGCGCAAGCGCCTGATTGCTTTTCTGATCATGAATCTAAATCCCGGCGTTCGCCGTCACGATGCACGCCCGGTTTGCAGCAGTTCGTTGGCAGAGAAAATGCTGATCGTGGCGAAACTTCAGCTTGAAATGCCAGGGTATTGTGTGGCGTGTGGGCGTGCTATTCGTTACAGTATAGGGAGCAATTGTGAGGCTAACGGGTTCGATTATCAACCATCAATCGATAGCGGAACGTGTGCACAAGACCGGGCGCCATCGTTGCGGAATGGAATGTCAAAACGATTGGCCCAATAACATAGAACTTACCGTGTGAAACTGTCCGTCTCCATTGTCACTTTCAAGTCAGATCCCGTGTTGCTCGCCGCGGCGTTACAGAGTTTGCTGCAGTCGGTAGCGCACGCCAGGCGCGCTATGCCGGGCTTGCATGCGCAGTTATTTATTGTTGAAAATGAAATACGCGAGCGTCGTGGCTTACGGCAGGCGCAGCAGTTATTGGCGTCTGCGCAAAGCGATGTGTTTGCTGCTGTGGAGTTGTTGGCCAGCGCATCAAATGTGGGTTTTGGCGGCGGCCATAACCAGGTCATCAATACACTGGATTCTGATGTTCATTTAATACTGAACCCCGATGTGGAGCTTGCGGATGATGCTGTTTTGAACGCGCTTAGGTTCCTCGATGCTGAACCTGCGGTTGGTTTGTTGAGTCCGCATGCGGTCGATGCTGATGATTCCAACCTGTACTTATGCAAGCGTTACCCGGCAGTGTTCGATCTATTTGTTAGAGGCTTTGTGCCGCAACGCTGGCACCCTCTTTTTCGAAACCGCCTGGCCCGCTATGAAATGCGCGAATTGGATCTGTCGCAGGTGCCATTGGCGACAGTAGAGATTGTGAGCGGCTGTTGCATGTTTGTCCGAACGCCGTTATTGCAGGCCATTGGTGGCTTCAACGATAAATACTTTCTCTACTTCGAAGACTTCGATTTATCGCTGCGCGTCAGCAAGCTGGCAAAGCTGGCCTATGTACCAACGGTCAACATTATCCATCACGGTGGCGATGCGGCGCGTAAGGGCTGGCGCCATATTCTGCACTTTACACGCTCCGGGTTCAGGTTTTTCCGAGATCATGGTTGGCGCTGGGTTTAGCACACACGATTAACCGCAGTGTTACAATTACCCGTCCCGGGAATGGAGCTCAAGCATGAGTCATAATCGCCTAATCATCTTCGATACCACCTTGCGTGACGGCGAGCAAAGCCCCGGCGCGAGCATGACCAAAGACGAGAAATTGCGTATCGCCAAGGCGCTGGAACGGATGCGGGTTGACGTGATTGAGGCCGGCTTCGCGATTGCCAGCCCGGGCGATTTCGAGGCGGTCAAAGCCGTGGCCGAAACGGTCAAAGAAAGCACGGTCTGTAGCCTGGCGCGCGCCACCAGACGTGATATTGAGAGCGCGGCGCAGGCCTTGCAACCGGCGACGGCCAAGCGAATTCATACTTTCATCGCGACTTCGCCCATCCATATGCAATACAAATTGCAGCTACGGCCCGGGCAGGTGCTGGAGCAGGCCGTTGACGCGGTCACCTGGGCGCGCAAGTTCACCGATGACGTGGAATTTTCCTGCGAAGACGCCAGCCGCACCGACATGGATTTTATGTGCCGCGTGGTGGAAGCCGTTATTACAGCCGGCGCCACCACGGTCAATCTGCCCGATACCGTCGGCTACGGTGTGCCGCACGAATACGGTGAGCATATTCGGCAATTGATGGAACGAGTACCCAATGCCGACAGAGCCGTGTTTTCGGTGCATTGTCACAACGACCTCGGTCTGGCAGTGGCAAACTCGCTGGCGGCGGTATTGAATGGCGCACGTCAGGTGGAATGCACGATCAATGGTCTGGGCGAGCGGGCCGGCAATGCCTCGCTGGAGGAAGTCGTCATGACCGTGCGCACGCGGCCGGCCGAATATAACGTGCAAACGAATATCGACACGACCCAGATTTTGTCGACTTCCCGCCTCGTTTCCAGCATCACCGGTTTTCCGGTGCAACCGAACAAGGCCATTGTCGGCGCCAACGCGTTTGCGCACGAAGCCGGTATTCATCAAGACGGCGTGCTGAAAAGGCGCGAAACTTACGAGATCATGCGCGCCGAAGACGTCGGCTGGAGCGCCAATAAGCTGGTGTTAGGCAAGCATTCGGGCCGCGCGGCCGTTAAGGCGCGCCTGCACGACCTGGGGATCAGTTTTGCCGACAACGACGCATTCAGCGCCGCCTTTGCACGCTTCAAAGTTCTGGCTGACAAAAAGCATGAAATTTTTGATGAAGATTTGCAAGCGCTGGTCAGCGATGTATCGCTGCCTGCCGTGGAGGAAAAATACCATTTCGAGTCTCTGCATGCCATATCAAAAACCGGGCAACTACCACGCGCCGAATTGCTGATTGCCGTTGACGGGGAGACGCAATGCGTAGCAGCCGAAGGCGATGGCCCGGTCGATGCAGCATTTAAAGCGCTGGAGAAAGTGGCTGACAGCGGTAGCACGTTGTTGCTGTATTCGGTTAACGCCATAACCAGTGGTACCGACTCGCAGGGCGAGGTCACCGTGCGGCTGGAAAAAAATGGCATCATCGTTAATGGCTCTGGCGCTGATACCGATATCATAGTGGCATCGGTGAAGGCCTACCTGAATGCGCTTAATATTTTGCAGGCCGGTGTGATGCGTGAACATCCGCAGCGCGAAGGCGTATAAAGACCGTGGAACACAGCCGCAGGCAGCATTACTTGGCTGCCATGGGTATCGATTGCTGGGTGCCGCAACGGCAATTGCCCGGTGCCGCGCCCGGTCGCGTGTGCGCTCGAAAAGACATGCAACAAGCCACCGCATTGCAGGAGCAACCGGCCAGCCCCGCCGCGTGTGACTCGAACGAGCGCGACAGCGCCGCGGCGCAGTCCCGTGCCGGAAGGCTACAGCAAGAGTTGGCCGGCGCCGCGCCGGCAAAAAGCCCAACGCCGCGCGTGCCGCGGCAGCCACCAGCGGCGGGCCATGCCGCCACGTCTTTCCAGCTCGCTTTTTATGCCTGGGCGCCAGAATTGCTGATCGTTGATCAGGTGCTGGACGCGCGCATGCAGCAGCAATTGATCAGTAATCTGTTGTTTGCGCTTGGCCACGCAAACTTGCAGCGCAACCAACCCGATTATTTTGCCTGGCCCATACCTGGCGGCAGTCAAACGCTTGCGCTGTCGCCGCAGGAGATGGTGTCTGGTGTGTTGCAACGCTTGATTGAGCAGCATAGTCCCAGCAATATAGTGCTAATGGGCGCGCTTGCCGCGCAGCATGTGCTCGGCACGAGTGACAGCGAATTCGTTGCCGGTGTGCAGGTTGATAGCGCGCTGCTTTACCCTGGCGTTAGTATCGTTACCACGCATTCCGGCGTGGAGTTGTTGCACAATCCGCCGCTGAAAGCTGAAACCTGGCGGCATCTGCAAATCTTGCGAGCCTAGTTTAACGATGCAACTGCGAGAACTGGCGCGGTCAGACCTGCCCACGCTGTTGAAGATTGAAAATGAGCTCAATGCGTTTCCATGGCGTGAACAAAACTTTATCGACAGCCTGTGCGCCCGACATTTGAGCCGCTGTCTGATCATTGACAGTGAACTGGTGGGTTTCGCGATTTTCAATGTCGTCGCTGCCGAAGCGACGTTGCTGAATATCGGTGTGGCGGACAGCTATCATGGCCGTGGTCTCGGCAGGCAGTTGCTGGAATCAATGCTGGAGCTGGTAAAAAGCGAAGGCGCGGAAACCTGCCTGCTGGAAGTTCGACAGTCCAATATTGTCGCACAAAGTTTGTACCACGCCATCGGTTTCTATGAGGTTGGCCGCCGCGGTAATTATTACCCGGCAAAAAAGGGCAGGGAAGACGCCATCCTGATGAACTTGCCTTTGGCCGAAATCACACATCTACAGTAGAGGAGCTGAGTATGCGTATATTACACACTATGTTGCGGGTCGGTGATCTGGAAAGATCGCTGCAGTTTTACACCGAAGTTCTGAATATGCGGTTACTGCGCCGCAAAGACTACCCGGAAGGTAAGTTTACACTGGCGTTCGTCGGTTATGCCGACGAGTCAGAACAGGCGGTACTTGAACTGACCCATAACTGGGATACCACCGAATACGACTTGGGTAATGCGTACGGGCATATCGCGCTGAGCGCCGATGATATTTATAAAACCTGTGAAGATATAAAAACCAAAGGCGGCGAGGTAGTGCGCGAAGCGGGGCCAATGAAACATGGCTCGACCGTTATCGCTTTTGTGAAAGACCCGGATGGTTATATGGTTGAGCTGATACAGGCCCGCTAATGTGTGCGGGCGATTCATCGCAATCTGCACCCCTGCAAAAGCAGGGGTGCAGTGGAGCTTACTGAACCCCCTTCGTGGCAACTGCTCTTGCGTTACTCTACCTTCTGCATCCACGCCGTCGTGCGCGGGGGTGATGGCGGTGAGCAATTTGCCGACGAGCACGATTTAGTCGCCGTAATCCTTTTTCTTATACTCGCACAAATCTATAATTACACAGGCACCGCACCTGGGCTTGCGCGCTACACAGATGTAGCGCCCGTGCAAGATCAACCAGTGATGGGCGTCTTTTTTAAATTCATCCGGCACGAACTTTAGAAGTTTTTTCTCAACTTCAATGACGTTTTTTCCGGGCGCTATCCCGGTACGGTTCGACAGCCTGAAGATGTGCGTATCGACCGCGATCGTCGGCTCGCCAAAGGCGGTATTTAAAACCACGTTGGCAGTTTTGCGGCCCACTCCTGGCAGGGCTTCCAATGCTTCGCGTGTTGCCGGCACTTGCGAGCCGTGTTTTTCCAGCAAAATTTCACAGGCAGCGATAATATTCTTCGCTTTATTGTTATACAAGCCGATGGTCTTGATGTAATTTTTCAGGCCGTCAACGCCCAGCTCGACCATTGCCTCCGGCGTATTGGCAACTTTAAATAGTTTGCTTGTTGCCTTGTTCACGCTCACATCGGTCGCTTGCGCAGACAGCGTCACTGCTACCAGCAACTCAAACGCCGAGACGAACTGCAATTCCGTCGTGGGCGTCGGGTTTTCGGCCTGCAGGCGTTGGAAAATTTCGCAGCGTTTTTGTTTGTTCATTTAGCGTGATTACGCGCTCAACGAATCGTCCCGGTCACCCGCACCCGCTTACTACCCGCCACTGGCTTGGCCTTGCGCGCATCCGCCCGTGCCTTTACGCTCGCATCGATCACATTCTTCATAGCGATCAGTAAGCCGGTAAAAATAAACGCCCCTGGCGGAACGATGGCCAGCAAGAAACCTGGATAGTCAACAAACAGCGTCATCTTCCAGCTTGCCGCGGCCGGGCCGAACAGTAAATGCATATCCGCGAATATAGCACCGGTGCCAATAATCTCACGCATCGCACCGAGCACAGCCAGCACCAGCGCAAAGCCGGCGCCCATAATAAAGCCATCGTAGGCCGACGGCAGCACCTTGTTTTTGCAGGCGAACGCGTCGGCGCGGCCGAGAATGGCGCAGTTGGTGACAATCAGCGGAATGAAAATACCCAGAATCTGGTATAGCTCGAAGGCGTACGCCTGCATTAACAACTTGATGCAGGTCACAGAGGAGGCAATAATCATCACAAACGCTGGCAGGCGAATGGCGTCAGACACCACGTTGCGCACAATGGATACTGCGGTATTCGAACACACCAGCACGAAGATCGTCGCCAGGCCCAAGCCCAGCGCGTTGACGACCGAGCCGCTCACTGCCAACAGCGGGCATAAACCCAGCAGTTGCACCAGCGCCGGGTTGTTTTTCCACAAGCCGTTGGCCGAGAGCTCTGAGTAGCTGACATCATTCGCCATCGGCTGGTACCTCTCTTGCGGTGGCAGTTTGTGCCCGCGCCAATAATTCTTCCTGGTGCAGGCGATAATACTCCAAAGTCTGGTACACCGCTTTCGTGACCGCGCGCGGCGTAATGGTCGCGCCGGTAAACTGGTCGAACACACCCTTGTCTTTTTTTACCTTCCATTGCCCGGGGGGCGGGTCACTCAACGAACGGCCATTAAACCCCAGCACCCAATCAGATTTCTTGAGATCAACCTTGTCACCCAGCCCCGGCGTTTCTTCGTGCTGCACCACGCGCATTCCGGCGATGCTGCCGTCCGCATTTATCCCTACCAGCAGTTCTATGGCGCCACTATAGCCGTCCGGTGCGACGCTGGGAAATACAAAGGCAACGGCAATGCCGTCCTGCTGAGCGATGAAGATTCGCTGTTCCGCATTCAAATTGAGCAGATCCGCGTCCGCGATAGGCAAAGTGGTGTCGAGCATGGCGTTGTTGTGGCGGCTGGCCGGCACGATTTCCAACAGCGCTTTCTCGCGCGCCGCGCGTATCTGTTCGGCGATACGATCCTTGGTGCCCAGCTGTGTGGCAGCAATGACACCGGTTGTGACAACGGCAAACAGGCCGAGCAGTAAACTGTTACGGCTGATCGCCTGGCCCATCATTTGCGCGTGCTCCTGCCGTGCCCGTAGGTGCGTGGTTGCGTGTAGTAGTCGATTAATGGTGCGGCAAAGTTCAGCAACAGCACGGCGAAAGCGACCGCGTCAGGGTAGTCGCCGTAATTGCGGATCAGAAATATCAGCACGCCGATGCTGGCGCCGTAAATAATGCGGCCACGGTTGCTGACCGCTGAGCTGACCGGGTCGGTGACGATAAAAAACGCGCCGAACATGGTGGCGCCGGTAAATAAATGAAACAACGGCGAGCCCTTGCTGGCGGCGCTGCCACCGTCGTAGAACAGCGCCGCCATGAGCGCCAGGGCTATCAACATGCTGACCGGCGCGTGCCAGGTAAATATACGTTTGTAGAGCAGCCACAGGCCGCCGGCTAAAAATGCGACGTTAACCCATTCCCAGCCGCGGCCACCGAAGACGCCAAACTGCGGTTCGCTACCCCACAATTCGGTGACGAGTCGGCTGTCGTTCTGTTTGAAAACATCTAACGGTGTCGCCATGGTGAAGGCGTCTATCGATTGCGCTGTCAGCCATGGAAAGCTGGCGTACAGCGCATCCAGCGGGCCGAGCAGGGCGGGCTGATCGGCAACGCTGCCGGCCGGGGCGGCCCAGCTCGTCATCTCGACCGGAAAAGAGATCAGTAACACGACGTAGCCAACCATGGCCGGATTAAACGGGTTGTAACCGATGCCGCCATACAATTGCTTGGCGATGATAATCGCAACCGCCACGCCGACCAATAGCAACCACCAGGGGGCGTAAGGCGGTATGGATATCGCCAACAGGAAAGCCGTGACCAGCGCACTGCAATCACGCAAGTAAAAGCCGGCCGGGCGCTTGCGCAGTTTAAGCACCAGTGCTTCCGCGCCGATGGCAACCAGGCTGGCCCAGCAGATGTTAATGACCGTCCCCCAGCCAAAAAACCAGGTCAAGGTGGCGACGCCGGGCAGCGTTGCCAACAGCACCAGACGCATGACCGCGCCTGTGTCTTGTCTGGCGCTGACGTGCGGTGACGTGATGGGCGGCTGTACCATTACGCTGTGCCCTGGCGCTGGAAGTCTTCCAACGCCTGCTGCGCTTGCTGGCGTTTTTCCTCCAGCTTGCCTAGCGAGCCTTCCAGCAAGGCGATTTTGTCCGAGCCTGCGTCTTGCGCCCGCTGCAGTTTCGCCCGCGTGTTGCCCAGTCGCTTGTCGGCGCTAGCCAGTTTTTTTTGTAACTGGGCCAACGGGTCTACAGGCGTGGAAGCGGCTTGCGCACGTTGTGCCTGCGCGCGTGCTATCGCTGCCTGAACGGGGTCTTCGTTGGCAGCGTTGGTTTCTTTTTTAGCTTTGGCGCGCGCAACCGCGGCCCGAATTTCTTCCCGTTTTGGGTCTGCTTCGCTGCTTTTCGGTTTGGACATTTTAGCGGCTGCCTTGCGAGCTTTGCGCTTGGCTTGCTTTTCCTGCTCCAGCTTTTCCAGCCGTGCTTCGCGTGCCTCAAAGCGCACGCGCGCCTGTTCTGCTTTAACGTGCTCGAGATCACGGTGGCGTATTTCAGCTTTGGAGGCCCGATAATATTGCACCAGCGGGATATTGCTCGGGCAGACGTAGGAACAGGCGCCGCATTCGATGCAATCGGCCAGATGGTGTTCCTCAAGTTTTTCATATTCCCTGGCGCGCGCGAACCAGTACAGCTGCTGTGGCAGTAAGCTCGCCGGGCAGGCTTCAGCGCACAGGCCGCAACGAATGCAGGCCTGTGCGGTGTGGGGCGTCGGCATCTCTTGCTCGTTGGGGGCCAGTATACAGTTGCTGGTTTTGACCACCGGTACGTCGGCCGAGGGCATGGTAAAACCCATCATCGGGCCGCCCACTATCAAACGTGACATGTCCCCGGGGCGCCAGCCGCATTGCTCCAGCAAGAAACGCAGCGGCGTTCCTAGCAGAACCTCCATGTTGCACGGTCGGGCAACCGTCTTGCCGGTGATCGTTGTGACGCGTGAGATTAGCGGTTCGCCGTGCTCGATCGCGCGCGCTATGGCGTAAGTGGTGCCGGCATTCTGACAGACGATACCGATATCAGCGGGCAGGCCACCGCTGGGTACTTGCTTGCCGGTTAGAATTTCAATGAGCTGTTTTTCCCCGCCCGATGGATATTTTGTTGCAAACTCGACGATTTCTATTGCCGTTCCTTCCGCCGCTTTGCGCAAGGCGGCGATCGCGTCGGGCTTATTGTCTTCCACGCCAAACAGAGTTTCCTGCGGCGTCAGCAGATGCGCGAGTATTTCCGCGCCACGCACAATATCCGCGGCGCGCTCGCGCATTAAAATGTGATCGGCGGTGATATAGGGTTCGCATTCCGTACCGTTGATAATCAGGGTTGTGATGGGCTTGTCAGCTGGCGGGTTGAGTTTGACCGCCGTTGGGAAGCCGGCGCCACCCAGACCGGCAATGCCGGCGGCGCGGATCAATTGCAGCAACTCTTGTTTATCGCAACGGCGATAGTCCGCGACCCCCTCGTGTTTTATCCAGTCGTCCCTGCCGTCGGTTCGTAGCGTCATGCAGGGCGCGGTCATACCCGAACTGTGGGCAATCAACTGATCATCGACCGCAACGATAGTGCCTGAACTGGGCGCATGCACTGGTGCGCTAACAAAACCGTTAGCCTCGGCAATCATCTGGCCTTTTAAAACCTGGTCACCCGCCTGCACGATGGCTTTGGCGGGCGCTCCCACCGTTTGCGACAACGGCAATATCAGCAGCTCGGGAATGCCGGCCGGGACAATCGCTGCGGCGAGCGATTGCGACTTGTTTCCCGGCGGGTGCACGCCGCCATGGATATCGAATACGCGGCGTGTCATGCGGCTGCTCCGTGCCCGCGGTCGGTGGCTATCAGTTGCGCCGTTGGGTTGGTTGGCGGTAACTGCCACGACCAGGTCTGCAAGCTCGCTTCCTCGGGCAGCATATCGATGCAGTCCACCGGGCAGGGCTCAACGCATAAATCGCAGCCAGTGCATTCGCTGACGATCACCGTGTGCATCAATTTTGCGGCGCCCAGAATCGCGTCGACCGGACAGGCTTGAATACACTTGGTGCAGCCTATGCATTCGTCTTCGCGAATATAAGCGATAGTTTTTACGTTCTCTTCGCCGTGCTCGGTGTCCAGCGGAATGGCTTCTACATCGAGCAGATCGGCCAGAGCCTGTATGCCTGCTTCGCCGCCGGGCGGACACTTGTTGATGGCATCGCCGTCGGTAATCGCTTCGGCGTATGGCTTGCAGCCAGGGTAACCACACTGGCCGCATTGCGTTTGCGGCAGAACAGCATTGATTTGGTCAACGAGGGGGTTGCCCTCCACCGCAAATTTAATCGACGCAAAGCCCAGCAGCGCGCCAAACAGTGCGCACAATATCAGCAATACGATCACTGCCGCGAAGAAGGGGTGTTGCACCGCCCAATCCAACATCTGCATTAATTACACAAGCCCGGCGAAGCCCATAAAGGCCAGCGACATCAAGCCGGCGGTGATCATGCCGATAGCCGCACCTTTGAATGGCGCGGGAACGTCGGCGACGTTAAGGCGTTCGCGCATTGCAGCGAACAGAATCAGCACCAATGAAAAACCCACCGCCGCGCCGAAGCCGAACAACGCCGAGTGAACAAAGTCGTGCTGCTTGTTGATGTTCAGCAAGGCCACGCCCAACACCGCGCAATTAGTGGTGATCAAGGGCAGGAACACGCCCAGTACCCGGTGCAGTAGCGGGCTGGTTTTGTGCACCACCATCTCGGTAAACTGTACCACCACGGCAATGACAACGATAAAGGCAATGATATCGAGATACTCCAGCCCCAGCGGTTGCAGCAGGTAGGCAAAGGTGAGATAGCTGCAGATCGACGACAGCGTCAGCACGAAAATAGTCGCTGCCGACATGCCGATCGCGGTTTCCAGCTTGTTTGACACGCCCATAAACGGGCATAAACCGAGAAACTGAACCAGCACAAAGTTGTTAACCAATATGGCACCGATTAGCAGCGACAGATATTCCACGTCAAATCTCTAACCCAATAATTGTTTACGATACGGCCGTTAGGCGACTGGCGAATTAACGGGAAGATGACCGAATGGCACTTGTTCTGGCATCGGAGAGGGCTAAACCGAATAGAAAGATGCGGAACATGGCGTGACAAATCGGCAGGAAAGCCGCTGTGCACGGCCGTTGGCGGCCCGGTACAGGGCGAGCCACACCGATGTGGTGAGTGAATACATCCACGCAGGCTCGATTCCCAGCATCCCCGCTCGGAGCGGCCCCTGAACTTTCCACTCGATTCAGCCCTTATGCTCAAGCCTAATAGTGCACAAAAATGTGTCTATCGACGATGTTAAACGGCGGTTCTTGAACAATCAATAAACATAATTGTCTATTAATATGCCAAAAAGGCTTAAATGGCCCGACTAACTCACCCGCATACCAACTCGTGCACCCGGCTCGGTAGCTTTACTGCCATCGGGTTCGATCAGCCACACTTCTTCTTTACCTTCCCCGGCCGCCGCCAGCACCATGCCCTCCGAGACGCCAAAACGCATTTTTCGAGGCTTCAGATTGGCGACCACCACCACCAGTTTACCGACCAGGTCTGGCGCCTGATATGCTGTTTTAATTCCGGAAAAAACCTGGCGCGTATGGTCGCCCACATCCAGCGTGAGTTGCAGCAGCTTGTCGGCGCCTTCGACATCGCTGGCGGCGGTCACGCGTGCGACGCGCAAGTCAATTTTCAGAAAATCATCGATCGTTATTTCGCCGCTGTTTTCTGCGTCAGCGTTTGACTTGGCATTCGTACCGGTGGCCACCTCGCTGCTCGTCTCTTTGCTTTCTTCCACCATGGCGGCTACCTGTGCTTCTTCAATGCGGGTAATAAGCGGTTTGAATTTGTTGATAGCGTGGTCGAGCAGGATATCGCCTTGTACCGGCCAGCGCAGCGGTACGTTCAAAAACGCTTCGGCCTTCTGCGCGGTAGCCGGCAGAATGGGTTGCAAGTAAGTGATCAGGTAGCGAAACAGATTTATGCCAACCGAACATACTTCGTGCACGGTTTGCTGTTGATCTTCCTGCTTGGCTAGCTCCCAGGGTTTGTGTGCGTCAATATACTGATTGGCTTGATCGGCAAGTTGCATAATCTGGCGCACGGTCTTGCTGAATTCGCGCGCTTCATACAGCTCGGCAATGTATTCGCCAGTGGCGATGAAATGGCGCATCAATTCGGGTTCGCTGCATTCGGGCGCCAGTCGCCCGCCAAAGCGTTTGCCGATAAACCCGGCGCAACGGCTGGCAATATTGACCACCTTGCCGACCAGGTCGGAGTTGACGCGCTGCTGAAAGTCTTGCAGATTTAAATCGATATCATCGACCGCGGCAGTTAATTTCGCCGCATAGTAATAACGCAGGTAGTCGGTGTTCAGATGATTGAGATAAGTACGCGCCTTGATAAACGTGCCGCGCGATTTCGACATTTTGGTGCCGTTCACGGTGAGGAAACCATGCACGAAAATGGCTGACGGCAAGCGAAAGCCCGAGCTGGCCAGCAGTGCCGGCCAAAACAAACCGTGAAAATTGATAATGTCTTTGCCGATGAAATGGTACAGCTCGGCGTCGGAATCCTTGCCCCAATAGGCATCGAAATCCAACCCTTGTTGTTGGCAAAGCCAGGCAAAACTCGCCATATAGCCAATCGGCGCGTCCAGCCACACGTAAAAATATTTGCCCGGCGCGCCTGGGATCTCAAAACCAAAGTACGGCGCGTCGCGGCTAATGTCCCATTCCTGCAGGCCGGCGTCCAGCCATTCACTGAGTTTATTGGCAATCTGCTCTTGCAAAGTGCCTGCGCGGGTCCAGTCTTTGAGCATGGCCTCAAGCTCAGGCAGGCGAAAAAAGTAGTGCAGCGATTCTTTTTCAACCGGCGTTGCGCCGGACAATTGTGATTTTGGGTTAACCAGGTCAGCGGGGCTGTAAGTGGCGCCGCAGTTCTCGCAGTTGTCGCCGTATTGATCGTCAGTGCCGCAGCGCGGGCAGGTTCCTTTAACGTAGCGGTCGGCCAGAAACAGGTTTTTTTCCGGGTCGTAGGCCTGCACGATATTACGCGTGGCGATATGACCTTGTGCTTCGCAGCGCTGGTAAATCAACTCACAATAATGACGGTTTTCTTCCGAGTGGGTTGAATGGAAGTGGTCGAATTCGATATGAAAATCGGCGTAATCGCGCAGATGCTCGATCCGCATCGCGTCAATCAGTTGCTCTGGTGTGACACCCGATTCCTCGGCCTTGAGCATAATGGCGGTGCCGTGCGCGTCTTCTGCGCACACAAACAGGCAGTCTGCGCCGCGCAGTTTCTGAAAACGCACCCAGATATCGGTTTGAATGGATTCCAGCAGATGACCAAGGTGCAGCGACCCATTCGCATACGGCAAGGCGTGGGTGACCAGTATTTTTCTTTTTAGAGCTTGCATTGGAAAACTTAAAAGGCTTAAAAGGAGATGACCTGTCGTGCATAAACAGCACGGTACTATAGCGTCTTTACCGGCCATTTGCATTAGCTGCTCGCCTAAAGCCATTCTTTTACTCGACCTAAACCTCGCTCCCGGTGGTACACTTGGCGCCTGTTTTTACAGGTATACAACGCAATGAGCGGTCTCGAGTCGGTTAAACACATTATTGCCATTGCATCCGGCAAGGGCGGGGTTGGCAAGTCCACCACCGCAGTCAATCTGGCTGCCGCGCTGGCACACGAGGGGTTTAAAACCGGTCTGCTTGACGCTGACATCTACGGCCCGAGTCAGCCGCTGATGCTGGGTATCGCCGCAGGCACCCGGCCCGAGGTGCGCGATGAAAAATTCTTTTTGCCGGTCGAAGCGCACGGCCTCAAGACCATGTCGATGGGCTATCTGGTGACCGAAAAAACCCCCATGGTATGGCGTGGCCCGATGGTCAGTGGCGCCTTGCAACAACTGTTAACGCAAACGCTATGGGGTGAGCTGGACATTTTAGTGATCGATATGCCGCCCGGTACCGGCGATATTCAACTAACGCTGTCGCAAAAAGTACCGGTGGCGGGTGTGGTGATTGTCACGACACCGCAAGATATTGCGCTGCTGGACGCGCAGAAAGGCATCGAAATGTTCCGCAAGGTCAACATTCCGGTGCTCGGCGTTATTGAAAACATGGCGGTACACATTTGCAGTGAGTGCGGGCATCAAGAGCATTTGTTTGGTGCAGGAGGTGGCGAACGCATTGCCGCCGACTATGATACCGAGCTGATTGGCTCTTTGCCCTTGCAGCGCTCGATTCGTGAGCAAACCGACAGTGGCCACCCGGCGGTAACGGTAGACGCCGGCAGCGCGGTCAGCCAGATCTACCGGGCGGCGGCGCTTTCAGTTATGCAGCGATTGGAGGCGCAGCAGGGTAAGGCGAAGGAATTGCCGAATATTACGGTTTCAGACGATTGAATAAACAATGACGATTAAATCCGACCATTGGATTCGCCGCATGGCGGCAGAAGGCATGATTGAGCCGTTTGAGCACAATCAAGTGCGCGAGCGCGACGGCAAAAAAGTGATTTCCTATGGTACATCCAGCTATGGCTACGACGTTCGCTGCTCCAATGATTTCAAAATATTCACCAACATCCATTCGGCGACGGTTGACCCAAAAAACTTCGACGTAAACAGCTTCGTTGATATTCGGGCCGACGCTTGCGTCATCCCGCCTAACTCTTTTGCACTGGCGCGCACGGTGGAGTATTTCCGCATTCCCAGCAATGTATTGACTATTTGCCTGGGTAAGTCGACCTATGCGCGCTGCGGTATTATCGTGAACGTCACGCCTCTGGAGCCGGAGTGGGAAGGGCACGTGACGCTGGAGTTTTCCAATACCACCAGCCTGCCAGCGAAAATCCACGCCCACGAAGGGGTTGCGCAAATGCTGTTTTTCGAATCGGACGAGCAGTGCGATGTGACTTACAAGGATCGCGGCGGCAAATATCAAGGGCAGCGTGGGGT
>CAZJDL010000023.1:0-37287 GCA_964544755.1 uncultured Pseudomonadales bacterium | reverse complement strand
TCTGTTGTCCCCTCTCCGTGAGGGTGTCGTCAGGATTGCGTAAAGGATTGCGTAAAGAGAGGGTTGCGTACAGCAGGCAAACTCCCTATAATTTACATCCGTTAGTTGGGGACTAACCATACAGTGTTTTTAGGCCGTTGGTGTTAGCAAGATTTGGCAAATAATTCACCCGCCACCATCGAGAAGCCGCCTGTATTCCGTCTGATTCTTCTGCAATGTATGTTCGCCACTGTGTTAGCAGCGGGTTTGTATGTGTTTAAGAGTGGCTTGGCTGGTTTGTCCGCCTTGCTGGGAGGTTTGGTTGCGATAGTGCCTAGCGCCTGGTTTGCCTGGCGCGCGTTTCACTACAACGGCACCCGTCAGGCCGAACGTATTGTCGGCTCGTTTTATATGGGCGAAGTCGGCAAGTTCACGCTGTTGGTGGTTTTATTTGCATTGGTGTTCAAGCTGGTCGAACCCTTGCACGTTGGCGCATTATTTGGCGCATTTTTAGTTGCCCTGCTGGTGGGGGTTGGCGCTTCCATCTGGGCGCTGCCTCAGCCGCGGATGAAATTTTTACAAAACAAAAAAACGCGAGATATTTAGCCGTATGGCAGGCGATACCCTTACATCTTCCGAATACATCCAACACCATCTGCAGAATTTAACGTATGGCAAGTTGCCCGCCGGTTACGTGCGTGGTGACGGTGAGGAGCTGGCAGAGTCCTCATGGGTGATTGCTCACTCAGCCCAGGAAGCCTCAGATATGGGCTTTATGGCGCTTCATCTCGACACCTTGGGGTGGTCTATCGTGCTCGGCGGGCTGTTTTGCTGGGCGTTTGCCCGCGCCGCCAAATACGCCACCAGCGGCGTGCCGGGCGGTCTGCAGAATTTTGTTGAGGTGGTGGTCAGTTTCGTCGACGACAACGTCAAAGGTATTTTTCACCACAAAAACGACATTGTCGCACCGCTGGGCCTGACCGTATTCGTCTGGGTGTTTCTGCAGAATTTAATGGATCTGGTGCCGGTTGATTGGATACCGCATCTGGCGGGCATGCTCGGCATACACTACATGAAGGTGGTGCCAACCACCGATCTCAATGCGCCCGCTGCCATGGCCATCGGCATTTTTATCCTCATATTGTATTACAGCATCAAGGAGAAAGGCCTGGCTGGTTTCGGTGCCGAACTGGCATTTCAGCCGCTGCCGAAATTCCTGTTTCCGTTCAACTTATTTCTGGAGATCGTCGGCCTGTTGGCTAAGCCGGTTTCTCTTGCCTTGCGGCTGTTCGGCAATATGTACGCCGGTGAAATGGTGTTTATTCTCATCTCCCTGTTGCCGTTTTACGCGCAGTGGTTGTTGTCGGTGCCGTGGGCGATTTTTCATATTTTGATTATCACCCTGCAGGCATTTATTTTCATGATCTTGACGGTGGTCTATCTCTCGATGGCCTACGACAGTCACTAGTTTTTACCTCATCATATCAGGAGACAAAAATGGAAGGTTCATTGACTACTTTATCGGGTGCGATACTCATGGGCTTGGCCGCCGTCGGCGCCGCCGTGGGCGTGGGTGTGTTGGGCAGCAAGTTTCTGGAGGGCGCCGCGCGCCAACCGGAACTTATCAACATGCTGCGCACCCAGTTTTTCATCGCGATGGGCCTGGTCGACGCGGTGCCCATGATCGGAGTCGGTGTCGGTCTTTACATCCTGTTCGCTCTATAACTATAAGTGGCGACTATTTGAAACGGCAAGAGGTACGGGCGTGAATATCAATCTGACCTTATTTGGGCAGCTCATCAGCTTTATCATCTTCGTATGGTTCTGCAAGAAATATATCTGGCCGCCGGTTATTAATGCCATGCAGGAACGCCAGAAGCAGATTGCCGACGGCCTCAATGCGGCCGACCGGGCAGGACATGATTTGCAGCTTGCGCAAGAGAAAGCGGTGGGGAAACTGCGGGCAGCGAAAGAACAGGCTTCTGGCATTATAGATCAGGCCAATCGCCGGGCGAGTCAGATTGTTGACGAGGCCAAGGGTCAGGCACGGGTCGAAGGCGACCGTCTAAAAGATGCGGCGCAGGCGGAAATTGACCAGGACTACAATCGTGCTCGCGAAGCCTTGCGTTCGCGGGTAGCCGAACTGGCGGTTTCCGGAGCGGAAAAAATTCTGCAAAGTACGGTAGACCAGAGCGCGCACAGTAAAATGCTCGATAAACTCGCGATGGAATTGTAAGGTGGCCGAACTCGCAACACTGGCCAGACCCTATGCACGAGCGGTTTTCGATTACGCGGTTGCCGCTGGTGATATGCAAGCCTGGTCCGCTATGCTCGGTGTGCTGTCGGCGGTGGCGCAGCACGAGAAAATAGTACGAATGTGCGGTGCGCCGGATTTGAACAGCGAGCAACAGGCACGGGCGATTAGCGACGCGTGTGGCGACCAACTGAACAACGAGGGCCGCAACTTTGTCAGCGTGTTAGCCGAAAATCGCCGCCTGCCCCTGCTGCCGTACGTGGCGCGATTGTACGAAGGATTAAAAGCCCAGCGCAAGAAAACCGTTAACGTCGAAATTACGTCGGCCTTTGCGCTGGAAGACAGTGCCAAACAAAAACTGGCGGCCAGTCTGCAGAAAAAACTGGACCGCACCGTATCGGTCACGACAACGGTCGACAAGGAACTACTGGGCGGCGTGATTATCCGCACTGGCGATATGGTTATCGACGACTCCGTGCGGGGCAAGCTGGCCAAGCTGGGCGAGGCCATCGTCTCGACTTGATTAACACGCGCCGACACTCACGCTTGTAAACAGACACAAGGTATAGAGGAATTAACCATGCAACAGCTGAATCCATCTGAAATCAGCGACATTATCAAGCAGCGCATTGATCAGCTGGAGATATCAACCGAGGCGCAGAACGAAGGTACGATTGTCAGCGTATTGGACGGCATTATCCGCATTCACGGCCTGGCCGACGTGCAGTATGGTGAAATGATCGAGTTTGAAGGCGGTGTTTACGGGTTGGCGCTCAATCTCGAACGCGACTCGGTTGGCGCCGTGGTCATGGGTGATTATCTCGGTCTGCTCGAAGGGCAGACTTGCCGCTGTACCGGCCGTATTCTCGAAGTGCCGATTGGGCCCGAACTGGAAGGCCGCGTGGTGGACGCCCTGGGTAATCCCATCGACGGCAAAGGCCCCATAAACGCCAAGTTAACCGCGCCGGTGGAAAAAGTCGCGCCCGGCGTTATTCAGCGCCAGTCGGTAGACCAGCCGGTACAAATCGGTTTGAAGTCGATCGACTCCATGGTACCCATCGGCCGTGGCCAGCGCGAGTTGATTATTGGCGACCGCCAGATTGGTAAGACCGCCATCGCCATCGACGCGATCATCAACCAAAAAGGCACCGGCATTAAGTGTATTTATGTTGCCATTGGCCAAAAGCAGTCGTCGATTGCCCAGGTCGCACATAAGCTGGAAGAGCACGGCGCGATGGAGCACACTATTATCGTTGCCGCGGCGGCCGCCGACCCGGCATCGATGCAATATATTGCGCCGTTTGCTGGCTGTTCGATGGGGGAATACTATCGCGACCGCGGCCAAGATGCGTTGATCATTTACGATGATTTGACCAAACAGGCTTGGGCCTACCGCCAAATCTCACTGCTGCTGCGCCGACCACCGGGCCGCGAGGCATACCCGGGTGACGTGTTTTATTTGCACTCGCGCTTGCTGGAACGCGCCGCGCGGGTGAATGTCGAGCATATAGAAAAAATCACCAACGGCGAAGTGAAGGGCAAAACCGGTTCGCTGACCGCGCTGCCGATTATTGAAACCCAGGCCGGTGACGTGTCTGCGTTCGTACCGACCAATGTGATTTCTATTACCGATGGTCAGATCTTCCTCGAATCCGATTTGTTCAACGCCGGCACACGACCGGCGATTAACGCGGGTTTGTCGGTCTCGCGAGTGGGCGGCGCGGCGCAGACCAAGGTGATCAAAAAGCTGTCGGGGGGTATTCGTACCGCCTTGGCACAATACCGTGAACTCGCGGCATTCTCGCAGTTTGCCTCCGATTTGGATGACTCCACCAAAGCGCAGTTGGATCATGGTGAACGCGTCACCGAACTGATGAAACAGAAGCAATACTCGCCACTGTCGATTGCCGAAATGGGCTTGGTGCTGTACGCCGGTACTCAAGGACACCTGGCTGATATTGCAGTCGCTAAAATCGGTGACTTTGAAGCGGCCTTGTTATCGTATGTGAACAGCGAGCACGCCGAGTTGATGGGCAAAGTGAACGACAGCGGCGGTTGGGATGACGAGATCGAAAACGGTTTCAAGACGGCCATTGAACAATTCAAGGCCACACAAACCTGGTAAGTATCTGGTCGTATGACCAGCAGAAAAGAGACACGAAATGGCAGGCGGAAAAGAGATACGCACCAAGATAGGCAGCATTTCCAGCACGCAGAAGATCACCAGTGCAATGGAAATGGTCGCCGCGAGCAAGATGCGCAAGGCGCAGGATCGTATGACGCATGGTCGTCCGTACGCACGGCGTATTCGGCAGGCGGTGGGTCACATTGCCATGTCAAACGCTGAATACGAGCATGCGTTTATGGTGGAGCGCGAAGTCAAACGGGTGGGGTTTATCGTCGTCTCCACCGACCGTGGCTTGTGCGGTGGCCTGAACAGCAATTTGTTCAAAACCACCGTGCGCGCCATGAAGGAATGGGCCGACCAGGACATTGAAATCGCCCTATGTTTGATCGGCGGTAAGGCGGCGGGTTTCTTCAACAGCTTCGGCGGCAATGTTACCGCGGCGATACGCGGTTTAGGCGATGCGCCGAAAATCACCGAGTTGATTGGTGCTGTAAAAGTCATGCTGGACGCTTTCAATGACGGCAAGCTCGACAAGGTGTTTATCGTCAGCAATAAATTTATCAACACCATGACGCAACAGCCGACCGTCGAGCAACTATTGCCGCTACCCCCTAATGAAAAAAATGAAAAATTGAAGAAAGATCATTGGGACTATATCTATGAGCCCGATGATGCGCGCGCGCTGCTGGAAGGCCTGTTCGTGCGCTTTATTGAATCGCAGGTTTATCAGAGCGTGGTCGAAAATCTTGCTTGCGAACAAGCGGCGCGCATGCTGGCCATGAGAAATGCCACCGACAATGCCGGCGACCTGATCGACGAATTGCAGCTCGTGTACAACAAGGCGCGGCAATCGGCTATTACGCAAGAATTGTCAGAAATCGTCAGTGGCGCAGCCGCTGTTTAAGCTTTTATTAAGAGGATCCGGGAATGAGTAGCGGGCGAATTGTACAGATTATTGGTGCGGTCATCGATGTGGAGTTTCCGCGTGAGGCGGTGCCACAGGTTTATGACGCGCTGAATGTCGACGGTAAAAAACTGGTGCTGGAGGTGCAGCAACAATTGGGTGACGGCATTGTGCGCACTATCGCCATGGGCTCCACCGAGGGTGTGCAACGCGGGCTGGTCGTAGGCAATACCGGTGCGCCGGTTACCGTCCCGGTGGGAGAGGAAACCCTCGGCCGCATTATGGATGTGTTAGGCAATCCGATCGATGAAAAAGGCCCCATCGGCGAACAAAAGCGCATGCCTATTCACCGCTCGCCACCCGCCTACGCTGACCAGTCATCCACAGTGGAACTGTTAGAGACCGGTATTAAGGTGATCGACCTGATCATGCCGATCTCCAAGGGCGGAAAAGTCGGCCTGTTCGGCGGCGCCGGAGTGGGCAAGACCGTTACACTGATGGAGTTGATTCGTAACATCGCGCACGAGCACAGTGGTTTTTCGGTGTTTGCCGGTGTAGGTGAGCGCACCCGGGAAGGCAACGACTTCTATCATGAGATGCGGGAATCGAACGTACTGGACAAAGTAGCCCTGGTATACGGCCAGATGAACGAACCACCGGGCAACCGCCTGCGTGTTGCCTTGACCGGCCTGACCATGGCGGAGAACTTCCGCGACGATGGCCGCGACGTGTTGATGTTTGTCGATAATATCTATCGTTATACGCTGGCGGGTACCGAAGTATCGGCCCTGCTGGGTCGTATGCCCTCCGCGGTAGGTTACCAGCCCACGCTGGCAGCCGAGATGGGTATTTTGCAGGAGCGAATTACTTCGACCAAAACCGGTTCGATCACGTCGTTCCAGGCGGTTTACGTACCGGCCGATGACTTGACGGACCCTTCCCCCGCCACGACCTTTGCCCACCTCGACGCCACCCTGGTATTGTCGCGGCAAATTGCCGAGCTAGGTATCTATCCTGCGGTGGATCCCCTGGATTCAAGCTCGCGTTTGCTTGATCCATTGGTAATTGGGCAAGAGCACTATGACGTCGCCCGAGGCGTGCAGTCGGTATTGCAGCGTTACAAGGAACTGAAGGATATCATCGCCATTCTTGGTATGGACGAGTTGTCGGAAGAAGACAGACAAATCGTCGATCGAGCCCGTAAAATTCAGCGCTTTCTGTCTCAACCCTTCTTTGTAGCGGAAGTGTTTACCGGTTCGCCGGGTAAATACGTATCGCTAAAAGATACTATCGTGGCGTTTAAAGGTATTTTGGCCGGTGAGTACGACCACCTGCCGGAACAGGCCTTTTACATGGTGGGTGGAATAGAAGAAGCTGTTGAAAAAGCGAAATCGTTGTAGAGATTGGAGAAACGCCGATGGCAATGACCGTACACTGCGATATCGTTAGCGCTGAGAAAGAGATTTTCTCTGGCCGCATCGAGATGTTGTCGGCCACTGGCGGTGCCGGCGCGCTGGGTATTTATCCGGGCCATACACCGCTGCTAACCGCGCTCAAACCAGGACCGATTCGCCTGCAAACGCAAGAAGGCGAAGAGCAAATTTATTATGTATCCGGCGGTTACCTGGAAGTGCAACCAACGATGGTGACGGTTCTGGCCGATACTGCAACACGGGCCGACGACGTTGATGAGGCCGCGGCGGAGGAAGCACAGCAAAAGGCCGAACAGGAAATGGCGCAAAAAAGCGCTGATTTTGATTATGGCCGCGCGGCTACGCGGTTGGCCGAGGCGGCCGCCCAGTTACGTACCGTACGGGAATTGCGCAAAAGAGCCCGCTAGGCCAGTATAAAAAACAAGCAAGAACGCCGGTTTTGGTAGGCAAGGGCACGAATAGTGTAAAGTACTAGTCAAAAGGAAAAGGGTAGCTGGCGCTACCCTTTTTTTATGCTAATTTTTATTATGTTTAGGCAGCTAAAAACTCACATCCGCTTGGAGCTCTATCTTGAAAGTTGACGTTATCGTGCTTGCCGCAGGGCAAGGTACTCGTATGCGGTCGAATATACCCAAGGTGTTGCATCCGCTGGCCGGTCGTCCCATGCTCCAGCACGTGATCAATGCGGCGCGTGAGTTGCCGGGTGCGCAGTTGCATATCGTAATTGGTCATGGCGCCGAGCAAGTGCGCGACCGTGTGCATGGCAATGATATTCACTGGGTCGAACAACTCGAACGACTCGGCACTGGCCACGCCGTGCAACAGGCCTTACCTGGTTTGCGCGACGACAGCATTGCACTGGTTTTGTACGGTGACATTCCACTGATTCGTGCCGATACTTTGCGGTCTTTACTGGCGGCAGTAGGCGATGACAACATGGGCCTGCTAACGGCGCACTTGAACGACCCCAGCGGTTACGGCCGCATCGTTCGCAATGATAGCGGCGATGTTAGCGCCATAGTCGAGCAAAAAGACGCCAGTGAAGAACAACTCGGCATCAGCGAAGTAAACACCGGCTTTATGGCCGTGCCAACCCGCTATATGCAAGACTGGCTGCCGCGCCTTTCTAACGCTAACGCTCAGGCTGAATATTATCTTACCGATATCATCGGCATGGCCGCTGAACAAGGTGTGACAATTACTACCTGTAGTCCCGACTTTGAACAGGAAGTGCTGGGCGTGAACAGCCGCCAGCAGCTTATTGCGCTGGAGCGCTGGCACCAATACCAGTGCGCACAGGCACTCTTGTTAGAAGGGGTCGCCGTGATGGACCCGGTGCGTTTCGATTTGCGTGGCGAGTTGACCAGCGGCATCGACGTGACTATCGATGTGAACGTCGTACTGCAAGGTCAGGTGACGCTGGGAGACAATGTGACCATCGGCCCTAACTGCGTGATTCAAAACGCTGTGATTGGCAGCAACGTTGAGATCAAGGCCAATTCCGTGATTGAAGATACCACCATCGGCGATGACTGCGTTGTCGGCCCGTTTGCGCGCTTGCGGCCGGGCACAAAGCTGTTAGCGCAGGCGAAGGTGGGCAACTTTGTTGAAATTAAAAACTCCGTGCTGGGCCACGGTAGCAAGGTGAATCATTTGTCTTACGTGGGTGATGCCGAGGTGGGCAGCGGCTGCAATATAGGCGCGGGCACCATTACCTGTAACTACGACGGCGCCAACAAATTCAAGACTGAATTGGGCAACAATGTGTTTATCGGCTCTAACAGCACCCTCGTGGCACCGCTCGCAATTGCCGACGAAGGATTTGTCGGCGCAGGCTCAACGGTAACAAGGAACGTCGACAACAAACAACTTGCCGTGGCGCGCGCACGGCAGAAAAATATCGACGGCTGGCAACGGCCGCGCAAGGCTAAAAAGCTTGACTGAAGCGCTAACCAGGAAACTATTATGTGTGGTATTGTAGGAGCAGCAGCGCGGCGTGAAGTCGCCGACATCCTGATTGAAGGCTTGAAACGTCTGGAATACCGCGGCTACGACTCGGCCGGGCTCGCTGTCATAAATGCCGACGACTCCATCGGCTGCGTCAAAAGGTTGGGCAAGGTTGCTGTGTTGGCCGATAGCGTACACGAGAAACAACTGCACGGCGTCACCGGTATCGCGCACACGCGCTGGGCAACCCACGGCAAACCCAGCGAAGAAAATGCGCATCCGCATGTATCGAACGATGAAATAGCACTGGTGCATAACGGTATTATCGAGAATCACGAAATACTGCGCGCAGAACTGCAAGCCAAAGGCTATGAATTCACCTCGCAAACTGACACCGAGGTGATTGTGCACCTGGTACATTCAAAAATGCGCGAGGGGCTGGGCCTGCGCGACGCGGTGCTCGCTACGGTGCCGAAACTGGAAGGCGCGTTCGGTCTGGCGGTGCTCTGTAAAAGCGAACCCCACCGCATCGTCGCCGCGCGCAGCGGTAGCCCGCTGGTTATTGGGTTGGGCATCGGCGAAAACTTTTTGGCGTCTGACCAATTGGCGCTACGGCAAGTGACCGATCGTTTTGTCTATCTTGAAGAAGGCGACTTTGCCGAGATCACGCCGGACAATTTCAGCATACTGAACGCCAGTGGCGTACCCGTAGAGCGCAGCTACGTACGCATTACTGAAAACGCCGAAGCCGCCGAGAAAGGCGCTTATCGTCATTACATGCTGAAAGAAATTTTTGAGCAAGAAAAAGTGATTCAGGCGACGCTGACCGGGCGCATTAGTGACAACGCCGTTTTGGAAGCCGCGTTTGGCGCTGGCGCCAGCGAGATATTCGATCGCACGCAACACGTGCAGATCATCGCCTGTGGTACGAGTTACCATGCCGGCATGGTGGGGCGCTACTGGTTGGAAGCGTTAGCCGGAGTGTCCTGTTCGATCGAAGTCGCCAGCGAGTTTCGTTACCGCAAATCGGTGAAGCGGCCGGGCACCCTGCTCGTCACCATTTCACAGTCGGGCGAGACCGCCGACACTCTGGCGGCGTTGCGCAATGCCAAGGCGGCGGGTTTTGAAGCAAGCCTGGCGATTGTTAACGCGCCAGAGAGCTCACTCGTTAGAGAATCGGACCTGGTGTTGATGACCCAGGCCGGGCCGGAGATCGGCGTTGCATCAACCAAGGCATTTACTACCCAGCTAACGGCCTTGTTGTTGCTGACCATCGTATTAGGCCGCCGCCAGGGCTTGAGTAAGGAGCGCGAAGCCGAGCTGGTGCAAGACCTGCACAAATTGCCTGCCCTCGTCGGCCTCACATTAAAGCTCGACCGCACCATCGAAAGAATTGCTGAGCAGTTTGCCGAGAAAAACCATGCGTTATTCCTCGGCCGCGGCGTGCAATATCCGGTGGCGATGGAAGGCGCATTAAAACTAAAGGAAATATCCTATATTCACGCCGAGGCTTATCCTGCCGGTGAACTCAAACATGGACCGCTGGCACTGGTAGATAGCGATATGCCGGTGATTGCCGTTGCGCCCAACGACGAGCTGCATGAAAAACTCAAGTCCAACCTCGAAGAAGTACACGCGCGCGGCGGGCAACTGTTTGTATTTGCCGATGCAGGCTCGGGCTTCTCGCGCGAGAACGATGAGGTTCTTATCGATGTACCCGCGGTGAGCGATGTGCTAGCGCCGATAATCTACACCATACCGCTGCAACTATTGTCGTATCACGTCGCCGTGTTAAAAGGCACCGACGTTGACCAGCCGCGCAACCTGGCGAAATCTGTAACGGTTGAATGATCCCCCGCACCAAGGTGCAAAGGGTTCTTCAAAATAAAGTTTGAAAAATCACTCGCATCGCTGGAAGAAATCAAGGCGTGCAGCGGACTCGTTGTTGTGGTGAACTCACAACACCCACGCCTGACCGACCCGGCCGATGACATCATACCAATACCTGCCGTAGCCTATACTGCGTGCCATCGTGATGGGCATTAGCCTGTAGCTGTTTGCCTATCACTGTGCAGTCACTCTGGGTTGCAAGGTTGGCTTCAGCAAGTAACCGAACAAGGTACCGTAAAAAAATAGGCCGTAAGCAGTGAAGGTTTGGCCGAGCGCAAGTTCAGCAATTTATTGATGTGCGTTTGTATTGACAACAGCAACGCTGAGAAGGAAGATAATTGCATGAGTGACGTCGATGGCTATATTGCCAAATTAGAATCGAAATAGGCGAAAATCGTCGAAGCCTTGCGGTCGCTGATCGCGTCGAACTTTCCCCAGCTTAGCGAAGAATTCAAATGGAGCCAGCCGGTGTATACGTTAAATGGCAAGGACGTCGCTTACATTCGCGCAACGAAGCGAGGTGCTAACTTCGGGCTTACTAAAGGTGCGCTATTAAGTGATCCGAAAAATGCTCTTGAAGGTACCGGTAAAGAAATGCGACATGTGAAGGTATCGAATCTAGAAGAACTTGATACCGAATATCTAACGCAGATCCTCAATCAGGCGACCGGCAACTTGTAGGCAGTAGCTGTCGTTGCCTCCTATGCACATCAATATTCTGCTCGCCACGCCGCTGACCCGCAACGAGATAACGGTGCAATAGCCGCGAGGAACGCCCGGCGCCACGATACCCTGGAGAAGGCGGCCGGGTATGGCAGCGGTGGAGCCTGCGGTATTATACTGGGGGCAACCCCGTCAAGCGACTACCGCAGGCCAGCCGGGACGTCAAATCTCTATTTTCCGGAGTAATTTATGGATCCCCTGTGGCTGCTAATGGCACTGGTGCTCGGCTTTTCTGCTCGACAGATTCGCCTGCCACCGCTGGTTGGATTTTTGTTTGCGGGTTTTGCCTTACATGCGCTGGGCATTGATGGCGGGCTGGCCTTGCAGAAATTTGCGGATCTGGGCGTAACTCTGTTGCTGTTTACTATTGGCCTCAAACTGCGGCTACGCAGTTTATTGGCGCCAGAGGTATGGGCAACTGCCGGCGCACACATGGCGCTATTGGTGGTACTGATTGGCGGCCTGTTGCTGTTGCCGGGTTTAGCGGGTTTCGTTTGGCTAGGTTCGCTGGACGTGCGGGCAGCGGCGGTTGTCGCTTTCGCGCTGAGTTTCAGCAGCACTGTCTTCGCTGTGAAAATTCTGGAAGATCGCGGTGAGATGAAAACTCGCCACGGTCAGGTGACGATTGGCATCCTCATCATCCAGGACATCATAGCAGTGGTGTTTCTCACATTGGCAACGGATAAATCACCGACCGTTTGGGCGCTGGCATTGCTATGCCTGCCATTCGCGCGCCCTGTATTGAATCATTTCATGCAACGCAGTGGCCACGGTGAAGTGTTGGTTCTGTTCGGGATGTTTATGGCCATCGGCGGTGGTGAGTTATTTGAACTGGTGGGGATGAAGGGGGATCTGGGGGCGCTGATCTTTGGGGTGCTGCTCAGCGGACAACAAAAATCCAGCGAACTGGCGCGCACATTACTGAGCCTTAAGGACTTATTCCTGATCGGTTTTTTTCTCTCCATCGGCATCAGTGCGCTGCCCACTCTATCCGATGTACTGATTGCTGTTGCCTTGGTGTTGTTATTGCTACCGCTGAAAACGGGGTTGTTCTTTTGGTTGCTGACGCGCCTGCGGCTACGTCTGCGCACAGCTTATTTAAGCACGGCGGGGCTAGCCAATTATAGTGAATTTGGTTTGATCGTCTCCGCCGTAGGCGCGGGGGCCGGCTGGATTGACCAACAATGGCTGGTAATTATCGCGTTGGCACTGACCTTCAGTTTCGTCATCGGCTCGATAGTTAACGCCCGTGCTCACAGTTTGTATTCCACTGTAGAGCATCACTTGCATCACTTTGAAACAGAGCGTCGGCTGGCTGGAGACGAGGTGCCCGATATTGGTGAAGCCCAAGTTCTGGTTGTAGGCCTGGGCCGGGTGGGTAGTGGAGCCTATCTATCGATGCGCGAAGCTGTTGGTGACAAGGTCTGTGGCATGGATGCCGATGCTGATCATGTGAAACGGCATCAGCAGTCCGGGCATCAGGTAATTCTGGGCGATGCGGAAGATGCAGACTTTTGGCGCGATATGGATCTGGGTAAGTTGCGTCTGGTGATGCTGGCGCTGCCGACTCTTAGTGATATGCTCCAGACCGTCACGCTGCTGAATGACTCTGATTATGATGGCGTCATCGCTGCGGTCGCCAAATTTGAGGATGATCGCGCTGCCCTGGAGGCCGCAGGGGTAGGGGCTACATTTAATTTCTATGCCGAGGCGGGCGCCGGTTTTGCCGAACATGTGCGTCACCAGCTGGAGCAAAGCGACGCTTGCGTAACAGTGCACTAGAATCCTAACGCCAGCAATTCGGTCGCTTATCGTTACCTTCGGTGGATCCCGCCAGCGTAAAGCAATGCAAAGGAGCAAATACGTCCGGCAGACAGATCGCGACTTTAGCTGAGCCAAACAGGTTGTGGAATACGCCGCGTCATTGCAAACACGATTTCCTCCGTGCGAGACTTTCCTGCGGCCAATACGCTTCCCGGTCATAGTAGTTTTCTACGGCGGGGTGGTCGTCAGGTATAACAACCCAGGGTTGCTTTGATGCCGTGAAAATATGGATATCCGGCGGCAGGCGGTGTGCTTCGTCGAGCGTGCCAACGCGGATAAAATGTATCCGCTCACCCGCGCCGGAATAATTGCTCCACAGCGCGATGCTACACTGCGGGCAGCGCCAAAACTTCTGGCCTTTACCGCTGTTTGAAGGTATTAGAACCATTTCCGGCTTGCCGTGCAGCAGTGTGACGCGTTCGGTCTCAAGCATGGCGTTTAAGGCAAAAGCCGCGCCTGTTTCACGTTGGCACCAGTGACAATGGCAACAATGCACAAAGAGCGGCCTGCTTTCCATGCGATAGCGGATAGCACCGCAGGTGCAGCCACCAGCGAAAGTATTTTCTGCGTTTTCCGTCATAACATCTCTGCTCCATCGCTGATATGTGCAGTTTATTCGTTACAGTACACTAGTGATTGCGTCGAGCGAAAACGGGTGTTTATACTGCCGGCGCCTACCCAGAGCGATTTATGTACAAAGAAATCAGTAACGCTTATTGCGTTGGCCAGCTATCGACCGACTCGTCACTGCCGGAGTTTATTGCCGCCCGCGAAAACTTTGATAAATGGTACAACAGCACGGCGTTTGTTGGCGCCAACAAAAAGCACTATAACAAAATATATCACACCTTCGGCAGCGCCGATGATCAAACGGTTTTTTGTAAGTACTATCTGCCGAAACACCTTGCCGAAACACTTTATGACAAGTGCGTGCATAGCAGCCGCGCGCAACGAGCGCACGATAGAATACGCAAAATGCAACAACTGGGCGTGGCGACTGCCGACACACTCGGTTATTTGCGCAGTCAAACACGTAGCTATTTGTTTCTGCGGGTCACGGATGGCTTTAATGACTTGCGTCACTATCAAGAGTCGCCCGAGTCTCACGATCAGCTACCGCCGCAGGTGCTGCTAAACAAAGCGCTCGAGCTATTGGTGTGCATGCACAATAGCGGCTACTGCCACGGTGATTTTAAATGGCCCAATATTCTTCTTAATGAGTCCAGCGGCGCGCTCATGGTGATCGATTTCGATGGCGTGCGCCACCAGGTAAACAGAAAGCTGCCGCGATCGTACATTAAGGATATAGCGCGCTTTCTAGTGAGCTGCAAGGAAGGGGGGCTAGCGCAGGAGCATATAGACTACGCGCTAAAGACATATGCGGAGATGAGAGCCTTACGCGTCGAGACCATTGAACGCGCCATTAAGCCAAGGTATCAAGAGATAATAGCGAGGCATGCACGTAAGCATTCATTGCAGTAGCACTTCCTTCGCTAACGTGAATAGCGCATCGTCTCTTTGTGGTTTCGACATGGCCAGGCGATCGTGTGTGGAAATTGTGGGCCCCAGACTGGCTATGAGTTTTCTCCCGTCATTAGCCAGCGTCAATATCGCTTGCGGTAACTGTGCGATTACATGAAAATTGGGCGCTGAGAAAAACTACAAACATCATAGCAAAGCATGGAGCCAATAGTTATGGCAAAAATTGAAGTACTCATTGAAAAATCCATGTACCGTTCGCGCTGGCTGCTGGCGCCCATTTACTTAGGGCTTTCCTTCGCGCTGTTGGCGTTGGGGGTGAAATTTTTTCAGGAAGTTTTTTTTCACATGCTGCCCGAAATTCTGACCATGAAAGAAGCCGACGTGGTGCTGTCTGTGCTGTCGTTGATCGACATGGCCATGGTCGGCGGGTTGATAGTCATGGTGATGATGAGCGGCTACGAAAATTTTGTTTCGCAACTGGATGTGGATGAGGACGAAGAAAAGCTGAGTTGGTTGGGTACGATGGACTCGTCATCCTTAAAGGCGAAAATAGCTGCCAGCATCGTCGCTATTTCCAGCATCCATCTGCTTAAGATTTTTATGAATGCCGAGAATACGCAGAATGATAAATTGCTGTGGTATGTAGTGATACACCTCACCTTTGTGTTATCAGCGTTCGCAATGGGGGGGCTGGATCAGTTAATCAAGAAAAAAGATTGACGCGCAATAATAGGACTTGATTGGTAGCAGTAATGTACTGGCGGCGTTGCCCGGTTGCGCCAATCGACTTTGCACTGGCGGGGTCATAGGCCATTTCATTCAGCTTGGCCTGGGTACTTAACGAAGCGCCATCCCTATCGGGGTGGTTTACTCAGGCCAGATGGTTACAATAGTCCGCCCATCGAACGTGAACGTTGGTGTCTACTTGAAAAATAAGAACCTGCTGCTTTTCTGGTCGCCGGTAGCCATTGATGTAGTTAGCGCGTTGATTCGGTCACGCTTGTTGACCGGTATTTCATCTACCGCAGCACCCCAGTTTGTTAGCAATAGACTGTTCGGCATCAATATTGCGCCTGCGGCTGATGCCGGTTGCGACGGCTATATTATCGACTGTTTACAGGAATTGGGTATTGATCATGTGCGCATGAATTATACTTACTCTTCTGTCGGCGGTGATGCGCAGCGGCTTTTGCGGCAGGTGTTGGCGGCAGGCAAGGAAGTTCTACTAAACGTTATTCCTCCCGCCGAAGAGGCAAGAAAATTGGACGACGACAACGACGCGGCCGCGGAGCGCTGGCGCCGCTTTGTTGCCTCGGTTTTTGCCGAATATCAGGGAAAAGTCGCCACCTTCGAAATTGGCAGTACGCCCAATCGGGGGCGTTGGTCAGGGTTTGGTCATCGGGGCTTTCTTAAGGCATGGCAGATCGCCTGCCAAGAAGCGGCGCCTTTCCACGTTTCTTTGGCCGGGCCAAACGTTTCAGATTTTGAACCTGTTTTTAACCTGGCATTCCTGGCGGCGATGAAGCGCTATAGCCGCGTGCCGCAAATCCACACCAACAATTTGTTTGTCGAGAGGGTGATTGAGCCGGAAGCGTACGATCACCGTGCGCTGGGGCGTTGGTTGCAAAAGCCGCTAGCGCTGAACCTGATTAAAAAGGCGCGAGTGCTGGATTATATCGGTCGGCGTTTTGGTGTCGATAAAACCTATTGCACCTATAATTGCTGGACCGCCAAACGCCTGCGGCGCAAGGCGGTTAACCCCGAGCAAAAACAAATAGATTATCTCGTACGCTATTGTGTGCTGGCCGCTGCGAGCACGGCGTTGAGCCGCGTATATTGGGGTCCATTGATTTGCAGTCGCGATGGCTTGATTGATTGTGGCGCCGAGGGCTACCCGGAAATTGATAATGTCAGTTTCTACAAAGAAATACGCGGCGGCCGTGACGATTTCCACATCAGGCCCGCGTTTTATGCGTTGCGGCAAACCATTACTCAACTTAACTGCAGCAAGTGCCTGCAAGGCGTGAATGCAGACAACGGCATCCACCATTTTGTGTTTGCTAAAGACCGCCGCGAGTTGCATGTTGTGTGGTGTCGAGATAGCCAGACCTACCCGCTGCATTTGCTTTACCCCGCGGCGGTATTGTCGCAGGCTGAAATAGCGAATGCCGTTGGCAAACACCTGGCTTACATACCCGAAGTGATATCGGAACAACCACTATTTCTTTCATTTCCGGCGCAGAACCCTACGTTCAGGCCCAACCTAAAAGCGGTTAAGGCCATTCCTGCCAGTAGTGACGTTATGCGGGCAGTAGAAAATCAACAGGCCGTAGCGGTGGAGCTGCCACACTGGCGCGGCGCGCTGATGCTTGACAACGGCGTCAGTCTGGAGCGAGTTTCGGCACGGCTGGCGCCAGAAAAGATGGAGTCGATGCCGGTTAAGCGCGTGTTGCGTGATACACGTAATCGGCTGTGGACAATTGATGAGTTTTCCGGCGCCATTGGCGATGTAGCTGACGGGCCCACAAAGCAATTAGTCGTCAAACTAAATCGTGCCAGGGGAATGAAAAAATTCACCTACCGATTCCTGGCCAGCAAAGGCAAACGGCACTGGGATAACGCATCTTATATGCTGCGGCGCGGCGTCAACACACCTGAGCCCGTCGCTTACTTTGAGCGTTATAAAAATAGCGGCGTTGAAGAAAACTACTATGTATGCCGCCTTATCGAGGACGCTTTCTCGGCGCGCGAGGTCTTTACCTGCTTTAATAGGGGCGAAGATAATTTTCGAGGCTTCAGCAAAGAACACATGTTTGCCGCCATAGCGAACTTTATTCGCAAAATGCACGAACAACGTATCATCCATCGGGATCTATCCAGCGGTAACCTGATGCTGAAGATTAACGCGTCGGGAGGTGTCGATGTTTATGTTATTGATATTGGCCGCGCAAAAGTCGGCTTCAATGAGCGGCTCTCGCCAAGGCAGCGTTTTATAGACCTGATGCGTATTTGCTATAAGCTTGACTGGGATGATAGAGAGCTATTCGTTAATCATTACGGCAAGCAACTCGATCCAAGTGTTACAAGATGGTGGCGCTTGCCGCTATTCTTTTATGAAGCCAAGCAAACGCTGAAAAAGAGCGTAAAAGGCAAATATAGGCGTAAAGCTCGACCAAAGTAACTTCTTCAGCGGCATTTACCAGCAATTTCATAGAATTCCCGGAGACACTTTGGTTCCCCACGGAAAGTCAGTATCTGCGCTTTATTTGATACACTGCACTGGTGAAGCCCTATGTGCCACAATTGCACGCCATCGTTTTATTTGCCACTGCTCGCGACAAAGAGACAAGCGCCACCATTGAACCTAGAAACCGCAGTTTCTAGGTTGAAGAAATGCAAGGACATACTGCCATGCGTTACCTCGCCCGAATAGGACTCGTTCTGGTTGTCACCCACATCGTGCTGGGCTGTCAATCGAGCGTTAAGCCGCACGCGACGAAGACGGGGTCGCAGTCGAACGTGGCAGTTTTTGCTGCAGGCGACTGGCAGGCTCGTGTCGAACAGGAAACCAGTATCGATCGGCTGGGCCGGCTGTATCTCGAACTGCTACTGGAAGAAGACCCTGGCAGCGGCATTACTTATGGCGTCCACGGCAAGGGCGATGACCCGCGCTACTACGACGACCGCTTGCCAGACGTTTCAGCCGCCGCCTGGGAACAAGCCGAAGAGGCGCGCGAATTCTTTCTGCAACGCCTGGCTAAAATAGAGAAAGACACGCTGGCTCGCGCCCAGCAGGTCGATCTGCACATTCTGCAAAACAAGATTGAGCTGCAGTTACTGCAGCTAACCCGCCTCGGCTACAGCAGCGACCCACTGACCTATGTGTCGTATCTTGGCGGCGCTATGTCAGGGCTGATATTGCGCGACTACGCGCCGCTGCAACAACGCCTGCAAAGCTTTGCCGCGCGCTGCGCCGGCGTCGGTAAATTCCTTGACGATGCCAAGCAGGCATTGTCCTCGTCGGCAGTGCATCCGACTGCAGTGCAAAAGAAAGTGGCCGTAACGCGCCTGCGCGGCATGATCCAGGAAAATGGTTTGTTCGATAAATCACTGCCGGAACTCATTGCCACGGCGAAATTGAGCGGCGAACAAGCCATGCCGCTGCGCCTCGCCTGCGCGGCAGCGGTCGAAGAGATCGGCGCGTTCACAGACTGGTTTGAGGCCACCGTCGTGCCGCGGTCAAACAGCAACTGGCGGCTAGGCCGCGAACTATATGCAGCCAAGTACGCGCTTTACATGGACTACCCTCTCGCCCCCGACGAATTGCTCGTTGTCGCCGAGGCCGAGCTGGAACGCGTTGGCGGAGAACTGGTGAGTACGGCGCGCCGCATTCACGATGACTATCTTGCCGAAGATATTGCCAGCGGAAAAATGCAAAAAGCCGATGCGCAGGCCGATGGTCAGGTGGTTCGCGACGTGTTCCAGCGTCTGGCCGAAGACCGCTCGACGGTGAAGACATTGATCGCCGACAGCTACGCGCTGGCCGATGCGATCACCGGCTTTGTGCGGGACAAGAATTTGCTGGATCTGCCACCCACCTCCAAACTCAGGATCGAGGATATTCCACCGCACCTGTCCGGCTACGCGGTAGCGCAGATCATACCGGCCCCGCCGTTCGAGCCTGAACTCGAATCGGTCTGGTTTTGGGATCTTGCGCTGCTCGCTACCTCCGACAGCTACCTGAAAGAGTACAACCGCGCCACGCTGGCGCTGGTCTACATTCACGAGGGCGTGCCGGGCCACTTTGTGCAACTGGAATACTCCAACCGCTTCGAGCGCATCATGCCGAAGGTTTTTAGTAATGGGCCTATGGTAGAAGGCTGGGCGAGTTATATCGCCACTCAATTGGTGGATGAGGGTTTTACTATTTATGCCGACCAGCCATTCGGCCATGAGTTGCAGGAAATGGCAGATGATAAGTTGGCGCTGCGCAGCCTGATCAATGCCATCATCGACATTCGCCTGCACACCAGCGATTGGCCCGAGGAAGATGCGGTCAGGCTGATGATCACCAAAGGCTTTCAGGAACAGGGCGAGGCGCAGGGCAAGTTGGTGCGCGCCAAGCTGAGTTCGGTGCAGCTGGCCAGTTACTTCGCCGGTCACCGGGCGATACTGGAACTGCTGGCGGAGTACAAGCAGGTAAAAGGCGAAGCATTCAGCTATAAGAATTTCAACCAGCGCCTGGTGAGTGCGGGCTCGCCTCCCTTCTTCGCGCTCAAGGAAGTGATGCTCGCGCCGCAGGAAAACTAAGCGCCGCGCGCTTGCGGGAGGTGGTACATTAGCGTCTGCGCTTATTTGTCACCGTTAAAGGCTAGGCTATGCAAAAAACACGACGCTTTATCGCCGGTGCAATATGCCCGCAATGCAAGGCGATGGACAAAATCGTTTTGCATCGTAACGGCGGCCAGCAACAGCGCGAATGCGTTGCCTGCGGGTTTACAGATGACTTGCAAGAACTTGGCGCCGCGCCCGAACTGGCAACCCGCGTTACGCCGCAAAGCAATGCAGCAGACGCCGTACAAACCGTCACCCTTATCGATTTGAACAAAGATAATTCAACCTAGGTTCAAGCGCGAACGTGAAGTAAAGGGCCCATCAAGCGGGCGACCATTTCCCCCGCCGTGAGTAATGCCAAAAAGCGACCGCCAACGTGATCCCGCGCGCCGTCATAAACAGATTGAAGGCCAACCACAAGCCATGGTTCCCCAGCGGTTGCGCCAAATACCACACGGGCAAATAAACCACAGCAGCGCTAACGATCATACTATCGCGCATGGCTTGCGTTTTGGCGGCGCCAATAAACACGCCGTCGAACAGGTAGCTCCATACCGAGACCAATGGCAGTGCAATCAACCACGGAAAGAAACGCTGCAGTTTGGTACGAACGTCGTTAATATCGGTAAAACCGGCAATGATTGGACTCTGCAGCAGGAAAAACGCCAGGCTGATGCCAACGGCGGTGAATACTGACCACAAGAAACAGGCGCGCACCGTCGCGTAGAATTGATTTACTCGGCGCGCACCCAGTTCAAAACCGCACAGGCTTTCGCAGGCGTGGGCAAAGCCGTCCAGCGCGAAGGCAGACAGCAGCAGCAATTGCATCAGTATCGTGTTGGCGGCCAATAAGGTGTCGCCGGCGCGCGCACCCTGCGCGGTAAAAAACAGAAAACACAACCCCAAACACAACGTGCGCAGCATAAGATTAACATTGATGCGTAGCAGACCGGTGAGCGCGGCGGCGTCGCGCAGGGCGGCCAGCGATACCTGCCAGTGGCCACGGTACTTGCGCCATAAGAGCGAAAATGCAATCGCGCAACCGACATACTCGGCTACCACGGTAGCCAGCGCCGCGCCATCGCTATTCCAGCCGTAAACCACGATAAACAAGTAATCGAGCGCAATATTCAGCAGATTGGTAGTAATAACGATCAGCAGAACCGCCCGCGTCACTTGCGAGCCAATCAACCAACCGGTCAGGCAATAGGTAAACAGTACCGCCGGCACACTATAGAATCTGATCTCGCTATAGCTGCGCGTAAGCGGTTCGACCTCGGCGCTGGCGCCTACCCAATGCAACGCGAAGGCAATCAGCGGCGTGCGGCCGGCCAGCAAAACAACGCCGATAAACCCCGCCAGCACTAACGAACGCATTATGGTGAGCTGTATCTTCGCCGCATTGCCGGCGCCGTATTGCTGGGCGACCAGGGCTGTGCTGCCCATACGCAAAAACGCGAACGTCCACAGCACCAGCGCCATAATATTGCTGCCTATGGCGGCGGCGCCCAGATACTGGGGGGCATCGAGATGACCGAGAATGGCGGTATCAACAATACCAAGCAGCGGTATGTTGATATTCGACAGCATTAACGGCCCGGCCAGGCGCCACATTTTGTTGTGAATTGTTTCTGCCACTGAACCTCGGCGAATGCCCTGCGCACACTGATCAAAGAATAGCCGCTAACATTCGCGTGCAGGTAGCGATACGGTAAAGGCTTTTGTTATACTTGCGGTGTTTTACCGTCGGCGTTTTGCTGCAACGAAACCGGCAATATTACCAAATCTGGGCAGTTATTTTGAAGTGAGCCCTACGTTAACACACAAGCATAATTCCAAAAAAAACGTATGCCAAAACCGCCAAAGAAAAACACATGACAAAACCGAACACATTGTTTTGGGGCTTTGGTTTCGCCTGCGTTCAGGCCATATTAACTGACTATAAAAGGGGTTCTGGTTCATGTCTTTAACTGCTGCAACACGGCTACGGCTGACAACTAGGGTGGCGCTGGCTTTTAGCGCGCTGAGTAGTATGGCCTGGGCCGCAGAGGGCGAACGGTTCGGCACCAATATGACGCGCGGCGTGACCGCCACCAGCCGCGACATTTACGACCTGCACATGTTGATATTTTGGATCTGCGTCATTATCGCCATCGTCGTTTTCGGTATTATGTTTTATTCCATCATCGTGCATCGCAAATCGCGTGGCGCCAAGGCGGCGCAGTTTCATGAAAGCACGAAGTTGGAAATCGCCTGGACCTTGGCGCCCTTCCTCGTATTGATCGCGATGGCGGTGCCGGCGAGTCAAACACTCATTCGCCAATACGACAGCAGCGAGGCCGATATAGACATTCTGATCACTGGCTATCAGTGGAAATGGAAATACGAATACGTTGGCGAAGACGTCAGCTTCTTTAGCAATTTGCGGACGTCGCGCGACGAAATCAACAACATCGAAGAGAAAGGCGAGCATTATTTGCTCGAAGTCGACCAACCGCTGGTGATTCCTGTCGATAAAAAAGTACGCTTCCTTATCACCGCCAACGACGTTATTCACGCTTGGTGGGTGCCTGCTTTTGCGGTCAAGCAGGACGCCATTCCGGGCTTTATCAACAAAGCGTGGACCAAAGTCGATGAAGAAGGGGTTTACCGTGGTCAATGTGCCGAGCTGTGCGGTCGCGATCACGGCTTTATGCCTATCGTGGTGGAAGCCAAGAGCACTGCGGATTATGACGCCTGGCTTGCCGAACAAAAACAGGAAGCCGCTGCGCTAGCCGAGCTAATGCAACAGGAAATGACCATGGATCAGCTGATGGAGGAAGGTAAAGCCGTTTACCAGCGCGCCTGTGCCGCATGCCACGGCATGAACGGCGAAGGTGGCGTTGGACCGAGCATAGTCGGCTCGGCCATCGCCACCGGCCCGCTTGAAAAGCACACAGACACCATTATAAATGGTGTCGCTGGAACGGCAATGCAGGCTTTCGGTCAGCAGTTGAACAAGCTCGAGGTGGCCGCGGTAGCCACTTACCAACGCAATGCCTGGGGCAACAACATGGGCGATAAGGTTCAGGCGATCGACATACACAATCAAATGCAAGGTAACTAGGGAGTGGCCACATGAGCACTGAACACCATCACGGTCCCGCGAAAGGGTTTTCACGCTGGTTGTTTACCACCAATCACAAAGACATCGGCACTATGTACTTGTGGTTCAGTTTCATCATGTTTTTGGTCGGCGGTGTGTTTGCGCTGGTGGTTCGCGCCGAACTGTTTCAACCGGGTTTGCAGATCGTACAGCCCGAGTTTTTCAACCAGATGACCACCATGCATGGTTTGATCATGGTGTTCGGCGCGGTGATGCCGGCCTTCGTCGGACTCGCGAACTGGCTGGTGCCGATGATGATCGGCGCGCCCGATATGGCCTTGCCACGGATGAATAACTGGAGTTTCTGGATCCTGCCGTTCGCATTCACGATGATGCTGTCATCGCTGTTTATGGAAGGCGGCGCCCCCAACTTCGGCTGGACATTCTACGCGCCATTGTCGACCACTTACGCGCCGCCCAGCGTCACTTTCTTTATTTTCGCCGTGCACATTATGGGCGCCTCGTCGATTATGGGGGCGATCAATATCATCGCCACCATTATGAACCTGCGCGCGCCGGGCATGACGTATATGAAAATGCCCCTGTTCGTCTGGACCTGGTTTATTACCGCCTACCTGCTGATCGCCGTGATGCCGGTCTTGGCCGGTGTGGTGACCATGATGCTGATGGATATCCACTTTGGCACCAGTTTCTTTAGTGCGGCCGGCGGTGGTGACCCGGTGCTGTTCCAGCATATATTTTGGTTCTTTGGCCACCCGGAAGTCTATATTATGATTCTGCCGGCCTTCGGCATCGTGTCGGCTATTATTCCGACCTTCTCGCGCAAGCCGCTGTTTGGCTACGATTCCATGGTGTATGCGACCTCTTCGATCGCATTTTTGTCATTCATCGTCTGGGCCCACCATATGTTCACCGTTGGTATGCCGATCGCCGGGGAATTGTTTTTCATGTACGCGACCATGTTGATTGCCGTCCCCACCGGGGTGAAGGTATTCAACTGGGTGGCGACGATGTTCCGTGGCTCGCTCACGTTTGAAACGCCGATGTTATTTGCGATCGCGTTTGTCTTGTTGTTTTCCATTGGCGGTTTTTCCGGCTTGATGCTGGCGATCGCGCCGGCCGACTTCCAGTATCACGATACCTATTTCGTGGTGGCGCATTTCCACTATGTGTTGGTGCCGGGCGCGATATTCTCCATCTTTGCGGCCGTTTACTATTGGCTGCCCAAGTGGTGCGGCAATATGTATGATGAAGCGCTGGGCAAAACGCATTTCTGGCTTTCGTTTATCGGCATCAATCTGACCTTCTTCCCGATGCACTTTGTGGGTCTGGCGGGTATGCCAAGGCGGGTTCCAGACTACGCGCTGCAGTTCGCCGATTTCAATATGATCGCCAGCATGGGCGCATTTTTGTTCGGTGCATCGCAGGTTTTCTTCCTGTTTATCGTGCTTAAAACCATCCGTGGCGGCAAGCCGGCGACCGATAACGTGTGGGGCGATTCTGTTGAGGGCTTGGAATGGACGCTATCGTCACCCCCGCCGTACCACACGTTTACCACGCCGCCTGAACTCAAATAAGGTCGACACGATGAGCGTGCTGCGATGAACAGACCGGTTGTCAAAACAGTACAACGTTTGTTTGCTGTAACCGTGGCGATGTTCGGCTTCGGTTTCGCGCTGGTGCCGCTATATGACGTGTTTTGCGATCTGACCGGCCTGAACGGCAAAACGGCGACGCGACCCTACGAGGCAACAAACGCGGAAGTCGACCGTTCGCGATCAATAAAAGTACAGTTCCTGGCAACCAACAACGACGGTATGGCGTGGCAGTTTAAACCTACTACCACGGAGGTTCGCGTGCATCCTGGCGAGCTTGTGGCAACGGAATTTTTTGTCAGGAACCCGGCCGACCATACCATGGTCGCGCAAGCGGTACCCAGTTTGGTGCCTTTTAAGGCGGCCGAATATTTTCATAAAACAGAATGTTTTTGTTTTAACCGGCAGACGCTGGCCGGCGGCCAGGAAATGCTGATGCCGCTACGATTCATTGTTGACCAGGACGTGCCGAAAGACGTGCACACCATCACCCTGGCCTACACCTTGTTTGATGTCACTGACAAAGCCTCCGCCACCGTGGCGCAGGCGAATTAACGTAACGATTTCTCGATAAGAACCAACGCGCGCATAGCGGAGCAATAACATGGCAGCAAAGACCGGCGACTACGAAACCTACTACGTGCCCGAGCAAAGCAAGCTGCCGATATTCGCCGCCATCGGTTTGGCGGCCACTGTTTTTGGCGCCGCCAACGTCCTGAACGACATCAAAGCCGGCGTGGAGGACTCGAATGCGCACTGGATATTGCTGGTCGGCTTTGCCATTTTCGCTTGCGTGCTGTTTACCTGGTTCAAAACAACCATCATCGAAAACCGTCAGGGCATGAACAGCGCACAGCTTAAAAAATCGTATGCGCTGGGCATGATATGGTTTATTTTCTCCGAGGTGATGTTTTTCTTTGCCTTTTTTCTGGCGCTTTTTTACGTGCGTAATATGGCCGGCCCGTGGCTTGGCGGCGAGGGTGATCGCGGCGTAACCAATATGTTGTGGCCGGGCTTTGCCTACGAATGGCCTATGCTGACCACGCCGCAGGATGCGGTCAATGCCGCCGGTAGCGCCCAGGTGCCGGCGGTAAATGGCACGTTTGAGGGCGCGCGCGAAGGCATGACATGGCCTGGTTTTGGAAAAATGTTTGGCTGGTTACCGCTATGGAACACCACTATCCTGCTGTCCTCCAGCTTCACCGTACACATCGCGCACCTTGCGCTAAAAGCGGGTAATAAAGTCAGGATGAAAATCTGGCTGGGCATTACCGTTGCGTTGGGCATCATCTTTGTGATTTTGCAGGCCGTAGAGTATGTTGAGGCTTACGAGCATCTTGGCCTAACCCTGGATTCCGGCATTTACGGCTCGACTTTCTTTATGCTGACCGGCTTTCACGGTGTCCACGTCTGCCTTGGCGCATTTATGTTGCTGGTGATGTGGCTGCGCGCCACCTCCAAGGACCACTTCACACCGGAAGACCATTTTGGTTTTGAAGCGGCTTCTTGGTATTGGCACTTCGTCGACGTGGTGTGGGTGTGCTTGTTTTTGTTTGTTTATATTCTCTAGAGTCGTGCAGCTTTTCGTTATTTAGACGGCTGAGCCGGGGGTGTGGCGTTCACGCGCGCATCCCACGGAGCCTGGGAACCCAGCTTGCCCGTGTACAGCCCATATATCACCACGCCCATCAATAAAACGGCAAAGAACAGCCGCACACCCAGGGAATTGACTGTGCGGCGTGTGGAGCCCTGATCCTTGACGAAAAATATTAACCCGCTCGCCAGGCTTACAACCAGTGCAACCAATAAAATGATGATGACTACTTTTAACATCGTACATTGTGCCTTGCCGTGGGTTGTCGGCAGTATAGCGCGAGCACTGCGGCAAGGAAGGTAAAATTGGCCTTGCGATTTCACCCCGACTGGAAAACCAGCCTGTTCGTGCTGCTGCTGTTGCCGTTATTTATCGCCCTCGGTTTCTGGCAATTGCAGCGCGAGCAAGAAAAGCAGCAGATATTGGCGCGCTATCAGGCTCGGCTTGCCGAACCCCCTGCGGCAATAGAGAGCCTTCCCCAGCAACATGGCCTCGCCTGGCGGCGGGTGACGCTCACCGGTGAGTTTGCCGCAGGCCGCACGTATTTGCTCGACAATCAGACTCGCCAGGGCCGGGTCGGCTTCGATGTGCTGCAGCCATTCACCGTCAGCACAGGGCAACTGGTCGTTTGGGTAAACCGTGGTTGGCTGCAGGGCACGCGGTTGCGCAGCGAATTGCCGCGGGTGCAAACGCCAGCCGGGCCAGTAGCGGTGAGCGGTTACATCTATGTACCCAATGGCAAGGCGTTTAGTCTGGAAGGCGCCGATAGCGTGCCGGGCCAGGGTTGGCCACGGGTGATTCAAAGTGTGGACGTGGCAGCGTTGGACGTGGGTGCCAACGGTAAGCAGGTGTTTAACCACATCGTGCGTTTGAGTAACGAATCGCCGGCGGCATTGCAGGCAGATTGGCCGACCATCAGTGTTCGGCCGGCAAAACATCGCGGCTATGCGGTGCAGTGGTTCTGCATGGCTTTTGCACTACTGCTGTTTTACCTGCTGCACAGCACCAACTTGCGCCAGGTTCTGCGTGCGCGCTGACATAAAGTGGATGAAGTAATGGATTCAAAACAAGCCCGGTTAAACCGTTACAAGCTGGTTCTACTGTTTGGCCTTCCATTGATTATCATGGTTGGCGCCTATCTGGTATATACCACGGGTATTGGTATGCCGACCGGCACCTCTAACAAAGGCATGTTGATTAATCCACCACTGCAAATCGGCGACATGCCGTCGTTGCAACCGCGCCCATTCCCGCCCGCAGATAACGCACAGTGGCTTTTTCTTGTTCCTGGCGGCGCCGATTGCGATGCCTCTTGTCGCGAGCGCTTGTATCAAACGCGGCAAATACGCACCGCGCTGGGCAAACACACACATCGAATCCAACGCATGTATTTGAATTTTTCCGGTGCTGCGCTGAACGCAGAGTTGCGGCAATTTTTAAGCAACGAGCATGCAGATCTTGAGGTTGTTAACGCAGCACGGCAGGACTTTGCCGGTCTCATCGGCGCCGCCGCAATGCCGCCGGCAGAGATTGAACAGGTGTTTTATGTGGCTGACCCGCGAGGGTTTATCATGCTTTATTACAGTGCCGAACACACGGGCAAAGACACATTGTCGGATTTGAAGTTTTTACTCAAGTTCAGTCAGGAATAAATGGCCGTGTACGCCGCCCCCAAGCCCACTTACCGCCTCGCGCTGCTGAGCACTGTATTCGCTTTTGCAGTGATTATGCTGGGTGCATTTACCCGGCTGGCCGATGCCGGGCTGGGTTGCCCCGACTGGCCGGGGTGTTACGGTCACGTGTTGTGGCCCGACACGGCAGCTGAAGTCAGTGCCGCCGAAGCCTTGTATCCTGACGCGCCGGTAGAACACGAAAAGACCTGGCCGGAAATGGTACACCGCTATTTGGCCGCCGCATTGGGCGTGCTGGCGATTGTCTTGCTGGCCGGCGCATGGCGACACCGGTCGTCGACCCAGCCGCTAAAGTTGCCTTTGCTATTGCTTGCCACGATTATTCTGCAGGGCATGTTTGGCATGTGGACAGTCACCCTGAAGTTATGGCCGCAGGTCGTTACCGCGCATTTGCTCGGTGGCTTTACGACCACCGCCCTGTTTTGCCTACTCGCGCTGCGGCTGCGCAACGCCAATTGGCGCAGCGACCCGGCAAGCATTCGCACGCTAAGCAGATTTAGACCGCTGGCCTTGCTGTGCCTGCTGGTCGTGTTTTTACAGATCGCGTTGGGTGGCTGGACCACGTCCAACTATGCGGTCTTGGCCTGCCCGGATTTCCCCACCTGCCAGGCTGAATGGCTGCCGACTATGGACTTTGCCAACGGTTTTAATGCGCTGCAGGGCATAGGCCCCAACTATTTGGGTGGCACGCTGGATAACGCCGCTCGCGTCGCGATCCATTTCAGCCACCGAATCGGCGCCATCGTCGCCGCGCTGGTCTTATGCGCGGTGTTATTGACGCTGTTACGGCGCAGCCGGTTTGCGCCCGCGCGCGGACTGGCTGCCTTTATCTTAGTCGTGCTGGTAGCGCAAATTGGCCTCGGTATCGGCAACGTGGTGCTGCATTTCCCCATCACCGTCGCCGTGGCGCACAATGCCGTGGGCGCATTATTATTACTCAGCGTGGTCGCACTGGCGTATCATCTGTTTACCATTGAGCAAGTGTCCGAGAATAACGATGACTAGCCGACTGGGAGAACACGCCGCGCCGCACGCGCTGGCGCATGACTATTGGGAGTTGTGCAAGCCCAACGTGGTCGCGCTGATGCTATTGACGTCGGCGATTGGCATGTTTATGGCAACCCCCGCCATGGTGCCGCTGGATGTGTTTATTCTGGGTAACCTGGGTATTGCGTTGTGCGCGGGATCGGCGGCCGCGATTAACCACCTGGTCGACTGCAAGGCCGACGCCATGATGGCGCGCACCCATGACCGCCCGCTTGCCCAGGCTCGCATCGGCCGCCCCCAGGCGATTGGCTTCGTGTTGCTATTGGGTGGCAGCGGTATGGCCATCCTGCTGGTTTATATCAACGCCCTGACGGCCTGGCTTACATTGGCGTCGCTGATTGGCTACGCGTTTATTTATACCATGTTCCTGAAACGCGCCACGCCGCAAAACATCGTGATCGGCGGTCTGGCCGGCGCCGCCCCGCCGCTGCTCGGCTGGACCGCGGTGACCAACAGCGTTGACGGCCACGGCTTGTTATTAGTATTGATCATCTTTGCCTGGACCCCGCCACATTTTTGGGCATTGGCGATTCACCGGCGTGACGACTACGCCAAGGTGAATATTCCGATGCTGCCGGTCACGCACGGTATCGAATATACCAAGCTGCATGTGCTGCTCTACACCCTGCTGCTGATTGCGGTCAGCCTGCTGCCGTTTGCCACCGGCATGAGCGGCGTTTTATATCTGTTAGGCGCCGTGGTGCTGGGCGGTGGCTACCTGTATTGGGCGATTGCCCTGTTGCGCAGCAAGGATGCCCGCGTGGCGATGGACGCATTTAGATATTCGATCATTTACCTGATGAGCCTGTTCCTTATCATGTTGCTGGACCACTGGCTGTTGGCCAGCCCATTGTTGCCGTATTGATGGATCAGGCAGCGCGCAATAGGCAAGCGAATATCCGCAAAACGGTTGCCGCGTTACTGGTTTTTATTTGCCTGTTGTTGGGTTTGCTGGTGTACCGGGTGACGGCGCCGCAGCAGTTGTCGCGCGAGCAGCTAAAAGAACTGGGCGCCATCATGTTTGAAACGCCGCGCGCGTTTGAAACCGCGCAGCTGCACGATCAGGATGGCAAGCCGTTCGACGCCAGCCGCTGGCAGGGCAAGTGGTCGCTGGTATTTTTTGGTTATACTTATTGCCCCGACGTGTGCCCGACCACGTTGGCCACATTGCGCAGCTTTAAACAAGCGTTAGCGCCGGAGCTGCTGCAAGATACGCAAGTTGTTTTTGTATCGGTCGACCCGGCGCGCGACAGCGCTAATCAGTTGGCGCAGTATGTGGAATATTTTGACCCCGAGTTCATCGGTGTTAGCGGCGAGTTTCTGCAGTTGCAGCGCTTTGCCCAACAGCTTAACAGTGCGTTCAACAAAGTGCCGGGCGGCGGGGAAAACTACCTTATCGACCACAGCGCAAATATTGTATTGATCAACCCGCGCGGCGACTATCAGGGCTTTATTAAACCGCCGTTCGAGTTGGCGAAGCTAACGCACGCGTATGAGCAGTTGCGGCTTAACTACCAGCGCGGTTATTCGTCGGGTTAACAGCCGGTCAGGCTCGCTTTAAGCTCGCCAGCAAATAAAGACAAAAACTCGCCACCACAATCGCCGGCCCCGCGGCAATATCAGCGTGGTAGGACGCGGCCACGCCCGCCAGCACACCGAGGCAGCCAATAATGCTGGCGAATACGGCCATTTGGGCCGGCGTTTTAGCCAGCTGCCGCGCCGCGGCAGCTGGAATGATCAGCAGCGCCGTGACCAGCAGCACGCCGACGACTTGCATGGCAGTGGTGGCTGTTATCGCCATTAATATCAACAATAGGGTTTGGTAGCGTTTTACCGCCAGCCCTTCGGCCTGGGCGAGATCGCTATCGACGGCCAGCGCGACAAACTTGCTCCAGCAGGCGCAGACTAGCGCTAATACCACGCCACCGAGCAATGCGGTTTGCAGCACCTGCCGCCAGCTTACCGCCAATAAATCGCCAAACAGGTAGGCCAACCAATCGATCTGGCCCTGCTGTGTCAAGCCTAACAGGATCACGCCGGCCGCCAGCGTCACATGCGCCACCATGCCCAGCACGGTGTCAAGAGGGAGTCTACGACTGGTTTCCATCCACGCCAGCAGCAGTGCAATGCAGATCGCGCCGACCAATACCGTGAGGCCGGTATCGATGGCCAGCAGCAGACTGAGGGCAATACCCAGTAAGGCGGAATGCGCGAGGGTGTCACCAAAATAGGCCATGCGCTGCCAGATAACGAAACAACCCATTGGCCCGGTGATCATGGCAACCAGTAAACCGGCGCCCAGTGCCCGCAGAATCAATTCTTCCATGCTTACTTCGTGGCGCCGGGCACGACGTTGCCGTGCATATCGTGGTCATGGTCGTGATGATGATGATAGACTGCCAATTGTTGCGCGTAGCGGGCGCCGAACAATTCGATAAACGCCGGGTCGTTGCTGACCTGGTCGGGATGCCCATGGCAGCACACGTGATGATTCAGGCACACGACGGAGTCGGTTGTCGCCATCACCAACTGCAGATCGTGCGACACCATAAGAACGCCGCAGCCGTGCTCGTTGCGTACCCTGGTGATCAGGTCGTACAGTTCGGTCTGGCCGCCCAGATCGACCCCTTGCACCGGCTCGTCGAGTACTAACAATTGCGGTTTCCCCAGCAAGGCGCGAGCCAGCAGAATGCGCTGCAGTTCGCCGCCCGACACGTCCTGCATTGCGCTGCCCTGCAAACGCTCGATACCGGTTTCTCGCAGCGCACCGACTACTTGTGAGCGGGATGCTCCCGCCAGTTGCAGAAATTGTAATACCGGCAACGGCATGTGTGCGTTAATGCGCAGCCGCTGCGGTGTATAACCGATGCGCAAATCCTGCCGGGTTTGGATGTGGCCGCTACTGATGGCGCACAAGCCGAGTACCGCGCGCACCAACGTAGTCTTGCCGGCGCCATTGGGCCCGATAAGAGTGACAATCTGGTTGGCGGCGACGTTGAACGACACGTCGCGCACAATCTCCGTACCGCCCAGGGCTATCGACACTTCTTTTAGCTCGAGTAAACTGTCAGTCATGAGTGCTCGCAGCACGCGCCAGGTATTTGGTGGCGGCGGGAGTGAATCAAAAGGGAGGAAGTTTTTATCTTGGACCTTGCAGTGAGGACGTTGCCCGTCAATCAAACCAATAGCGCATGTTAGTCTCGTATTCTGCCATGTTCATTGAACAGCGTATAGCCGTGCGCTTGTGGCTGAGCATCGTCTGCATGCTGATCCTGGGCCAGGCGCATGCCGCACCGCGCGTGCAAGTGTTAAGCAGCGTCAAGCCGGTTCAGCTTATCGTCGATGCGCTGGCCGGCGCTACGATCGATAGTGAACTGCTGCTGTCCGCGCAGGTATCGCCGCATGATTTCGCGTTGCGTTTCTCCGACTTGCGGCGCTTGCAACAGGCCGACGTCATTATCTGGCTGGGCCCGCAGTTCGAACATTACCTGGTCAAGCCTCTGCGGCGGCGCGACGGTAAAAAAATTGTCAGTTTACTGGCGGCTAGGCCAGCAAGCGACAAGCACTGGCACGATCCGCACATCTGGCTGGATCCGCTGGTCGTACAAGACAGCGCTGAACGCATTGCGGCGGCATTGATGGCGGCCGACCCCGACAATGCCACCGACTATCGGGCTCAATTGGCCGCGTTTCAGCAGCGGCTGCAACAGCTGCACGAGCGCATTGCGGCCCGCTTTGCGCCGTTGGCCGGTCGAGGCGTGATTACCACACACGCGGGCTTGCGGCATTTCTTGCAGCGCTATCAGTTACGCCATGTCGGCAGTGTTTATACGGGCGCCAATGAATTGCTGAGCTTGAAACATATTGAGGGTTTGCGCCGCCGTGTTGAGCGCGGCGCGGCGCATTGCGTCATGCTCGAGCCACAATACGAACGCAGCAAGATTCAGGCTCTGTTTAAAAGCCTGGATATCAACTTGGTTGAGGTGGATGTGCTGGGCGCGACGGCGACAAGCTATGCCACGCTGCTGAATGAGGTCAGTGATGCGGTGTATCGTTGTCTGGTCGAAAAAAAACCCGGAACCCGTTAAGGTTCCGGGAATTAGCGGGGACTACGGAAAAGTCACGCTTAAATCTGTCGTGAATTTCGCTTCCAGCTGCTTGCTGAGTTTCTTGTTCAGCGCGTCTGCGGAGATATTTACGCGTTTTTCGGCTACTTTGGCAGTCAGTTTGTCCAGCGCAACCGGTTGCAATAATTCTGCTTGGCCGCCGTCATACATCGCCAATGTCAGCTTGGGCGTCTCTTTCGAGTCGGCTGCGGCGCTGTGGGCGCTCGCGCCGATCAATAACAGGGCAAATAATACGTGCTTGTTCATGTCAATTCCTTTATCTAGACGCTGCCTGCTGTACTGAGTTGTTTAGGCATAGATTGTTAAAACATTACTTTAGGTAACATTAGCAGAAAAATCAGGCATTTCTGGTAAATATCGGATTTTGAGAACAAGGTATTAGAACTGATTGTTATAAATAAGCACGAAAAACGTGCTCTCGATGTTACCTGGGTAACACATTGCGTTGCCTGGATGAAAAACGCATTAATAATTGCGCAAGCGGGAGGCCATCACTCTCTGCGCCTATTGTTGTGGCAATGTCCCGCCAACCATTAGACTAGCGCGTGGCAACGTCGCCATCGTGACTAGCAAAATTTGAGTACCACTATGCAAAAACTACCGCTGATTCTCGTCGACGGTTCGTCTTACCTTTATCGGGCGTTTCACGCCTTGCCGGCCTTGAACAGTTCGAAAGGGCAGCCGACCGGCGCAATTAAAGGGGTGGTGAGTATGCTCAAGCGCTTGCAGCAAGATTACCCTGGCAGCACGATTGCGGTCGTGTTTGACGCTAAAGGCAAGACGTTTCGCGATGACATTTATGCGGCCTACAAGGCCAACCGTCCGTCCATGCCCGATGAGCTGCGCTCGCAGGTGGAGCCATTGCATGCCCTGGTGCAGGCGCTGGGCATGCCGCTGTTGTGCGTGCCCGGCGTGGAAGCCGACGACGTGATCGGTACGCTGGCCCAACAAGCCACCGCGCGCAGTATGAAGGTTGTTGTCTCCACCGGCGACAAAGACTTGGCGCAACTTGTGAACGACAAGGTGACCTTGGTCAACACCATGACCGACACGGTTTTAGATAGCGCCGGTGTTGAACAAAAAATGGGTGTGCCGCCGCAGCACGTGATCGATTTGCTGGCGCTGATGGGCGACAAGGTTGATAACATACCCGGTGTGGCCGGCGTTGGCGCAAAAACCGCGCTTGCCCTGATCCAGAAAATTGGCGGCCTGCACCAGCTGTACGACAATCTGGATAAAATTGCCGAGCTGGATATCCGCGGTGCCAAGTCGCTGGCCGCCAAGCTGGAAAAAGACCGCGACAATGCGTTCTTGTCGCACGAACTGGCCACCATCAAGTGCGACCTGACGCTGGCTGTGCGAGCCGAAGCGCTGAACCATTCGGCCCCGGCAACCGAGCAATTGCTCGAGCTATACAAAGACCTTGAGTTCAAGGCCTGGACGCAAGAGCTGTTCGACGGCAACGATGCGCCAGCAGCGGCCCAGACTCAGAGCACGTTTGACACGGTGCTGGACGAGAAAAGCCTGCAAGCCTGGTTGAAAAAGATCAAACAAGCAGACTACTTCGCGTTCGACACCGAAACCACCAGCCTTAACTACATGCAGGCCGAGATCGTCGGTGTGTCGTTCGCCTGCGAGCCGGGATCGGCCGCTTACGTGCCGTTGGCCCATAACTATGTGGGTGCGCCGGAGCAACTCGATCGTGATGCCGTGCTGGCGCAACTCAAACCGTTGCTGGAAGACCCGGAGATATGCAAGCTGGGGCAGAATCTGAAATACGATAAAAGCGTATTAGCCAATCACGGCATCGACATGGAGGGCATAGTATTCGACACCATGCTCGAATCGTATGTACTAAACAGCACCGGTGGGCGCCATGATATGGATAGCCTGGCGCTTAAATACCTGGGCCATAACACCATTCATTTCGAAGACATTGCGGGCAAAGGCGCAAAGCAAATCACCTTTAACCAGATCGCGCTGGAACAGGCCGCGCCCTACGCCGCCGAAGACGCCGAAGTCACGCTGCGCTTGCATCAGGTTTTATGGCCGCAACTGCAAGCCCAGCCGTCACTGCAAAGTGTGTACACCGAGATTGAAGTACCACTGGTGCCTGTACTGTCACGCATTGAGCGCAATGGCGCTAAGGTCGACGCCAGTTTACTCGCCAGGCAAAGCGAGCAACTGGGTGCGCGCATGCTTGAACTGGAGCACGAGGCTTACTCCATGGCCGGCGCGGAATTCAACCTGGGTTCGCCGAAGCAGCTGCAAAGTATTTTCTTCGACAAGCTCAAATTGCCAGTGATCAAAAAAACGCCGAAAGGTCAGCCGTCGACCGCCGAGCCCGTCTTGCGGGAGCTGGCGCTGGACTACCCCTTGCCGGCGCTGGTTCTCGAGTATCGCAGCCTAAGCAAGTTAAAGTCGACCTACACCGATAAACTGCCGCTGCAGATTAATCCTTGCAGCGGGCGTATTCACACTTCCTATCATCAGGCAGTGACCGCCACCGGCAGGCTGTCGTCCACCGACCCCAATCTGCAGAATATTCCTATTCGCACTGCCGAAGGGCGGCGCATCCGCCAGGCTTTTATCGCCGAGCCGGGTTACCATATTATCGCCGCCGACTATTCGCAGATTGAGTTGCGCATTATGGCGCACCTGTCGCAAGACGCCGGCTTGCTCGACGCTTTCCGCAACGGTCTCGATGTGCATCGCGCCACCGCCGCCGAAGTCTTCGGCGTCGACCTGGAGAACGTCAGCGACGAGCAGCGGCGCAGCGCCAAGGCGATTAATTTTGGTTTGATTTACGGCATGTCGGCATTCGGCCTGGCGCGTCAGCTTAAGGTCGGGCGTAACGATGCGCAGGCCTATATCGACCAGTATTTTGCTCGTTATCCGGGCGTGGCCACGTATATGGATCGCATTCGCGAACAGGCCCGCGAGCAAGGCTATGTGGAGACTTACTTTGGTCGCCGCCTGTACCTGCCGGAGATCAAGGCCGCCAATATGATGCGCCGCCAGGCCGCCGAACGCACCGCGATCAATGCGCCGATGCAAGGCACGGCGGCCGATATTATCAAGCGCGCCATGCTGGCGGTCGACGCCTGGCTGCGCGCCGATAAAGTCGATGCGCGCATCATCATGCAGGTGCACGATGAGCTGGTATTCGAGGTGGCGGGTAAGCCGGGCAACGACTTTACCGCGAAAATATGCGCTCTTATGCAAGGCGCAGCGGATCTGCATGTACCGTTGGTGGTTGACACCGGCTCCGGCGTCAACTGGGACGAAGCACATTAGGATCCTGCATATGCTTTATCCAGCACACTAGGGAACTGTCGAGCATCGCGGCAGTCATACTTTATATGCGAGACTAGTGGTATTTCATGGGCCTCTTTCTCGTTTAGTGCTGTCCCCAAAGAGCACTAATCCTGGCCCCGGTCGTATTTTCCCCATGCGGCCGGGGCTTTTTTGTCTGCCCCCTCCCCATTGAGCCAGGCCAGCATTTGTGCATGAGCCGTCTCAACACCGGTTTTCTTCAGCGCGGAGAATAGCTGCGCGCTGACCTGCGGCTGCGCCGCGATGGCTTGCTGAACCTTATGCAAGCTGTTTTTGGCAGGTCCGTATTTCAGCTTGTCGGCTTTGGTGAGCAAAATATGCACTGCCAGGTCGCATTGCTGCGCCCAGTCCAACATCGCCCGATCGAATTCCTGCAACGGCCGGCGTACATCCATCAGCAGAATGACGCCGCACAGCGCCTTGCGCTCGCGCAAATAAGCGTCCAAGTGCTGTTGCCAATGCGCTTTAACCGACAGCGGCACCCGCGCGTAACCGTAGCCAGGCAGATCGACCAGTCGGGCATCGGGCGCAATGCCGAAAAAATTGATCAATTGCGTGCGTCCCGGTGTCTTGCTAATGCGGGCCAGCTTGCGTTGCCGGGTCAATACATTGATGGCGCTCGATTTACCGGCATTGGAACGGCCAGCGAACGCGACTTCGCGACCCGTGTCCGACGGGCAGTCTTGCAGACGGTTAGCGCTTTGCAAAAACTTGGCGCGGGAGAAATCCTGGATCGATAGCGGCATTTCCATATTTTCAAGGTTCTGTTGGTTCAGGGAGTTAAAACTATCATGATCTTGGTATTGTGGTGAATTGTAACCGCAATTTCGAGCCGCTGGAGTCTATTCCAATCCTAGAATGAGTCTGAACGGAGTGTTTCGTTCAGGTTAATG
>CAZJDL010000022.1:0-38638 GCA_964544755.1 uncultured Pseudomonadales bacterium | reverse complement strand
CCGATGTTGTCCCGGTAGATTTTGTGCCGATGCGCGAAGAGATCCGTACTAGTTATAAAGCCGGAGCTACGCAGGAAGTGTGTATGCACGATGGTTCAGTGGTGCGCCTGCACAAGACAGCCAATAACTATAATATCCAGGATCGTCAGGCCGCTGTGCGCGCTATCGAGAGAAATCACAATGCAGGAAAAATTTTGACCGGTCTGCTCTATGTGAATTGCGATCCCAATGAGTTTCACGAGACACTCGACACCGTCCTCAGGCCATTAAATACACTGACGGAAAAAGAGCTCTGCCGGGGAAGTAAATTTCTCGACAGTATTGATGATGGGCTAAGATAAGCTAGAAACCCCACATGCTACAAGCGAAAGCCTTCCGATTAGCGCAATCCATTGTTAACGGTTTCGATGCATTTTTTGCTGACTACCTGAATCTCACCCTCGGCGCGCACGTGCGTTTCGAAAAATCCTCCTGGCTGGAAGTACACCAAGCTCAACAGGATCGGTTGGTGCTGTACGAGAAGAAAGTCCGCGAAGTCGTAGAGCTGGCGCGACATACCGTGGGCGACACGCTGCACGATTCCTTGCTTTGGGCAGAGGTCAAAAAGCAGTTTATTCCTCTCATCAAAGATCACCGCAACGTCGAAGTGGTCGAGACTTTTTTCAATTCCATTTATTGCTATGTGTTTCAGCATAAGGTGATACGCGATACGCACGCGTTTGCGCAACACTCGACCGCGCCGGTGGCCACGGGTATTAATCCGAACATCTATCGCAGTTATCAACCCGCCGAAGACCTCGGCAGCCTGTTGGTCGAGATATTATATGACTGTGGGTTTAGTGTGCCTTTCGAAAATCTGGCGCGTGATACCGATTACGTGATAGACGCCATTCAGACGAACCTGATCGCCAAGCTACCGGGCGATATTAACTTCACGGATGTAGAAGTTCAGGTATGTAAATCGCTGTTCTTCCGCAACAAAGGCGCCTACATAGTAGGGCGGGTGTTGATCGAAAAAGTTGTTGTGCCCTTCGTGATGCCAGTTTTACATGCCGAAAACGGCGGCTTGTTCATCGACACCGTGTTATTCGAACGCAGCGATATCAGTATTGTGTTCAGCTTCACCCGCACATACTTTATGTTGTACACCGATCAACCGTCGCAGTACGTCGCTTTCCTGAAAACCGTCATGCCGAACAAGGAAGTCTTCGAGCTGTACACGGCGATCGGATTCCCCAAACACGCGAAAACAGAATTTGTGCGTCGTTCGGTGACGCGCATCGCCGAAAGCAATGATCAGTTTATTACCGCGCCAGGTATTAAGGGAATGGTCATGTTGGTGTTTACATTGCCCTCCTACGAGTACGTATTTAAAGTTATTAGAGACCGCTTTACGCCGCCGAAGGATCTGACTCGCGAACAAGTTAAAAGCAAATACCGCCTGGTCAAGCTGCACGAACGGGCAGGGCGAATGGCTGACTCGCAGGAATTCGATAACCTGGTGTTCGACCGCGAGAGATTTTCCGAGGAGCTGATGGAGGAGCTGCATAGCGAGATAGCATCGCAGCTTGAAGAAAAGGCTAACGTTTTATGCATTAAACACTGCTATGTTGAGCGCCGTATGCATCCGCTGAATCTGTATTTGCGCAACCGCTCGAAGTCTGAAATTCGCAATGTGATGGACGAGTATGGCAATTCGATCAAGCAACTGGCGGCGGCGAATATTTTCCCCGGTGATATGTTGCTAAAGAACTTTGGCGTCACGCGCCACGGGCGGGTAGTTTTTTACGACTATGACGAAGTCTGCCTGCTCACCGAGTGTAACTTCAGAAAGATCCCTGAGCCGCGCACCGAAGAACAGGAAATGGCTGATATACCTTGGTACAGCGTAGCGCCTAACGATGTATTCCCGGAAGAATTCCGACTGTTTTTTTCCGGCAATGCGCAGGCGCGCGAGATTTTCGAAGAACTACACAGTGACCTGTACGACTATCAGTACTGGCAGAGCTTGCAAACTAATATTCAGGCGGGCTGTGTTGCAGATGTGTATCCTTACCGGCGCAGTAAGCGGTTTGCGGATGCTTAACGGATACGGAGCTTTTGGATCTCAGATTTCGCCTGACGGAAAGTGGATTGCGCTTATGCGGCGCAGCGAGGCTTCGATGTGGCCGATCTTTAATGATTACTAGGAGGCGCTCTATTCTCGGACAGTCTCCTAGGCTGTTAATGAGGCGCTGGTGGCACCGGCTACCCCCTCCAGGGCATCCCACTCGGCCTTGATCAAATGCAGCAGTTGCGTCCAGGTGACGTCTTCTTCGTGGTGAGCGGCAGCCGCCCGGCCACGCAAGCTAGCGTAACATTCTAGCGCGAGGGTCGCTGTGCGTGGCATGGAAAACTCCTTCGCGGTATTGCTGGCGTAGTGCGCCAATGCGACTCTGTTAGTCGGCGGTTGCTCAGCAACCCACTGCAAGGCCGCGGTGAAAGCCGTCGTGCACTCTTTGTACAGCAGGCGGCCATTGACCTTATCGTCCACCACTTCGCGTGTGCCTGGTGCGTCCAGGGCAACTACCGGCTTGCCTGCCGCCATGGCTTCGGTGAGCACTATGCCCTGAGTATCGCTTTTGGAAGCAAACGCAAACACATCCATGGCCTGGTAGGCATCGGCCAGATGTTGGCATTTTAGAATACCGGCGAAGTGCAGGCGCTCGGTCAGTTCTGCCTTGGCAAAGATAGCGCGAATCTCCCTCCTTGACGGACCCGTGCCAGCGACCAGAAAATGTATCGGCCTGTCGTCTTTTGGCTCGCCCTTGCCAATAAACCGGGCGACGGACTTGGCCAGGAATGCCAGGTTTTTTTCGGGCGCCAGCCGTCCCAGATGGCCCACGACGAAGGCGTTCTCGGGGATGCCCATCTGCCGCCGAAAACGCCGGCCATTGCCCAGATTGAAAAGCTCTAATTCAACCCCGGTGGGCACAATGCTGATCGGCGAGCGGACGCCACGCGCACGCAATAGCGTGGCAATACTTTCGCTGGGTGCGAATACCGTGTCGGCAAGGTTCGCGTAGCGGGTGGCTAATTGGATAGCAAACTGTTTTAACGTGGGTGAATCGCCGGGTACATAGTGAGTATACAGTTCGTATAAGGAGTGGTGAGTAAATGCCAGCGGCAGTTCGCGAAAGCGCGCGATACGCAGCGCCGTCATGCCGAGCAGGAAGGGGTGATGGGCGTGCACAATATCCGGCCGAAACGCGTCCAGCGTGTCGGTCAGTAACCCGGATAGTGGTAACACCACCGAGAAATCACTGCCGTTAAAGTTTTGCAATGCCGGAATGCGCACCACGTTGCTTTCGTTAGGCGGCGTATCGTTGAGCTCTGGGGCTACCACCAGTACCTCGTGACCAAGCTTGCGGTACTGTCGTGCAAACGCGTCCACCGAACGTGCAACACTGCCGACGTGGGGTCTGTAAGTATTGGTTAGCATTACAATATTCATGCTTACACCTGCTAGTTGGCCGTCTGAAATATGAATGAGATTTGTTCCGGCTTGGCCATGGACGGCGCACAGCACGACAAAGCCCGTAACGCGAAACCAGCAGCGTTTTTATGTACAAAGCCGGGGACAGACATCCCCGAGCGAATATAGAGTCAAAGCGCGCAATCTGGCTCCTTCAACTATTAGTACTCCATTTGACTACAACATCGTCATAGGATTATTGATTAGCATCAAATTGCGTTGATATTCCCTAAGAATCGTATCAGGGCCGCGATCAATGGTCTGTCTTATCTTCACGCTCGGTGTATTTTTGGGCAATATCAGCGGCAGATTTTGGCTTTACGCCGACTTGCACGCGCTCGGCGCTCGGCATTGCGTTGCTGACCGTCGTCCTGATTTATTTATTGAAGTTATTGTGAAAAACGGCTGCCGTGCTCAGCAAGATCGTAAGCAAACCATTGTGACACGCCGTAAATTGATTTGAATCAAATGGCAGCTACGAGTTTCAGCCTATAAGGCTCAGTAGTAAGGTGGGTTCAGCTACCCGAAGTTATGCGCTTAAACCACGAAGCCAGCAGCTTGACCAATGCGGAACAGCGTTTGCAAATCTTGTCAGTCGTTATCCATTTGTTCCTGGTTTTTGCAGTATCTCATACCATCGATACCGGGCCGAACCGAACAGTGTTCCCAACATAAAGGATGCCGAGCATGAGTGATTACAAACACATACTGATAGCGTTAGATTTATCCAGCGGCTACGAAAGCATTGTCGAGCGTGCGTTCTCGGTGGCCGCAGATTCCACCACGGTGAGCCTGATTTACGTCCAGGAACCAATCGCCTATCCGTCGGTTTATGTGGGCAGCGCGCCACTACAGGCACAGCAGCAGATGCATGCGTCTGCGCAGACGATGTTTGAAGACATCGGCGAACGACACAACATACCGACGGGGCTACGGTACATTGAAACCGGGCGCCCAGCAGCGAAAATACATGATATTGCCAAGGCAAATAATGTTGACTTGATTGTTGTCGGCAGTCACGGCCGCCACGGTGTGCAGTTGTTGCTCGGTTCCACTGCGAACGCGGTGCTGCATGGTGCCAGCTGCGACGTGCTGGCCGTACGCGTCCGTAAGAAGAAATAACAAACAACGCTTTACGGTGTACAAAATGGAAGGCGGCCTACATTCCCTGCGAGCATGCTGCGGTCGTACTCAATGAAGTCAAAAAGGCGAGGGCGCCTTCGGTTGCAACGCGCAAGCTGAAGAATTCGGCGACATGATGGAAATGGGAATTGTCGGCTCCGCCAAGGCAGTGCGGGTGACGCTGCAAAATTCCGTTTCGATTGCCGGCCTGATGATCACTGAGATAGCCGAGTCGGAACAAGCGTCGGCCATGCCACCGAAGATGGGAGGCAAGATGAAGTCGCGCCATAATTACGTTGTTTTTGATTTAAATCATCCCGGCAGGATCCGACGTATGAAAGTATGGACGTATAAATTCGAAGAGGTGCGAACATGTTCAAACGAAAACGCTGCCTGGTGGTGCTGGATTCCGATTCTACTCGGCAAAATGCACTCGACGCGGCGCTACGCTGGAGTGCCAAAGAACCGATGGACTTCGAGTTGGTGGCTTGCGACGACGCACCTGTGATGGACCCCGGTTATTACTTCTACGACCTGGAGCGTGTGGCGCCCAAAAAGGCTGCCCGCGACGAGAGGTTGAACGACTTGCTGCACACGCGGGCGCAGCCTTTAATCGATCAGGGTTTGACTGTTAGAACGCAGATTCTTGAGGGCCATCCGGTGTTCGAGAGTATCGTGCGCCGCGTTGCGCATACCCAGCCAGACATAGTATTCGAAAGCGCAAGCTATCATTCCAGGTTGGAAGACCTGTTCTTGTCGAATCGCGATTGGCAGCTGATTAAGGCCTGCCCGGCGCCTTTGCTGCTGAGCAAACGCAAGCAATGGCGCACAAACCCCGCCATTATTGCCGCCATCGATCCGCTGCACGGTAAAGACGAGCACGCCACGCTGGATCGTCAAATTTTGTATGCCGCGAAACACGTCGCCGATCTCTTTGGGGCGGAATTACACGTCTTTCATTCCATTAATCAAGTGCTGTTTTCTGGTACCCCGTTGCATGAGGCGCACGATATACACGAGCAAAAATGTCTTGAATTACTCAGCAGCGCCGATATTGCCGGTGATCGGCTGCTGGTTGAAGACCTGCCGGTACAAACCGTTCTGCCAATTATCGTTAAAGACTTGCAAGCCGACCTGGTGATCATGGGCGCGGTGTCACGCAGCAGATTGGGCGACATATTTATTGGCAACACGGCCGAACAGGTACTGGACGATCTCCTCACTGACGTATTGATCATAAAGCCGGAGGGGTTTCGAAGCCCTGTTCGCGCTTTGCCGAGTGTGACTGCCAGCTGAAATGTTACAGCTAACCCATTTTCAGCATGATAATAATTAAGTGATACGTATTACGTAGTTGTAATAACTTTTTAATAAAATACATTGTGCCTGCTTGGCGCGTAAAACGGCTCTCTTTTATTCGCTTGCATCCCATTAAAAACAGGGCCTCCACAAAATTGTTTCGCAATCTCGCGTACGCGGGGAAATTGCGGCATTGCCGTACAACAGGCCTGCGTAAATACGTACTTTCCAGTACCAACATAAGCGTAATTGCAAATTTCCGCTAACTCGATGCGGCCATATACTTCCTCTAAGTCATATCGATGTATGGGAGTTGCAAATGTCTAGTCTTTCGGAAATCGGGGTTAAAGCAGTCGCCTGCCCTCCTTTGAGCGCTGTTTCGTTCGATAAAGTAACGCGTCACTCGTCCACTGCGGCGCACTGTGATGAATGCTGCATGAAACGACTTTGTCTGGCTGCCGGCGCGGATACTCATGATTTAAACGAGCTGGAGACGCTGGTCGACCATTGGCGCCCTATGTCAAAGGAAAGGTATGTTACCCGACAAGGCGACCCATTCAACGCCGTATTCTTGGTGCGTTCAGGGTCGGTAAAAACCTTCCAGACATTAGCGAATGGTGAGGAGAAAATCACAGGCTTTCATTTTCCTGGTGAAATTTTTGGTCTGGATGGCTTGCCCGGGAAAGTGCATGTGAATACTGCCGTAACCATGGAAACGACCTCTCTGTGTGCACTGCCGCCGCAACGCCTGTTGTCGCGCCAGCACGAATTCGTCGCTGTTGAACAGCGGTTGTTGTTGTTGCTGAGCGAGCTCCTTAATCGCAAGGATAATCATTCCTTGATGCTTTCGAAAAACAGAGCGCATGAACGGCTAGCGGCATTTTTGCTGGATTTGTCGCAGCGTTACGAACGGCGTCACTTGTCGTCCTCATGTTTTTCGCTACCGATGAGTCGCACCGACGTGAGTCGTTATTTGGGCTTGTCACTGGAAAGTGTCAGCCGTGCGTTTGCTCTGTTGGAAAGAGACAATGTGGTCACGCCGAGCGGTCGCATGATCGAAATCGTCGACAGGTATGCGCTTGAGTTGCTGGCGGGTGTTACGATACCGGAACTACAATGTGAATCAGCGTGAAACGTGCGATGTAACTATCTAAATATTAAGCTAATATTAGAACAATGTTTTCTCCTTTCGCGTTCACCATTGAACGGTTGGCGCCACCGGCGCACGTGCGTAGCTTGATGGCCACGCACGAAGTTCAACAACTGTCTGTTATATGGCAGCGGATCGCTCGTAACCAGTATCAGCAACAAGGATATCCATGCCCGGTAAAGGATTGTTGCTATCGTCATAGCCACCTAATCATCCCTGCATTGCAGCGCACATATTTGTTCTTTTTCGCTTCTTTGATTCAGATCAAGTGAGTGCTTTGCGCAAGCGCTAAGCTTGCCAGCGGCGCGTTAATCTATGTGCGCGTGCCCGCTATTGGATGAACACGTACAGTTCACCATCAAATGGATTCCTGCCTAGCTCACCCTCGACGATCGCTGATAACCCCAGGCTGGCTTTTCTAAAGTCCACTGAATCGCGGTAGAGATAAACCACTGGCAATGTATTGGCGGGACGCATCAGATAGCTCATCGCAGACATCCAACCAGTTGCTCAACTATGTGGGTATTGTGCTCAGTAATGCCTGCCAGGTGAACGCCATTGGGAAAGTGCAGTGATAAACCCTCCGTCACTCTCGCGGACGCCACGCTGACAGGGATAAAGGCGGATGGCGTGAGTCGTTGCCCATCACCGCGCTCTGGCGCAGTGGGTTCTCCGATTAGCTTTCGCTGCCAGTACCAATATTGGTGTGGCTTGAGTGCATGCCGTTTGCAGTAAGCTTGCTGGCTCAGACCTGATTGCCGTTGGGCCTCAAAGTGACTGGCCCAGGTTCGATGTTTTTGTTGGGATGACTGGCGCATGATAATGTCCTCCTGTGAGTGCAGCGGCCATTATCGGCACAAGGAATTCAATCCTGATAGTACGTGGTGAAATTGGCGCTTACAGAGTAGGTAGAAGGTGTAGCGGGGCCGTATCAGTTATTGTTGGTTACATCTGGGGTTCGCGCAATTCACCAATGTATGAACGTATTCCGTGTTGAAATTTTTTGTCGAGAAAATAGCCCATTCTACACTATGCCGTTACAGCTTTTTCTTTGCCTTGCTGAGCTCGCTTCTCCAGATCGGCAATGGTGCGCGTAACCTGCAGTATGGTATCGGGGTTAAGCGATAGTGAGTCGATGCCTTGCTGCACCAGCCATTCGGCAATTTCCGGGTAGTCTGACGGCGCCTGACCACAAATGCCACAATGACGCTTGTTGCGTTTGGCGCCCTCAATGGCCATGCCGCACATCTTCAGCACACCTGGGTCGCGCTCGTCGAATAGGGCCGCCAGTATGTCGGAATCGCGGTCCACACCCAGCGTCAACTGCGTCAGGTCGTTTGAGCCGATGGAGAAGCCGTCGAAATGCTTGGCGAATTCGTCGACAAGAATCACGTTGTTGGGGATTTCACACATGACGTAAACTTCCAGCCCGTTAGCGCCGCGCTGCAGGCCGTGGCCGGCCATGGTCTGTAGCACTTTGACGCCTTCGTCGACGCGGCGGCAGAAGGGTATCATTAATTTCAGGTTAGTCAGACCCATGTCTTCGCGCACGCGTTTCATGGCGGCACACTCGAGCGCGAAGCCTTCGGCGTAGGCTGGATGTGCATAGCGCGATGCGCCTCGAAAGCCAAGCATCGGGTTTTCCTCTTTGATTTCGAAATCCAGGCCACCCAGCAACGTGGCGTACTCATTGGATTTGAAGTCAGACATGCGCACAATCACCGGCTTGGGGTAGAACGCGGCGGCCAGTGTGCCGACGCCCTCGGCCAGTTTATCGATAAAGAATTGAGCCGGGCTTGCGTGGTTCGATGTCAGGTCGAGAATCGCTTGTTTGACGGCGGGATCACTAATTCTCTCCGGGTGCACCAGCGCCATCGGGTGCGCCTTGACGTATTCAGTAATAATAAATTCCAACCGTGCCAAACCCACGCCGTCGTTAGGAATCATGGCAGTTTTAAAGGCCTGATCGGGGTTGGCGATATTCAGCATCATTTGTGTTTTTGGACGCGGAAGCGAACTCAGATCGGTTTCCTCAACGGAGAACGGCAGTACACCCGGGTAAACATTACCGATATCGCCATCGGCACAGGAGATGGTCAACACGTCGCCGCTTTTGATTTTTTCGGTGGCGTCACCGCAACCGACAATGGCGGGTATTCCCAGTTCGCGCGCCACAATCGCCGCATGGCAGGTGCGGCCGCCGCGGTTGGTCACCAAAGCCGACGCAACGTTCATGACGACGCCCCAGTCCGGCGTTGTCATATCGGCGACCAGTACTTCGCCGGCTTGAAATTCCGACAGTTGCGCGAGACTCTTAATCACCCGGGCCGTGCCTGTTGCGATTTTCGCCCCGACCGCAGAACCGGAAATCAGTGGTGTGGCCCTGGTGTCCAGCCGGTACTGGGTTAGCACATCTGGCGCGCGGTTCGATACTACCGTTTCCGGTCGTGCCTGCACGATGTACAGTTCGTTGTCCACCCCGTCGCGCGCCCATTCAATATCCATCGCCTGTGTATGAGCGGCGCGTTTGCGGTAATGATTCTCGATTTTGATGGCGTAGTCGGCCAATATCAGCACTTCGGCATCGCTTATGCTGTAAGCGTTGCGTTCCACCGCCGTGGTGTCGATGTTATGCGTGGTGCTGCCGGGTTCTTCGCGGTCTGCACCGTACACCATTTTGATTTTCTTGCTGCCTTTCTTGCGGCGCAATACGCGGCGAAAACCCGCGTTGAAGGTGGGTTTATGCACGTAGAATTCATCCGGGTCGACGGCACCCTTGACGATGTTTTCGCCGAGGCCGTAGGCAGCGGTGATGAATACCACCTGATCGAAGCCGGATTCAGTATCTACGCTGAATATAACACCGCTGGCGCCGATGTCGGAGCGTACCATCTTCATCACGACGATCGACAAGGCGACATCGAAGTGATCGATGCCTTGCTGAATGCGGTACTCGATCGCCCGGTCGGTGAACAGGCTGGCACAGCAATGGCGGCAGGCGTCGATGGTTTCCTCCACGCCGGTAATATGCAGGTACGAATCGTGTTGGCCGGCAAAACTGGCTTGCGGTAAATCTTCCGCCGTCGCTGAACTGCGCACGGCAACGGTGAGGTCGGCGCCGTATTCTTGCTCAAGCGCGTGGTAGGCTTCGCTGATTTGCTCGTGCAGGTCTTGCGGAATGCCGGCCTCGTAAATCAGCGTGCGGCAACGGCCGGCCTTAAGCGCGAGATCCACGGTGTCGGTGTCGTCCAGGCCGTCCAGCGCGTGGCGCAGTTCGTGCTCAATGCCCGCACTTTTTAACACATGGCGATAGGCGTGCGCTGTGACCGCAAAGCCGTTCGGCACCATGACATTTTGCTCGCCCAAGCGTTGGTACATTTCGCCGAGCGAGGCGTTCTTGCCGCCAACAAGCGGCACATCGTCGTTACAGATATCATTAAACCAGCGGATTAACTGCGTCGTCTTGCCCATGCTTGAAAACCCTTCGTGTATTGCGGAGGAAAACTTCTGGCTTGGCCTAGCCTAGCGCCTTTAATCAGCTTCCCTTTGATTAAGATCAATTTATTTTGCGCAATCTGGACTAGCCTTCACGTTGGCGTTGTTCAATTCGGCGGCAATATCGAGAAATGGCAAGTAGCTCTAGTGCACTTTATTCGTTACAGCACACTAGCGGCATGCTAGTAGTCCTGCAGACGCTGCGCATCCCTGACAGTGTTCATTGCTTCGTGTTGCTCCAATTCGAGCAGGTTAGAAAATATTTCACGCACGGTTTCGGCGTCGGTCAGATCACTCAATTCCCGGTAGATTCCCATCAGAAAATCATGCGAGCTACTGGCGATCTTGACGATATCCATAACGCTGGCGTCCTGCAGATTAATCTTCAACTCGGTGAGTGAAGCAGGAAATTCCAGCTCCGGTGCGCGGTCAAACCAGGTGTTGAGTAAGCCATCGGCAGCGTCGGTTTCATATGCCTCGAGTGCATTCTGCAACGCGGTTTCATGGTCGGCCAGATATTCGAGCATTAACGTGACACGTTCATTTGTGGATTGATCGGCTAACTGACTATAGCACTGCGCCAGGCGCTCATGAATGGTTTGAATCCATTCGAGTATTTCACGAACTTGCCGGAATTGCATGACCCCTCCTATATTTTGCGGCCCCCATTTGTGCGACAAGCCGTGTCAAACATGAAAGCATGAACTGTGCTTGCGTGGCAAATTACAATAACAGTTTTTGCGTTTTCAACATTGATTGCTATCAATGCCTAAGCCGCTTGCTTGAGTAACATAAAAAAATAAACTTTGTAAGCTGCTGACGCATCACTGACGCCGAGGCGACATTTTCGTGACATATGCTGTGTAATGATGCCTTCAACCATGGAGATAGGGAATGTGAGCATACACTAACCGGTCTACGCAGGCGATTCACGGCGGCTAAGCCAATGACGGATTAGGCCGTGTTTTCTGCCTACGCCGGGCGGCGTGCGTGAATCAAAAAATGATATTCGAGGGTAAAGTCATGCTCGATAAAACCACTGCATCGATGAACCGCGTTGCCACTCCCGTCTGGGATCGCACGACGCGCTGGTTTCACTGGATCAATGTCTTGTGCGTGCTGGCGCTTGCCGCGCTTGGATTGGCGATTCTCAACGAGAAGGCATTCGGCGTGAGCGCCGAGGGTAAAGTGCTGCTAAAAACGCTGCACGTCTATGTCGGTTACGTGCTCGCCGCCAATCTGGCGTGGCGCTTAGTCTGGGCGTTCATTGGTGGTCAGCATGCGCGCTGGAAAAGTTTTCTACCGTTTGGGCAAGGCTACGCTAGCGCGCTGCGAGCATACGTCGGTGGATTTGTCTTGACGTGCCGTCAGTATCATCAGAAAACAGGAACGAGACAGTACTGTCTTCACACGTTTGAGATCTTATCTGGGTTGGCGCCATGCGAGGCGAACTGGCGACGCACGCGAGTGTGGTCGCGGTAAACGAGGTTGTCTCTGCACCCGCGCTCCTCGCCATAGGCTCAGGATTTTGTGCGCCCATTGCGATCCAATACAGGCCCTATTGCCGTTGCGCCGAGACGCTTTTTAGCGTGACGATCGTATCTTCATACGAGAGCTTTGACTTTCTAGTCTTCGTGGCGCGAGCGATGACATCGCTCAACGACAGCATGCCGGTCAAATGGCCATCGTTGTCAACCACGGGCAAGCGGCGTATTTTCTTGTCTCGCATGAGTTGCAATGCGTCGTGTACATCGTCTTCGGCGCTGCAAGCAAAGACTCCCTTGCCGTTGGTGATGTCTTGCGCTGTAAGATTCCAGCTGGCTTCATGTTGCAGCGCGGAACCCATCGCAATATCGCGGTCGGTAATAATACCGACCGGCTTGTTGTCGTTGTCGACAACCGGAATAGCACCGCAATCTTTTTCCCACATCATGAGTGCTATCTCATTCAGGGCGCTATCCGGCGTGCAGGCAGATATGCCACGGCTCATCAGTTGACTGACTTTTAGCATAGGTTCGACCTTAGCGAGTTTGATGGCAAAAACCCAGTGTGCGGCGAAGCGGGTTGCTCGATTTGATGCGAATCAATTTTGCGAAGGAAATATCGACGAAATAGTGCCGAAGACGCGAGCGCAGTGACCACACTAATCAGTGTTTTCACTAGGCGTAGAATTCACAACAGAACTAAGCAAATTTCCGATTACCAAGTGACAACGATGATCGCATAGGGCCATCATTGTTTGCAAGTTCGGGATGTCCTTTCAGGACGGCATTTCTTGTTGCCTGTCTAGGCCCGCAAAATGACTGCCTCCAACCTGAACGCCGGTTTTATATCCGCGGCGGCATGGGTAATACGTTGGTGCTTGCCGTGAGATGATGCTCGCCCCCTGTGTTTTACTCGCACTGCTTGCCGGGCAGTTTCGACTGGGTGTACATGCGGCAGCACGCGGCAACCGCTAAAGCGTATGAGGGTTGCCGGAACAGTGATACAGTACACCATCACTAATCCGCTATCATGGAAATGTTGCTATGCCTCTGGTGGCCCCCCTCGCGCCAGACGCCAACCCGGAAGTGGCCGAACTGGCTAAGTTCTTCAATGAAACATTAGGGTTTTGCCCAAATAGCGTACTGACCATGCAGCGCCGACCGGCCATTGCGAAGGCCTTTATCGAATTGAATATGGCGGTGATGGAGAATAACGGCCGCGTCAACAGCGCGCTTAAGCGCTTGATTGGCTATGTTTCGAGCCATGCAGCGGGCTGCCGTTATTGCCAGGCGCACACCATTCGCGCTGCAGAGCGCTACGGTGCGGAGACCGAGCAAATGCAGAATATTTGGGAATACCGCACGCATGCGGCGTTTTCCGAGGGTGAGCGCGCCGCGCTTGATTTCGCGTTGGCGGCCTCTACCGTGCCCAACACGATCGAGCAGGAGCTGCAGAACCGATTGCAAGCGCATTGGGACGAAGGTGAAATTGTAGAAATTCTAGGGGTAATCGCCTTGTTTGGTTACCTTAATCGCTGGAATGACAGCATGGCGACCGCACTGGAAGAGAGTGCGCGGGAGTCGGCCGAGCAATGGTTGTCGGCCAGCGGTTGGGAGGCAGGTAAGCACAGGGGCTAACCTCCGTGCGCTAAAGTAGTCAATCAGTAAACTCTGGCGCGAAGCCCATATCCCACAGGATAATCGAGCCGCCCATCATCACCATTAAAATAACCATGCACACCCCGACCACGCCGCTGGCAAACAGAAAGCCCCTTTCTTCGGGGATGTTCATCACTATCGGAATACCCAAGTATAGAAGGTATACCGCATAGCAAACTGAAGCCACGCCCAGCACTAGCGCCAGCCAAAAAATGGGAAAAAACCCTACCGCGCCAGCCAAAAACAGCGGGGTTGCGGCAAAACCGGTGATGGCAATACCTTTGCCGATGCTGGAGTCTGCGCCATAGGTGTGCGCCATCCAGTGGACCATATAACCGATAAATATGACGGCCCCCACCATGGTAAAATAAAATATCGGAATGATACCGAGCGCGCTGTTGGCAGTGAGCCTGATCGTGTCGCCATCGCCCACCTCCCAGCCAATCTGGGTGGTGCCCCAATACCATGCGACGGCGGGAATTATCGCCAACACAATGGAATAAATCATCGCCTTGAACACGGATTCCGGACAATGGTCGGCAATGGACTTCCATTGCTTGCCCGGGGTCGCGATTAGGCCTAAAACATTACTGAACATTTGAATCACCTGTCATTTAACACAACCAACTACTCATTATTCGCTGGCGTCGCAAGCCACGCCTACGATATTTCTTAATTATATACTATAAGTTCCGATGGCAACATCTTGAAATTCCTTTATTTTTAAAATCTCTATTTCTTTATGGTTGACCGCGATCAGCCCCAGTTTTTGCAGCCTGCCAAACACACGACTCACGGTTTCAACCGTCAGACCGAAATAGTTGCCAATGTCGATCCGCGACATTGGCAAACTGAAATTCGTCGCGGACAATTTCTGCCGAGCGTTGCGCGCCGAAATACTCAGCAGCAATGCCGTTACCCGTTGCTCGGCGGTATTCTTTCCCAGCAAAGTAATCAATTGTTGATCCGTGGTAATCTTCTCACTCATTATCTGAAAAAAACGCCACCGCAGAGCCGGCAGTTTTGTGCTGAGCTGGTCAAGCATTTCAAAAGGAATTGCGCAGACTGCCGATGTCTCCAGCGCAATTGCGCAACTCGCGTGTTTGTTTTTGCTGATCGCGTCCATACCCAGAATTTCACCAGGGAAGGAAAAACTCGTCACTTGTTCCCTGCCGTCATTGGTGACGCGATACACCTTAATCGCGCCGGATCGGACTGCATACACGCTGCTAAAGGGATCGTTTTCCCGAAACAGGTGGGTGCCTTTTTGCATGGGCTTGCTGCGTTGCACGATGTCGTCAAGGCTGTCAATTTCTGTCGCTTCCAGCGCGATGGGTAAACAGAGCGCAGACAGGCTACATTGACTGCACGAGATATCGTGGCTATGCGAGCAAAACTTGACTGCACACGCTGCGGTAGTATCGAGGCGATCGACCACTTTTTTTCTCTGGAAAGAAACATTGGTTTATTAACGCAAGCGCCCCATTATAGCCCATCCATTGGGTCAGTGCATTTGCGATTGCGCAAGTTCCTGCTCCGGCGCCAGGTATGCATCGAACAACATACATATATTTCGCACCATGGACCGGCCAGTTTGAGTCACACACAACTGATCATTAGTTATTTTCAGTAAGCCGTCTTGGCTCATTTGCACGAGCTTGGGCAAAGCACTGCTAAAATGCTGCATAAACACTACATTAAACCGGCGTAGTAGTTCCGCGAAATCGAGCCGTAAGTTGCAGATAATCTGCATAATCATGTAGCGTCGCAACTTATCATCGTCGGTAAGAAGAAAACCACGCACTAGGGGTAACTCGCACGCATTCAGACGCCGATAGTAGGCGTCGATCTGTTGTTCATTTTGCGTATAAAAATTGCCGACACTGCTCAATGCCGATACGCCAATTCCCAGTAGATCGTCAGAGAAACAGCGACTATAACCCTGAAAATTTCGGCGCAATTCGCCCGATTTTTGCACTTCGCACAGTGCATCGTGGGGCCGGACAAAATGCTGCATGCCGACGAGAACGTAACCGTTGGCGATAAATGTCTGAGCGGCCATGATGAGTAACGACAGCGGACGCCTGGCGCTGCAAAATTTATCGCGGTCAACGGCTTGATGAAAGAGGCAACGGGTGGAACGCCGCGCATGGTTATGCAAGGTAATACGATCAGGCGCCAGCTCAACCAGCTGGCGTAAGGTTTTCTGAAATGCCTCGACGCTTTGCTCCGGGTGACCATAAATCCAATCCAAATTGAGTATGTCGAAAGCATACGCCCGCACAGTGTCACATAGTTCCTGTACGGCGTGATAGGAGGGTTGCGCCTGGCGGTCGAAATCCTGCATGCCTATGTTGATGCGATTAAAGCCAAGCCCTTTTAATAAAGCCAACGTTTCTTTTTTGGCTGTCAAAGGATTGATTTCTATCGCGTACTCTCGGTTTGAGCTGTCCAGCAAATTAAAGTGACGGGCAGTGTTGTGCATCAGCGCTGTCATTTCCGCCGGGGCTAAACAAGATGCCATACCGCCGCCCCAATGCAACTGAGTCACCGGTCTTTTTGTGCCGAACAAAGCTGCCTGCAGCTCGATCTCCCGAATCAGGTGATCCAGGTAGGTTTGCGCCTTGTGCTCATCTTTTGTAATGACGCGAGCACTCGAACAGTAGTTGAAATCATAGGCGCAAAAAGGGATGTTGACATACAGTGACAGCGGCGCAATAGAAGAAAGCTGCTGTTTTAAAGCACGCCGGTAGCTTTCCGTATTAAACGGTTGCTGGAACTGCGGTGCCGTTGGGTACGAGGTATAACACGGCCCCTCTGCAGCATATTTTCTAATCAGCACGCTATCCAATAGTGCAGGTCTCGCAACTAACCGTGACATTTTTTACCAAAACATATCTATTAGCGACAGTAATCAAAGCGCGTGCGGGAAACCTTGATATGAATCAAGTTATTGGCAGTAAAGCGCCCCTGTAGGTGCGCATTTACCAAAAAATGTTGTTGTGCAGTGCGTGTTGGTCATCCGGCATTTACAGCACGAATGCCGCTAGACGAATATGGTGCGGCTTTCGTAGGCTAATGCGATTCCCAATACGATAGTCGTGATGCCGATAGCAACGTGAAATACGTTATATAACCAGGAGATACTAGTTGCCGAATGGCGTAGCGGGAATGAAATAATGACAGACAATGCCGCCATGCCGGTGATTGAACCCAGACCGAACAGCGCCATATAGAACAGGCCGAGCAGTGGGGAGCTCACGGTTTGCAGCGTTAACAACATCAGCGCGGCGGATCCGGCCATGCCGTGCATAAGGCCTATGAACAGTGCCCGCACGGGGAACCCCTTGCGGTGCTCATGTTCATGGCTTTCAGGGTTATGACGGATTTCCCCACTATGTGAATGGGCATGAAAATGTTTTTGTTCACTAACATGCTTGTGAGCGTGAAAATGAATTTTATCCTTAACAAGACGCCGCAACACGTCTACCCCCAACACGATGAGCATAAATCCAACCGCGAACTCTAAACCCAGTGCAAATTGTTCCGGCACTACGCTGTCCATCAGGATTACAATAGAGCCAAACAAGACCAATGTGATGCTATGGCCCAGGCCCCAAACCGCGCCGTGTTTTAGTGAGCTGCTTATTGAATGATTTTTGCTGACCAGGGACGCAACAGCGGCGACGTGATCCGCTTCGAGCGCATGCCGCATGCCGATTAAGAACCCGAATAGAAGAACGCTGGTCATTCTGCTGTTACGCGGTCTACTCGGTCGTTATTGTCGTTGTGCATTTGTTCCTGTAACCACTGATACCAGGAGTCCATGCCTTCACCCGATGTGGCGGAAACCTGGAACACCTTGATTTTTGGGTTCACTGTGCGAGCGTAATCGAGACAGGCATCAACATCAAACGAAAGATACGGTAGCAAATCGATTTTATTGAGTATCATGATATCGGCCGCGCGAAACATATGCGGGTACTTGATGGGTTTGTCTTCTCCTTCCGTGACAGACAGAATAGCGACTTTGCTCCGCTCACCTAAATCGAATAAAGCCGGGCAAACCAGGTTGCCGACATTTTCTATCATGACGACAGAGTCCATTGCCGGTTGCAATTCTTTAAGCCCGCGCGCCAGCATATCGGCTTCCAGGTGGCAGCCGGTGCCGGTATTGATTTGCACGACCTTGCAGCCTGTTGCCTTGATGCGCCGGGCATCGTTGCTTGTCTCCTGGTCGCCTTCGACAACATTAATCGACATTTCGTTGCTTAAATCGCGAAGGGTTCGCTCCAGAAAAGTTGTTTTCCCCGAGCCGGGCGAGCTGACGAGGTTTAGCGCCAATATATTTCTTCCCGCGAACCAGCCGCGATTCCGTTCCGCGAGCAAATCATTCTTGGCAAGAATTTCCGCTTCCAGCGTGATTGTGGTTCCATGCATCGCGGTATGGGTATGATGGTGGTCACCATGCTCGTGCGCATGGTCATGGTCATGGTCATGATCGTGATCGTGTGAATGGGGGTGTAAATGATCATGATCGTGATCGTGCGGCTCAATCGATGAGGTCTTATTGGTTTCCAGATTGGTCACAGTGGCTTTAGCGCCATCGGAACATCCACAGGTAGTGCACATTAGTAAACCTCCATCTCTTTAATTTTCATTTCTTCTCCAGCGATGCATTGAATTTGACAACTGCCGCAAGGGCAGAGGCCAAAGACCTCCTCCATTTCTATTTCAGCGCCGCACGCTTCGCAGCGGCCTCTTCCAGCGATTTCCTCAATGACTAACGTGGCCCCTTCAACTGGAGTATCCTTGCTACATACGTCGAAACAAAATCGTATCGCGTCGGGCATAATGGCGGTCAGTTTGCCTATTTCCAGCCATATTCGCTTAACTTTGTTGTCGCCAGCATTTTCGCTCACGATAGTAACAATATTTTCTGTGATTCCAAGCTCATGCATTTGGTACGTCCTAACTCAGCAAATTCTCGGCAGCTGTTCACCAACCAACATGTCGACAACCCGCTGCCCGCCAAACGAGGTGGAGAGCACAACGGTTTTTAGCGGAGTTTCCGTCACTTCGCCGATGATCGAACTGTGCTTACCCGCGGGATGTTCACGCATGGAATGTAGTAGTTTGTCTGCATCGCGGGCAGATACTATAGCAACCAATTTACCTTCATTCGCAAGGTAAAGCGGGTCAAGCCCCAAAATCTCACACATACCGCGCACTTCGTCACGCAACGGAATCGCCTGTTCTTCCACTCGAACACCAACGTTGCTGCTTTGGGCAAATTCGTTTAGTACTGTTGCTATACCGCCACGTGTTGCATCGCGCATGCAATGGATATCCGGGCACGCGTTGAGCATGGTCGCAATCAACGAATTAAGCGGCTGGCAGTCCGTTTTGATCGTGTTATTCAACGACATGTCACCACGCGCGTCGACGACTGCCGCGCCGTGATCTCCCACATAGCCGTTAATAATGACGACATCGCCCGCCTGGGCACGCTGTGAGCTTATATTGATATGTTGCGGGATAACACCGACACCGGCGGTATTGATAAATAACTTATCAGCTGCCCCGCGAGGAACGACTTTGGTGTCGCCGGTGACAATGTTTACCCCCGCTTCGTCGGCGGTCGTTTTCATAGAGCTGGTGATACGGCGTAGATCGTCAACCGCCATGCCTTCTTCAATGATCATGCCGCAGGTCAGGTACAATGGTATGGCGCCTCCTACCGCTAAATCATTGACTGTGCCGGCGACCGCCAGCTTGCCAATATCGCCGCCTGGAAAGAATAAGGGGTCTATCACATAGGAATCGGTGGTCAGTGCCAGGCGATCGCCGCGTGCGTTCAGTTCGGCAAGATCTAGCCGCGCTTGATCTTCTAACAACGACAGTTCTGGATTGTCGAAGGTATCGACGAAAAGATCGCCGATAAGGTCACGCATTGCTTTACCACCACTGCCGTGAGCCAGCGTGATGGTATCGGCACGTAATGTACGGGTTTTTGATTTGGCGGCGGTATTGCTACTCATAATTGTATGACATTTAGTTAAGCGTCCAGACCGGACTGAACAGAGTGAAAGTTTCTGGGGCAAACCGGCCGGACAGCCGATTTTCGTAGTCGCAGGCTGCCAGCAAGGAAGTGGAGAACGGCACACCTAAAAAACGTGACCCCACAAATCTTCCTCTACTCAACCCTTTGCGGCTTCGATTGACTTCAGTTAGTTCCAACTCACCCATCATTAAACCGTGACGGCCTTGATGCGATCACGCTTTTGCAACAATTCGTCCAGATTGCCGAAGTTGTAGTAAGCAGCACAGGCGCCTTCCGTTGAAACCATCAGTGCGCCCATCGGCGTTTCGGGGTTGCATGCACTGCCAAAAACCTTGCACTCCCACGGTCGTATTGCACCTTTCAATACTTCGCCGCATTGACAGGCTTTGGGATCTGCAATTTTTAAATTGGGTACTGAGAATTTGTGCTCTGCATCGTAGCAAGCGTAGCTATCTCGCATGCGAACACCGGAGTGATCAATGGATCCGAGCCCACGCCATTCAAAGAACTCACGCAGTTCGAATACTTTTGCAATCGCATTGAGCCCGGGTTCGTTACCCTCGGCGCGAACAATGCGCGCGTACTGATTTTCAACTTCCACACGCTTGTCTATCAGTTGGCACAGCAGCATCCATATGGAATGCAGAATATCCAACGGCTCAAAACCGGTGATTACTATCGGCTTCTGGTAGGTCTGCGCGACAAAATGAAAAGGCCGCTCTCCCACCACCATGCTGACGTGACCGGGCGCCAGAAAGCCATCGATTCGCATGTCGGGCGAGTCAAGAATCGCCTTTATCGTTGGTACTGTCGTAATGTGGTTACAGAACAGTGAGAAATTACGCACGCCGTCCGCTTCGGCCTGCAATACCGTGAGGGCGGTGCTTGGCATTGTGGTTTCAAACCCAAGCGCAAAAAAGATCACTTCATGGTCTGGGTTATTGTGGGCAAGTTGCAGCGCATCGAGCGGTGAGTACACCATGCGGATGTCGGCGCCGTCCGCTTTGGCCTGTAACAGGCTCTTCTTGGAGCCGGGTACTCGCATCGCGTCGCCAAACGTTGTGAAAATCACATTGGGACGTTCGGCCAGTGCAACACAATCATCAACTCGACCCATGGGTAATACACAAACCGGGCAACCCGGGCCATGTACCAGTTCAATTTCTGGCGGCAACATTTGCTCAACACCATAGCGAAAAATGGTGTGCGTATGGCCGCCACAAAATTCCATCAACTGCAATGGGCGCCGCGCGGAAATATTCAACTGTTCAACTTGATCGTGAATTTTGGCAACAAGGGTTTTTGCTTTATCAGGGTTGCGGAATTCGTCAACATATTTCATCGTTGTTGTGCTCCAAGTTTTCCCCGGTAATCGGCGAGTAAAGTGTGTGTTAGATCCCAGAGGATGTGATAGGTGGCAACATGAACTTCTTGTATACGGTGAATGGAATCAGTTTCCACAACCAGGCAGTGATCGAGCAGTTGACTGGATTTCATCTTACCACCATCGCCGCCGGCAAGGCCAAGCGTTGTCATACCCATGTCTTTTGCTTTCTGATAGGCAGCCATCATGTTGGAGGAATTACCGCTGGTTGAGAAACCGATCAGTCCATCATGACTCTTACCGTGCGCTTCGAGTTGCCGCAAGAAGACGTGAGCATAGCCAACATCGTTGGCAACGGCGGTCATCATTGCCGTATCCATCGTTAAATTCATTGCTGGTAGCGCCGGTCGGCCGGTGGTGACTGGATGTTGAAACTCAACGGCAAAATGCGCGGCATCACAGCTGGAGCCGCCATTCCCCATGCATAACATGCGGCCCTGTTTGATGTAGACACCAGCAATCGCTCGCGCTGTATCAACAATGGCGTGTGCGTTTTTTTCGAAAAAAGCCTGTTTGATGGAAACGCTGTGTTCCGATTTTTGTTTTACCGATTCAAGCAAAGATTGCTGCTCATGTTCCGCATCTTTCTCGCCACCATGCAGGAACGGATACAGGTCATCGATTATCGAACCCGTTTTGCTCATATCAACGCAGTGCCGACGTTTGCATGGCTTCGAGCTCGGCTTGGGCTTCACCCAATTCAGTCAGCAGTTTCAACGTTTCCCGGGCCTCTTCCTCGTCAATTCTGCTCATGGCAAAACCAACATGCACAAGCACCCAATCGCCAACACATGATTCGATCGGATGCTCGGCAGAAATGATACACGCAATATTGACCGGACGTTTTACACCGGCCACATTAACGGTGGCTTGTTTGCTTTCCGAATCGAGAATTTCCGTTATTTGACCTGGAATACCTAGGCACATAGTTAACCTCTGTTGTTGCGTGTGTTGTGTGCTAAATTTCTTGCTGCTGCGATGGTAGCCTGGCCCAGCGCCAGTCCACCATCATTCGCCGGAACCTGGTGATGGGTAAGCACATGAAAGCTTTCTTGCTCAAGCCGGAAAATAACCTGTTCCAGTAAGACTTTGTTTTGAAAAACTCCGCCTGTCAGCGCAACTGTGTTTGTGTGGCGTTGTTCATCCCGAGTTGTTAGTGTTTTGACCATGGCGACGATAACCTTGGCTAAACCTTTGTGAAAACGGGCGGCAATAATTTCTTTCGGCGTTTCCAAAACAAGATCGCCCAACAGCGCTTGCCACATCCCCAGCGGTTCAATATAAGGCAGTTGCGCGTTTAGCCGCGGTATCGCAAATGGATACGCCAACGTGTCATCTTCGTGATGCAAAGTGTCTTCGTCTACCAGCGCTTCCAGCTCGATAGCGGCCTGGCCTTCGTAGCTGACCGCTTCGCGACAAACACCGATCGCCGCCGCCACCGCATCGAACAAGCGCCCGCAAGAAGAAGCGAGCGGAGAATTTGTGCCTGTTTTTAACATGACATCGAACGTTTCCAGCGGTTTAGTCTGCAAAAACTGTACGAGTTCCAGTTGGCTATAATGGGTTTCCAAATTGCTCCAGCCCAGTTCAGCCATAAGATGTGCGTAAGTATTGCGCCACGGCTGGTAAATAGCTTGTGTTCCACCCGGCATTGCTACCGGTTTAAACGTCCCGAGGCGCGTCGCCTGGCAATAGTCGGCCAGCAAAAACTCCCCGCCCCAGAACACAGCATCATCGCTATCATCCGCAGTCTGACCAAAACCAAGCCCGTCCAGGGCGACACCTAACACGGGTTCTGCGGCAAGCGGCCATCGATTATCGGCCAGGCAGGCTGCGATATGTGAATGGTGATGTTGAACTTTTAGTAGCGGCAACGCTTTGGCTGCGGCTAATTCTTGCCCGAGTTTGCTCGATAAATATTCCGGGTGGGCGTCAACAACAATCTGCTCCGGTTGATGCTGGAAAAGGTCTGCATACAGATTGAGGTTTTTTTGATAGTCAGCGTAGGTCGTTGCTTCTTCGAGGTCGCCCATATGTTGTGACAAAATGGCGTGCCCTTCTTTAAGCAGGCAAAACGTGTTTTTTAATTCGCCGCCCATTGCCAGCAGATCAGGGCACGCCGCAAAGCCTGCGGGCAATGGCATACTCGCCGGCGCATAGCCGCGTGCACGGCGCAATAGTCGCGCTGAACCTGCCGCCACCCGCACCACCGAATCGTCAACCCGGTTGACAATATCCCGGTCGTGCAACAGCAAATATTCAGCGATGTGGTTCAGATGTTTTTTTGCAGCTTCATTGCTGATGCATTGCGGCTCGTCGCTAACATTCCCTGACGTTAATACAATCGGCCGATCCATGCGTTCTAATAGCAGATGATGCATAGGCGTATAGGGGAGCATAAAACCCACGGTATTTTGCCCGGGCGCAATGGCGTTGGGTAAAGATTTATCCCTGGCTTGTAAAACAACGACTGGCGCTTCGGCGCTGTACAGCAGTGCTTCCTCCTGCTCGCTTACAAAACAATATTCGTTAACAGTGTGCAGATCACGCGCCATCAATGCAAAAGGCTTGTGATAACGGCGTTTGCGCTGGCGTAATAATTCAACGACTTTTGCATTGGTCGCATCGCAGGCAAGGTGGAATCCACCGATGCCTTTAATGGCTACAATCTTTCCCTGCTGCAACAGCGAACAAGCCGCATCGACATCATCGAGTTGCGTGAGGCTTGCGGTACAAAAAGCACGGTCGTCACTGCTCTCCAGCCATGCTTTTGGCCCGCACTGGCGGCAAGCGTTTGGCTGTGCGTGAAAACGGCGATCGGTAGGGTTTTCGTATTCGTGCTCACACTCGCGACACAGCGCAAACCTGGCCATGCTGGTTTGTGCGCGGTCATACGGAATTGCCTTAATGATGGAGAAGCGTGGACCGCAATGGGTGCAATTGGTAAAAGGATAACGGTAACGGCGGCCAAGCGGATTGAGGGTGTCATCAATACAGGCCGGGCAACTGGCCGCATCGGCAACGACGTTTGTGTGCGCCTCACTGTGATCGCTGGTTGCGATGTTAAAACCGTCAGGCCTGCATGCATCGACTAGTGCTGAACATTCGATGCTGTCAATTCTGGCCAGAGGAGGGGAGTGTGCTTGCAAATCATCAACAAAATTGTCGATGGCCGAATGACTTCCCCAAAGACGTATCAATACGCCGTTACCGTCGTTTAACACGCTGCCTGATAGTCCTGCTTCAGTAGCCAGGCGCCACACCGTGGGCCTGAAGCCAACGCCCTGCACGACGCCGCACACACGTATCTGTCTAGCATCAATTGTGTCTGCGGGGAAACGGCTTGCCAAGGAAGTCATACAGCTAACTCCTGCCGGCAAATTCGTGATCCGGAAAGCTGTCTATCACGCACGCGCCCTCCTCACCATTATGTTTGTTTTGATCTTGCACAATCCTACGCCGAGGCAGTTGTGTGTGTCAAGCAATTAAACAAAGTGCATACTAAGTTTTCATTATTAGATTGTTGCGCTTGTAAGGAAGAACCTTTCTTTATATAGTGCAAACTTAGTTATCAGATGTGCAGACCATACTATGAAAAATGGCGTATCCGCCATCGTGATTGCAGGCTTTACCGTAGAGAAAGCGGTTGAGCTGAACAGGTGCCTGGGGCTGCATTACAGTATTCACACAGCAGACAATGAATCTGACGTCATACCTTTGCTCGATTCAGCGCAAGCCGATCTAATCATTTGCCAATACGGAGAAGAGCGTTTTGACGCGCTCAAACTTCTACAGGAAGCGCGCGTCAGCCACCCGGACACCGTGCGTTTACTGGCCGGATCACCCGGTCGGAACGCGCTTAAAACAGCGATCAAAGAAGCAGCTGTTTACCAATTTGTACCCTGCGAATTTTCCGTCGGGCAGATAGAGCTATTGGTAAGGCGCGCCCTGGAAAATAGAGAGTTGGCTTACAGGCACCGGCATTTAAGTTGTGACTTAAAAATCGCCGAAGATGTATTGCGTAAGCACAAAGACTTAACGAAAACTGATGCCGGTGACAGCGCACGCTTTGAGAAGCTGGTGTATTGCAGTCCCAGTATGGCGGCGTTATGTAATGTAGCAAAAAAGGCAGCCAAAACTCACTTACCCATTTTGATTCAAGGCGAAACCGGAACGGGTAAGGAATTGATGGCGCGTGGTATTCATTTCAATAGCGAGCGTAAAAACCAACCCTTGATAGTGCAAAATTGTGGCGGTATAGCAGACGAATTATTGCATTCGCAACTTTTTGGGCATAAGCGGGGAGCATTCAAGGGAGCCGTCAGCGATCACCTTGGCGCGTTTCCCGCCGCGGACGGCGGCACGGTATTTCTCGATGAAATTGGCTCGGTATCTCCCTCTTTTCAGGTAACTTTGTTACGTTTTTTGCAAACCGGTGAAGTCAATCCATTAGGAAGCGATAAAATCACTAAATACGACGTACGAATTATCGCCGCCAGTAATGAATTGGTAGATGTATTGGTCAGCAAGGGACAATTTAGAAAAGACTTGTATTACCGCCTCAATGTGTTCCAGCTTAATATTCCTTCGTTGCGTAACAGAATAGAAGATGTCGAAGTTATCGCCGATTATTTTGCCAGGCAATTTTCTGGGAAAGCTAACCGCCATATACTGGGCATCTCTCCTGCCGTGTTGGAGCAATTCAGGCTATACGACTGGCCTGGCAACGTGCGTGAGCTAGAAAATGAAATCAGGCGCTTGATCGCCGTGACGGATAGCAGAACGCTGATTGCCACAGAGCACTTGTCGGGTCACATCCGTGCGCTTAAACCGCACATCAAGCCCAAGGGAATACCATTGGATCTGGAAGGCATTTCCTTGAAAGAAAAAGTAGAGCGAATGGAAGCGCAGATCATCGCGAATACACTTAAAAGGCTACGCTGGAATCGAAGTAAAGCCGCAATAGAGTTAGGACTCTCACGGGTCGGACTCGCCAATAAAATCAAGCGCTATAGACTCGGTGCGGAAACCTCTGTTGCATAAATAATCCTAGAAACCGCAGTTGGATCACGAAAGTATGCACAAGCTCTTAATGCACCTGGAATATTCGAAAAAGCTCTCATCACCAACAAGGTGACCACGAGTTTTTCGAATCTCCCATGCACATCAATATCATGCACATCTTTTTCGCGCCCAACTGCGGTTTCTAGGATAATTCATTCGTAAGAGAGCCGGCATCTGCACGAAATAGGCGTTACATTGTGTGATGTGAGTGCTGGTGCTGCGCGTGTTCGCCACCAGCCATGTGCCGCAGGGGTGATAACATGGTCCATAGCCCGAAAACAATTAATAACAGCCCGATTACCACGCGTACCCCTTTTTTCCTCAGCTGGCGCATCAAAGCCTGTCCGGACAAGCCGCTGGCCAGCATCGCCGGCAAAGTGCCCACACCGAAGCAGCCCATCAATAGCGCCGAGCGCAGCGGGTCGGCCGTTGCCAGCGACCAGCCCAATACCGAGTAAACCAGGCCGCAGGGAAGAAACCCCCACAGCAAACCGAGTAGCAGTTTGTTGAGATAACCTGTGCGCGTAGTGAACTCAGTAAACACGGGTTTGATGGGGCTCCACAGGTGTGCGCCGACACGCTCCAGTGCGGTCAGACCCATCCACCATTGGTTGATGTACAGTCCCATCGCAATCAGCAACAGACCCGCGGCAAGGCGCAGCCAGGGTCCTATGCCGGGCATGACTTGCACGAAGCCATGGCCCAACACGCCGACCAGACCGCCCAACAGGCAATACGTTAGCACGCGGCCGCTATTGAAAAGAAGCACACTGGCTATCCTGTGCTGGCCTTGGGTGACGCCAATCGCGGTGGCGATACCGCCGCACATACCGAGGCAATGTACATTGCCGAGCAAGCCAACAGTGAACGCCGCCATAAACGTTACTGTTTCAGTCATCGGGCTTATCTAGCGGTGTGCTCTCGTCTGCCGAGGGGGGATTCTGCGGATCATCGTCAAACAGAATATTCTGCGCCGAGCTTTCCAGGTCGTCGAATTGTTTGTTGTCGACCGCCCAAAAAAATGCCTTTACTGCCAGAGCAACAAATATCAGGGCAACCGGGATAAGGATAAACAGGCTTTCCATACGTTTATGCGATCCGTAGCCGCGGACATAACCGCAGCGAGTTAGCAACCACGACAATTGAGCTGGTCGACATGCCAATCGCCGCCAGGTATGGCGGCACAAAACCCAGCGCCGCCAACGGAATCGCGCTGGCGTTATACAACAGCGCCCATAACAGATTTTGCCGAATAATCTTGCCCGTGTCGTTTGCCGTGGCAAATAAGGCCGGCAAATTCTCCAGCGATGGCGTTAGCGAAATACAATCGGCGCTGGTTTTAGCGAGGTCGGAGGCGTCCAGCATGGCTAACGACACGTCGGCCGCTGCCAGTACCGGGATGTCGTTGATGCCGTCACCCACCATCATCACTTTTTCTTGCGCGTTGCCTTGCAGCGCTTGCAAATAGTCAAGCTTGTGTTGCGGTTGCGCGCCTTCGACGACGTGGGCTATGCCCAGTTGCGCGGCGATAACGGCGGCGGCGCCAGAGGCGTCACCACTGAGCAAGTGCACGCTGAGATTTTTGTCTTGCAGTTGCCTGATCACGGTGGCGGCTTCCGGTCTGAGTTCATCCAGCAATTTAAAACGTGCCAGCAGGCCGTGTTCGCTGGCCAGGAAAATACAGTGTTGCCCGCTCTCGGCGGCCACTGCGCCGCAAATACCGGCGACATAGGCAACACTGCCGAGCCGATACCGCTCACCCTCAACCATCCCTTGTACGCCTTGACCCGTTTCATTGTGCAACGCGGCAGCTTGTAAACCGGCGTCGTGGTCGCCAAAGGCATTGGCAATCGGATGGTTGGAACCGCGCTCCAGCGCGGCAGCGATGCGCAAGCACTGCTGTTCGTCAACCGCGCCAGCCACGCTCACTGCCTCCACTCGTAGCAGGCCTTTGGTTAAAGTGCCGGTCTTGTCGAAAATAACGTGCTTAAGACCTGGAAGAGTTTCCCACACTGCGCGCCGAGTGACCAGTACACCGCGTTGTCGCAAAGCATTGGTTGCCGCCGTGATAGCCGTCGGCGTTGCAAGCGACAATGCGCAAGGACAACTCACTACCAGTACCGACAAGGTGATCGCCAGTGCGAGGTCTGGCTGCCTGAAGTGCCAGAATAGCCACACCGCGGCAGCGATAGACAGCACCGCGAGCACAAACCACAGCGCAATGCGCTGCGCCAGCTCCTCCACTTTGGGTTTCTCATCCTGCGCGCGGTCTAACAGTTGTTTTATGTGGCTGACGCGCATATTTCTGCCGACAGCTTCGACGCGAATAGTCAACGGATTTTCACCGTTGACGGCGCCAGCCGACACACTATCGCCACGCTGTTTTGTGACTGGCATGAACTCGCCGGTCAGCGCCGCCTCGTTGACGTCGCTGGCGCCGGTGACGACCCTGCCATCGGCCGGAATTACTTGGCCGGATTTCACCAATAACGTGTCGGCGCACCTGATATTCGCCGCCGGAATCGCCTCGTAGCTGCCGTCAGGCGTCGCACGCAGCACTGTGGCCGGCAGTAACGACAATACATCCGCGGTGAGCCGGCCACTGTGATGACGCGCGCGCATCTCAAGATAGCGGCCGCAGAGCAGGAAAAAGGTAAACATACAGACAGAGTCGAAGTAAACCTCGCCGCTGCCGGTCACGGTGGCATGCACGCTGGCTATGTAAGCGAGACCGATGGCGATGGCGATCGGTAGATCCATGCCGGGGCTGCGTGTTTTCAGGCTGCGCCAGGCGCCGCTGAAGAACGGCCTGGCCGCGTAGGAAACAATGAAAGTAGTCAGCAGCAGACTGACCCCGCGCAGCAAGCTGCGGTATTCGACGGCGATGTCCTGCAAATCACCGGCATACAGCGCGATCGCGTACATGCCGACCTGCATCATGCCGATGCCAGCCACCCCTAGGCGGCGCAGCGCCAGACGTTGCTCGGCGTCGCGCAGTTGTTCCAGCCGGTTGTGGGTAAACGGTTGCGCTTGGTAGCCGATGGCGGCTATGGCGGCGCAGATTTCGCTGAGTTCAAGTTGCCCCGGCCACCAGCAAATATTCGCCTGCTGCTCGTTTAAGCTAACGCGCAATGCCCGCACACCTGGCAACTGGCGTAGATAGTGTTCGATTAACCACACGCAGGCGGCGCAATGAATGCCGCCGAGCAGTAACTGAACGCTGACGCTGCCGTCTTTTTCACGGCTGACGAAGGAGTCCTGAAAAGCTGGCGTATCGAAGGCAGCGAATTCTTGCGCGGCATCGGGTGTTTCACTGTTTTCGGTACGGTACTGATAATACTGACCGAATCCGCCGCTTGTTATAACCTCGGCAACGGCCTGGCAAGCGGGACAACACATGGCGCGTGCAATGCCATCGATGTCGACTTCGTAGCGCCGGCCGTCGGGCACTGGCAGGCCGCAGTGATAGCATGACGCATCGCAGCGCATATCCACACTACTGACCGCCAAGCGTTGTCGTTAACTTGTCATTGATGTGCACGGTTTGTTTAAGCTGCCAGCCTTGCGCGCTGGCGTCGCCTAATTGCAAATGCCAGCGGCCACGAACCTCCGCCGGTAGCTCACCGATATACAAGCGTTTGTCCGCGGCGTATAACTGCACTGCAAAGTCGAACTTTGCATGGTTGGGATGAATAAACTGCAGCGTTAGTTGTTGCGGCGGGCTGGCGAATTCGCCTTGTAAATCAACCGATACGTCCGTGGTCAACACGTTAGCGCGCAGCAGGGCTTGCACGCTAAAAGTTTTTGCCGCCTGCTGCGCTGCCAGATCGCGGTTGATCGCCAGGCCTTCGCGATAGTAGTCATCTTTGACCAGGCTATCGGGATTGGTGACGGCAATATAGATAGTGACCATGCAGGCAATAACCACGACGCCGGGCAGGCCGAAGATAAACCACGGCCAGAATTGCCGGTACCAGGGTTCTATGGATTCTTGCTCGTCGATTTTCAACGTCCGGGCCCAATAAACCGGCTCTCCGATGCCGCATGCAGCTTGCTGTCTTGTTTGTCGGTAACGGTGAATTCCACGTCGGTATTGGTCTCTTGCAACAGGTAGGGGTCGATCTCCAGGCGCAATGGCACCGCACTCACTTCGCCGGCCCCGACTGCTACCGTCGTCTTGCCGTTGATTGCAACACCTTCAAGACCGCTGACCGCTATTTTGTACGTATGCGCGTGTCTATCCATATTTATGATCTTCAATGTATAGATATTTTCGACCAGCCCCTGACTGGTTTCACTGTACAGTTTGTCGCGCTCGCGAATAACATCCAGTTCGAGGGGCACCCGAGTCAGCACCGCGTAAAAAAAGGCGCCGACCATCAGGCACATCGCAACCGCGTAGCCAATGAGCCGCGGCCTGAAAGTTTTGTGAACTTTGCCTTGCAGCTCATTTTCAGTGGTATAACGAATGAGGCCCTTGGCGTAGCCCATCTTGTCCATCACCGAATTGCAGCTATCGATGCACAGCGCGCAGTTAATGCACTCGTATTGCAGGCCATTGCGAATATCGATACCGGTGGGGCAGACCTGCACGCACAACTGGCAGTCGATACAGTCGCCCAGTTGGAGTTCCTTCGGATCGGCGCTGCGCTTGCGTGCACCGCGCGACTCGCCGCGTTTTGTATCATAGGAAACGATCAGCGTGTTGTCGTCGAACATGACCGACTGAAAGCGTGCGTAGGGGCACATATACAGGCAGACTTGTTCGCGCAACCAACCGGCGTTGATATAGGTCGAGAGGGTGAAAAAAACCATCCAGGAAAATTCCCACATACCAAGATGCAAGCCAAACGTGTTTGGCAACAGTTCTCGGATCGGAGAAAAGTAGCCGATAAACGTAAAGCCGGTGAGGAAGGCAAAGCCCAGCCATATGCCGTGCTTGCTGGCTTTACGCAGCCATTTTTCGCCACTCCAGGCGGCCTTGTCGAGTTTGATGCGCTGGTTGCGGCTGCCCTCGCACAGCTGTTCCGCCCACATATAAATGGCGGTCCATACCGTTTGCGGGCAGGTATAACCGCACCATACCCGCCCAACCCAGACCGTAACGGCAAACAGCGCAAACGCGGCGATGATCAGCAACCAGGCCAGCAGCGGAAAATCCTGTGGCCAGAAGGTCAAGCTCAGAATATGAAATTGACGGGTGGGTAGGTCAAACCATACGGCCTGGCGGCCGTCCCAATTCATCCACGGCAGCAAGAAGTAACCAAGCAGTAAGGGCCAGCCGGTCAGCAGGCGCAGGCGCTGGAAGAAACCTTCGATTTTGCGCGTATAGATTTTTTCGCGTTTTTGGTACAGGTCGAGTTCGACAACTTCGGCCGGCGCCAGTTCTACAACAGCGGTTTTTTCGGGAATTCTTTCGTTCATAATTCGAGCGCTAAGGCGTGACGAAGCCGAGTATGCCGCACGCCACTCCCTTTAGGGAAGCGGCGTTGGTACTAAACTTGACGTTAAAAATCAGCCCCGCTTCGAAAGGCCGTAAACGTAGGCATTCAGCAAATGGATTTTGTCTTCATTCAAGGTGTCTTTGAAGGCGGGCATGCTGCCTTTACGGCCGGAGCGTAGCGTGTGCTTGATCATCAACGGGGAACCTCCATAGAGCCACACATCGTCGGTCAAATCGGGCGCGCCCAGCGCTTGATTGCCTTTACCGTCCACGCCATGGCAGGCAACACACAGCGTTTGATAGTGTTTCTGCCCTGCGTCGGCTAGAACCGGGTCCGTCTCGCGGCCACTCAACGACTGTACATACTCCGCAACCTGGTCGATGCCTTTGTCTTTGAGCACGTCCTGCCAGGGCGGCATCGCCGCGTTGCGGCCGTTGACGATGGTTGCCTTGATTTGTTCGACGGAGCCGCCGTACAACCAGTCTTCATCTGTAAGATTGGGAAATCCCATGGCGCCCTTGCCATCCGAGCCATGACACTGAGCGCAGTTATTGGCGAAGATGCGCTGCCCCATTTTTACCGCTTGCTTGTTTTGCGAAACTTCCGTCACCGGCATGTCGGCGTACTTGGCGAACATCGGGCCGTACTTCTGTTCGGCCTTGGCGATTTGCTGTTCCATTTGCCCTACCGCCGACCAGCCCAGTATTCCAGGGTAGTTGCCCATACCGGGGTACATCACCAGATAACCGATGGCAAATACAATAGATGCTACGAACATATACATCCACCAGGCGGGCAGGGGGTTGTTGTATTCCTCAATGTTGTCGTCGTACACATGACCGGTGGTGCTGCCTTGTTCGCCGTTGTCCTTCATTTTGCTGGTTGCAAACAGCAGCCAGCTAGTCGCGATGATGGTGAACGCGGTTAACACAATGATCCAGGCACTCCAAAACGTACTCATCTTTTTACCTCATGATCCGGCAGGTTGTCCTGCTCGTCATCGAACGGCAGTTGTGCGGCCTCGTCAAAATCTTTCTTGCGCTTACCGCTATAGGCCCAAATACAAATGCTAACGAATGCGATCATGGCGAACACCGTACCCAGGCCGTGTAAAAAATTGGTGTCCATACAGTCACCTCGTGTGTTGTAAAAGTGTGCCCAGTTGCTGCAAGTAGGCAATAACCGCGTCAATTTCTTTGTTACCGGCAACTGTTTCTTGCGCCGCTTGTATATCTTTCTCGGTGTATGGTACACCGAGTTTTTTCAGCGTTGCCATTTTCTTGCCGGTGAGTTCGCCGTCCAGGGTGTTGTCGAACAACCACGGGTAACCTGGCATGTTAGACTCGGGCACCACGTCGCGCGGGTTATTCAAATGTACCCGGTGCCAGTCGTCCGAATAGCGCCCGCCAACCCGCGCCAGGTCGGGACCGGTACGCTTTGAGCCCCACAGGAACGGATGGTTGTAGACGGATTCACCGGCGACCGAATAGTGCCCATACCGCTCGGTCTCGGAACGCAGTGACCGAATCATTTGCGAATGGCAGACACTGCAACCATCGCGGATATAAATATCACGGCCTTCCAGCTGTAAGGCCGTTAGCGGTTTAAGCCCCTCGATCGGCTCGGTGGTCTGCTTTTGAAACATTAGGGGCACAATTTGAACCAAGCCGCCGAAGCTTATTGCCACCACGATCAGAACAATCATGACGGCGGTATTTTTTTCTATAAATTCATGATTCATGATGTTTCCTCAAGCCGCCTGTGGGTCGGCGGCAAGCACGACCGATTCCGTTTCGCGGGTAGTCTGCCACACGTTATAGGCCATAATCAGCATGCCGACGAAGAACATTCCGCCGCCGATGACGCGTACCACATAACCGGGATAGCTGGCCTCAACCGACTCGACAAAACTATAGGTGAGTGTGCCGTCGGTATTGTAGGCACGCCACATAAGGCCTTGCAAGATGCCGTTTACCCACATGGACGCAACGTATAACACCGTGCCGATGGTAGATAGCCAAAAGTGCATGTTGATCAGCCTGACGCTGTACATTGCCTGTTTTCCGAATATCACCGGAATAAGATGGTACGTGGCGCCGATGGATACCATGGCGACCCAGCCCAGCGCACCCGAATGCACGTGGCCGATGGTCCAGTCGGTGTAGTGCGACAGGGCATTAACGGTCTTGATCGCCATCATCGGGCCTTCGAAAGTCGACATGCCGTAGAACGACAGCGACACGACCAGGAAGCGCAAGATCGGGTCGCTGCGCAGTTTGTGCCAGGCGCCCGACAAGGTCATCATGCCGTTGATCATGCCGCCCCACGATGGCGCCAACAGAATCAGCGACATCACCATGCCTAATGATTGCACCCAGTCGGGCAAGGCGGTGTAGTGCAAGTGGTGCGGCCCGGCCCAGATATAAATGGCGATCAGGGCCCAAAAGTGCACGATGGAAAGGCGGTAGGAATAGACCGGCCGTTCCGCCTGCTTGGGCACGAAGTAATACATAATGCCGAGAAAGCCCGCTGTCAGGAAAAAGCCGACAGCATTGTGCCCATACCACCACTGTACCATCGCGTCGACCGCGCCGGCATAAACCGAATACGACTTGCCGAGGCTCACCGGCAACGCCGCGCTATTAACGATATGCAACACCGCCACGGTGATGATGAAAGCACCATAGAACCAGTTCGCCACGTAGATATGGCTGGTTTTGCGCTTGACGAGGGTGCCGAAGAACACGATAGCGTAGAGCACCCAGACGATGGTGATCAGAATATCGATGGGCCATTCCAGTTCGGCGTATTCCTTGCTGGTGGTGTAGCCCAGCGGCAGCGTGATGGCCGCTAATACAATGACCAGCGTCCAGCCCCAAAAGACCAGTGCCGCCAGGCCATCCGAGAACAGCCGTGTGTGGCAAGTACGCTGCACCACATAAAAAGAGGTGCCCATCAAGGCGCTGCCGCCAAACGCGAAAATAACGGCATTGGTATGCAACGGCCGCAGGCGACTAAAGGTGAGCCACGCGGTGTCGAAATTAAGTACCGGCCATGCCAGTTGCGCGGCAATTAACACGCCAACCAGCATGCCGACAATGCCCCAAACCACGGTCATAATGGCAAATTGGCGGACTACTTTATAGTTATAGGTTGGGTGTTCGAAGCTTTGTGCAGTGCTCATTCTTGGTACCAGACTGTTTGCTGTTAGTGTGAGTTTTTGCTGACTTTAGATTCTGCTTGCCTGCGCAGAACCCTGATACGATGGAATAACCTGACCATTATCAGGTATATCTGTCGATTTGCACATGATTTAAGTCAAGCAACGGTTATTATTAGTCCGCCGGGTGAATCGTAAGGCACGAATTACGCTCTCATTTAGCAACCGGCAAAATGTTTTCCAGTTCCGTTACCTGCAGCAAGCCCTGCATGCCGGCCGGCAGGTTTTTAAATATTACCTCGGTGCCGCTGGCCCGGGCGGCGCGCAACCAGGCAAGCATTAGTGCGACACCCGCGCTGGAACTGAAGGTCACTTCGGCCAAGTCTACCTCGTACTTGGCGCCCGCCGTTGTCAGCAGGGCGCGGCCTTGCGGCTCAAGCCCGAGAACGCTCTCGGACGTCAGCCTGCCAGACAGTGCCAAGTGGCCATTACCCCGATCGACCAGCTGTGACATTAGCTTTTATTATTCTTGCCCGTCGCGAACGCCTTCCACTTCCCTGGCAGCGGTCTGCGACGACCAATTATCGATAACCTGGTCGAGGTCGCCGTCGTACTTGCGCGCCTCGCTGGCAAACTGTTCACGGAAAATTTTACCCAGGTTAATCGACTCTATCGTCACGTTACGTACTTTCCAGGCACCGTCGCGATCCCTGCGCAGTTTGAATTGTACAACATAAGGCTGCGCGGCATCGCCATATATTTGTTGAGTTATCACTTCGCTTTTGCTGCTGTCCGCGCCGCGCGGGCGCAACACTTCAATGCGTTGGCCGCTGAAGTTTAGCAGACCCTGGGCGTAAGTCTGTACCAGGCCAGCGTGAAACTTGTCGACAAAGCGATTGATTTGCTGCTCCAGCTTTTTTTTGCCTGCTGCGTCCAGCGCGTCCATCGACCGTTTGCTGGCATAGAATCCCATCACACTGCGAGAGAAACTGTAAAAGTCGGTGACCTTGCTCAGAATGGTGTCGATGTTACGATAGAAGCGGTCCGGGTCCTCATCAAAATACGATTCGGCAGCCTTGATCTCCGCCAATATCTGTGCCGTGGTGTCTTTGACAATGAGATATGGCTCACTGTCACCTTGCGCCGCGCCAGACACCGACGGCACGCACGCGGCCAGAATGAAATAAAGTACTACTGAATACCATTGCTTGCGCATATCTTACCTTATGTCGTTTTGTTGAAAGATACCGTTTCGCCAGACACCGCTAGTTTTTGCTGCCAAGACTGGAGACCACCTTGCCGATCAGATCTTCAAGCACCAAAGCCGACTGCGTGTCGTCAATCTCACCGCCGTTATGCAACTCTTCCTCGGCGCCACCCAGGCTGATACTGATAAACTTGTCACCGAGCAACCCCGTGGTCTGGATGACCGCAATGCTGTCTTCCGGGAAATAGCCGACGTCTTTGTAGATGTCCATATCGACAGTCGCGCGAAAACTGATAGGATCCAGACCAACGCTCGCTACCCGACCAACAACTACGCCGGAAATCGACACCTTGGCACGCGGATGCAGGTCAGCGACATTGTCAAACTTCGCATGCAGCCTGTAGGTCGGCCGTGCGCCGTCCAGCGACAAGCCGCTGACCCGAAACGCCAGCGCCGTCAGGGCCAACGCCGCGGCGACCATAAACAGACCCACGCTGACTTCCACCGTCCGCGTCGTCACCATTAGAAATCTCCAAACATAATTGCGGTAAGAACAAGGTCGAAGGCTAAAATAGCGAGTGACGAATATACCACCGTGCGCGTTGTCGCACTGGCGATACCTTGCGCGGTAGGCTCGGCATCGTAGCCTTGAAACACGGCGATCCACGCGGCGAGCGCGCCGAAAACAAAGGATTTGATCACCCCGTTGAGCACGTCATCGCTGAAATCCACCGCTTCCTTGGTATTTGACCAAAAAGCACCCGGGTCGACACCCAGCAAATCCACGCTCACCCAGGCGCCACCGTAGATGGCCACTGTATTGAAGATCAATGCCAGTATCGGCATGCTGTAAAAGCCGGCCCAGAAGCGCGGGCTAACAACACGGCGCAAGGGGTCGACCCCGATCATCTCCAATGAAGACAACTGCTCGGTGGCTTTCATTAAGCCGATTTCAGCGGTGATGGCCGAACCGGCACGCCCGGCGAACAACAGCCCGGTCACCACCGGCCCCAACTCGCGCAACATAGACAGCGCAACCATTTGCCCTAATGCATCGGTGGTGCCGAAGCGCGACAGTATAGTGTAGCCTTGCAATGCCAGCACCATGCCGATGAAGAGTCCCGACACGGCAACAATAACCAGCGACAGTAATCCTACACTAAACATTTGCCGCAGCAGCAGCGGAAACGCCTGGCGTGGATTGGGCACGGCCCACAGAATGCGCGTTAAAAACAACGTCGCCCGGCCGATTGACTCAAAAATATCCAATCCATAGCGGCCGATGGATTGCATTCTATCCAGCATCAGGGTTGCATCAACTCTTGCGCATAGTTGGGCGCAGGGTAATGGAACGGTACCGGGCCGTCGGGCAGACCTTGCATAAACTGGCAAACGCGGGGCGACTTGTCGGCCAGCAGGTCGTGCGGCGTGCCGTGGGCGACGACTTCGGTATCTGCGACCAAATACATATAGTCGGCGATGCTGGTGGCGACGTTGAGATCGTGCGACACGATCACACTGGTAAGGTGCAGCGAGTCGTTTAACAAACGAATGAGGCGCACCAGAACCCCTTTGGAAATAGGATCTTGCCCCGCAAAAGGTTCATCATACATGATCATCTCCGGATCAAACGCGATGGCGCGCGCCAGCGCTACACGGCGTTGCATGCCGCCGGAGAGTTCATGCGGCATTAAGTCACGCGCACCGCGCAAGCCAACCGCTTGCAGTTTCATCAGCACGATGTCACGCAGCATGGGCTCGGACAATTTTGTATGCACGCGCAGCGGGAAGGCGACGTTTTCGAAACAGTTCAAGTCGGTAAACAGGGCGCCGCTCTGAAACAGCATGCCCATACGTGCGCGTAATTTAAGCAGCTCCTCGCGACCCAATTCGGCCACGTTGTGACCGTCAACGAACACCGTGCCGGCGCCAGGTTTCACCTGCCCGCCGATCAGGCGCAGCAGCGTAGTCTTGCCCGAACCGCTGGGGCCAAAAATTACCGTGACCTTGCCGCGTTGTATGTCCATATCCACCGACCGGTAAATATGACGACCACGATAATCGAAGCAGACATTACGAATTTCAACGAAGTTGGCATCATTCACATTGATCGACTGTATCCGGTGTGGTGCAGGTGCGCGGGCAAAGCGCAGGATTATCGCCTGCCTGCGCCCGGCTAACAAGCCGGATTTGTGGTCAGCGCGCGATATTAGGCATTAGTGCGGCTATTGAACGGAAGGAGGGCTGCGTGATCCTTGTACACCACTTTTTCGAAAAGCGAACGAATACCAACATCGATCGGCCTGAATTTGATCGCCACCAAATGCCGGTTGGGGCCGCTGATTTCGCGTAAAACGACCATGCTGTTTTTTTGTTGATCAACTGCCGGATTTGAGTATGGCGCAATGAAAAAGGAGAAAGCACCGGCAGAGCTATGCGGCCAACTCAGAGAGTTGGTGGCGGGCCTCAGAACCGAAAAAGACGAGCGGGGACTCTATGGCGGTGTTCTAGATCGAAAGGACACGACAAAGGAAGAAAGACTCAACAACCACCAGCTAAAGCTGGTGGGTTAGTTTAAAGGACTGAAAGTCC
>CAZJDL010000021.1:0-38638 GCA_964544755.1 uncultured Pseudomonadales bacterium | reverse complement strand
TTGGCGGCATTGGTATCGCGCCGGGCGCTAATTTGAGCGATGAGATCGCGCTGTTTGAGGCGACCCACGGCACGGCACCGAAGTATGCTGGGCAGGACAAGGTTAATCCGGGCTCACTCATTCTGTCGGCCGAGATGATGTTGCGTCACATGGGCTGGAGCGAAGCGGCCGATTTGATTGTCAAAGGTATGGAAGGCGCCATTCAGGCGAAGACCGTGACTTACGATTTTGAACGCCTGATGGAAGGCGCTACTCTGCTCAAGTGTTCGGAATTTGGCGATGCTGTTATCGAAAAAATGAGTTGAAAATTGAGCTGAAAAAAATAAGTGAAAGCGCTGAGTGAGCGGATCAGGTTATTGCAGTGCAACGAAACACCGCACCGGTAATCTCCAAGTGATCCCGGCCAGGGTGTGCGGTTCAGGATTGGCTTACGCTAATTCTTCTTCGCTAGTTGATTGCGCTGGCTGTTGCTCAACCGTGGTAGCCGGATCCGTGGTCGCTTGCGCGGCACAGTCCCCGACAGCCTGGATATCAATTGCGTGGACACCTTTTGGGCCATCTTCAGTGGTAAACTGCACTTTTTGGCCGGCCTTCAAGGTCTTATAGCCGTCCATCTTGATAGCTGAGTAATGCGCAAATATATCGCCGCTATTATCTTCGGATAATATAAAGCCATAGCCTTTCGCGTTGTTAAACCATTTCACGACACCTATATGCATGGCATCATATCCTTTCCACTGTTGTGCTTAAATTATATGCAAAAAACTTTATATGCACGATACTCCCGAATTGACTACGTGAATAGCGACTCTACCGTCCGCCAAAAACGGGATAATTGCATTGTTTAACATTCGGGGTGGAATAGTCAAGTCCGTGTTCTGGCGCTTATGCTGGACTCGGCGTTATCATTGGATATCCGCTCGTCCTTTAATGGGTATTATCGATGGGTAATTTTAAACATCTTCGTCTAAGGTTAAGTAGTAACAAGGAGGAGGATGATCGTGCGCCTGATTACGACGGTGATGTCGCGGTTGAAGAGGCCAAGCCGAAGCTCAAACCGCCACCATTGTATCGAGTTATCATTCATAATGATGACTATACGCCGATGGACTTTGTGGTACATGTTTTGGAACTTTTCTTTTACATGGGCAGGGAAAAGGCAACACAAATAATGTTGGCCGTGCACACCAAAGGTAAAGCAGTCTGCGGGGTCTTCACCCGCGACATTGCCGAAACCAAGGCGGCGCAGGTAAACCAATACGCCAAAGAGCAGCAGCATCCATTGCTTTGCGAAATTGAAGCAGAGGATGAATAGGAGTTAAGGAACTGAGGTTACACACATATGTTAAGCAAAGATCTTGAAAATACCTTAAATCACGCCTTTAGAGCGGCCCGGTCTAAACGCCACGAATTTATGACCGTCGAACACCTGCTGCTGACCTTGTTGGATAATAATGTAGCGACCGAGGTGTTGCTCGCTTGTGCAGCCGACCTTAACCGCCTGCGCAGTGAGCTTGACGATTTCGTCGACTCAACCACGCCGCTCATTCCCGACGCAGCCGCTGAGGTTGAAACGCAGCCGACTTTGGGTTTTCAGCGCGTGCTGCAACGAGCCGTCTTTCACGTGCAATCATCCGGCAAGAAAGAAGTATCGGGCGCGAATGTGCTGGTCGCAATTTTTAGCGAGCAGGAAAGCCAGGCCGTGTATTTTCTTAAAGAACAGAGCGTGGCGCGAATCGATGTCGTCAATTACATTTCGCACGGCATCTCGAAAGTGGCGGACGAATCGCAGTCGATGCCTGAACAAGAGCATGGCGTCGACGAGGAAGTTGCCGGCGGTGAGCAGGAAAAGAGCACACTGGAGCGTTTTTCTACCAACTTAAATGAAGAGGCAAAGTTAGGCCGCATCGACCCGCTGGTCGGTCGTGGCCACGAAGTTGAGCGCGTTGCGCAAATTTTGGCCCGTCGACGCAAAAATAATCCGTTGTTGGTCGGCGAGTCGGGCGTCGGTAAAACCGCGATCGCTGAAGGCCTGGCCAAGCAAATTGTTGACGGCGAAGTACCCGCCGTTTTAGCCGACGCAGTGGTCTACTCGCTGGACATGGGCGCGCTCCTAGCCGGCACCAAATATAGAGGTGATTTTGAGAAAAGATTCAAAGGGTTATTGTCGGATCTTAAGAATAAACCTCACGCAATTTTGTTTATCGATGAGATCCATACGATTATTGGTGCGGGCGCTGCTTCGGGCGGTGTGATGGACGCATCCAACCTGCTGAAACCGGTTCTGGCCAGTGGTCATCTGCGCTGTATCGGTTCTACTACATTTCAGGAATTTCGTGGTATTTTCGAGAAAGATCGCGCTTTAACGCGCCGTTTTCAGAAAATCGATGTACCGGAACCCACGGTGGATGAAACCTACGAAATTCTGAAGGGTCTCAAGTCGCGCTTCGAAGAACACCATGGCCTGCGCTACAGCAATAGGTCGCTGAAAACTGCCGCCGAGCTGTCGGCGCGTTACATCAATGATCGTTTCCTGCCCGACAAGGCGATAGACGTGATTGATGAGGCAGGGGCTTACCAGCAGCTGCTGTCGCCATCGAAACGCAAAAAAGTGATTAGCGTCGGCGACGTTGAGGCGATTGTCGCCAAAATAGCACGCATTCCGCCGAAAAGTGTTTCCAGCAGTGATAAGAAAGCACTGGCCAAGCTGGATGGCAACCTAAAAATGGTTGTATTCGGCCAGGATGAAGCCATTAATGCCTTGTCCACCGCTATCAAGCTGTCGCGTGCCGGCCTTAACGCGCCGGAAAAACCCATTGGCTCATTTTTGTTTGCTGGCCCAACCGGGGTCGGTAAAACAGAAGTGTCACGCCAGCTGGCGATTGTGATGGGGCTGGAATTAATACGTTTTGATATGTCAGAGTACATGGAGCGCCATACCGTGTCGCGCTTGATTGGCGCACCGCCGGGTTATGTCGGCTTTGATCAGGGTGGACTATTGACCGAGGCGGTAACCAAAAACCCGCACTGCGTGATCTTGCTCGACGAGATCGAAAAAGCCCATCCGGAAGTGTTTAACCTGCTGTTGCAGGTGATGGATCACGGCACGTTGACCGATAACAATGGTCGTAAGGCCGATTTCCGCAATGTGGTGCTGATTATGACCACCAATGCCGGTGCTGAAACCATGAGCCGTTCTTCCATTGGTTTCACGCGCCAGGATCACAGCAGCGACGGCATGGAAGCGGTCAAGAAAATGTTCACCCCAGAGTTTCGCAATCGACTCGATTCAATCATCCAGTTTGCACCGCTGTCGGAGAAGGTAGTGCACACGGTGGTCGACAAGTTTCTGGTAGAGCTGCAAACACAGCTGGACGAAAAGAAAGTTGTGCTTGAAGTTGACGACGAAGCGCGCGCTTGGCTGGTCAAAAAGGGCTATGACAAGAACATGGGCGCGCGCCCACTGGCGAGAATTATCCAGGAAAATATCAAGAAGCCGTTGGCGGAGATGGTGTTATTCGGCGAGCTGGCTGACCGCGGCGGTGTACTGTGTGTTACCGTTGATGGTGACGGCCTGCGGTTGGCGGCAGAGCCGGCGGTGGCGTAGCCAGCCTATCTTGCGCGGTAAGTAATACGCCCCTTGCTCAGGTCATAGGGGGTCAGTTCAACTTTGACAGTATCGCCGGTGAGAATGCGAATGTAGTTTTTCCGCATCTTGCCGGAGATATGCGCTGTCACTATGTGGCCATTCTCCAATTTCACTCGAAACGTCGTATTCGGCAAGGTATCAATGACCTCGCCGTCCATTTCTATTTGGTCTTCCTTCGCCATTCAGTATATGCCTCAACAAAAACAATGATTAATGATTTGGGTAAATAGAGCGCGCCGCTAAAGCTACTTTCCCAAGCCCCGCACAGCGGCGCAGGATTGTGCCTGAAAACAACGCAATACGCAAAGCAAGATAGTGTGCTAATTGAAGGTTTATTGCGCTACGGATGGCGTTGTAGGGTGGCGCACGGCTGTGCTGCCATTTTCGACAATAGTAAGTCATTGAAAATGGAGGCGAAGAGAAATCGCCGCTTGTGGGTGAGCCTGCGCAGAGGCCCCAGGAAACAGGCACGACTGCATGGACGCAGAGCAATTGCCGAGAATGCCTTTTCCCGGACGAACCTCAGTTGAGTCGCACCCAGTTCTCATTCATATACAATTCAATCGGGCGGTACTGTACTTTATAGCTCATTTTTTGGCACTGTTTTATCCAATAACCGAGGTAAAGCGAGGGCAGCCCCAGCAAGCGGGCTTTTTCAATTTGCCATAGAATGGAATATACGCCAAGGCTGCGCCGCGGTAAATCTGGCTCATAAAATGTGTACACGGCCGACAGCCCGTTGGACATGTGGTCGAGTACGTTGACGATCACCAGTTTGCCATCCAGACGAAACTCGAAGAAGCGCGTCGACTTCCATCCACAACTCAGGAAGGAGTGGTATTGCTCCGTCGATGGTGGATACATATCACCGTCGCGATGGCGCGCACAAATATAACTGGCGTATAGCTGATAATACTCGTCGTCCTTTATATGCTCGACTTCGCTGACGTGCAAATCAGCATTGCGACGTTGTACGCGACGCTGTTGACGGCTGGGATTAAACAGCGCTGTCGGCACACGCGCTGGCACGCAGGCGTTGCAAAAACGGCAGTGCGGTCGGTACAAATGGGGGCCGCTGCGCCGAAAACCAACCTCGGAAAGTTTGGCGTAAATGTCAACGTCGATGGTGGCATTTGGGTCAACAAACAGCGTAGTCGCCTCTTTGTTGTCAAGGTAACTGCACTCGTGCGGGTACGTCGCAAAAATTTTAAGCTTGGCTAAGACTGTCACAGTAAAACCCGGCCAGCTGGAAGCCTATTAACGGTACATGGACGTAGCGCCAAAATCAACGACTGCAAGTCGCTGATTTTGGCGGCCAAGGAGTCGCCGCACGTGGGTGTGCCGTTGGCGGAGCCGAGAATGCAAAAATCGTATTTTGTCCATTACGTGCGTTGCAACAGTCACGCCGACTTTTTCAAAAGTCTATAGATAATGCCATGATATGGCCCACGGTGCGGCTTGACCCGTGGCGTGTACCGCGCTCCGCAGGCGTTCTTCAAATTCCGTCCGCAGCATCTCGGTAGCGCCGAGCGACAGTAAGTGTTCGTTCGTGACCTGACAATCTATCAAGTCGTAACCCCATGCTTGCAGCTGGCCGCTCAAGTACAGCAGCGCTACCTTGGAAGCGTCACTTACAAGGCTAAACATCGATTCGCCAAAAAAAACCTTGCCCAGGGCAACACCGTATAGACCGCCAACCAGTTGATTCTGCTGCCAGACCTCGATGGAATGTGCGACACCAAGGCGGTGCAGATCAGTATAGGCCTGCAACATTGCCGGATTAATCCAGGTTTCGCTGCTGTAGCGGCGCGGGGCGGCGCAGGCGCGTACGACAGCGGTAAATTGCGTGTCGCAGGTCACCCGAAAGTGCTGGTTGCGCAGCACTTTACGCAAACTTTTTGAGATATGCATCGTGCCAGGCAGTAGCACGCAGCGTGGATCGGGCGACCACCATAGAATCGGCTGTGGGTCTTCATACCACGGGAAAATACCGCGGCTGTAGGCGCGAATGAGTCGCGCCACGCTCAGATCACCACCCGCCGCCAGCAAGCCGTTGGGTTCGTCTAGCGCGCTGGCGAGCGGCGGAAAAGCGAGATTAGTCGAGTCAAGCCAGGGAATGGGCATTTTCGGCCGGGCGATCATTTCACTATCCGAGTTCGTCCAGATATTTTTCCGCATCCAGCGCCGCCATGCAGCCGAACCCGGCCGACGTGACCGCTTGCCGGTAAACCTGGTCGGCCACATCGCCGGCGGCAAACACGCCGGCTACGCTGGTAGCGGTGGCATTGCCGGCAAGACCGCTATGTATTTGAATATAGCCGCCGCGCATGTCGAGCTGGTCGGCAAATATTTCGGTGTTTGGCGTATGGCCAATCGCGATAAACACGCCGCTCAGATTAAGGTCTTGTTGCTCCCCGCTTTGCGCATGGGCAATGCGCGCACCAGTGACGCCGTTGTCGTCGCCTAGTACTTCCGCCAGCGTATGGTCCCAGACAATGTCAACCTTGCCTTGTTGCTGGCGTTCAAACAGTTTTTGCTGCAGCATCTTTTCAGCGCGCAGCTGGTCGCGTCTGTGCACCACGGTTACCTTGCTGGCGATATTGGAAAGATACAAGGCTTCTTCAACGGCAGTGTTGCCGCCGCCAATGACGGCGACCTCCTGGCCGCGGTAAAAAAAGCCGTCGCAGGTTGCGCAGGCGCTCACACCTTTACCCATAAAAGCCTGCTCCGACGGCAGGCCCAAATAGCGCGCCGAAGCGCCGGTGGCGATAATCAAGGCGTCGCAGGTATATGCGCCGGAATCACCCGTGAGTTTAAACGGGCGTGTGCCGAGGTCTGTTTTACGAATGTGATCGAAAATCAACCGCGTCGCAAAGCGCTCGGCATGTTTCTGCATACGCAGCATCAAGTCCGGTCCCTTCAAGCCCTCCACGTCACCGGGCCAATTGTCTACATCGGTGGTGGTAGTGAGCTGGCCGCCCTGTTCCATACCCGTGATCAATACCGGCGCAAGATTTGCCCGCGCGGCATAAATGGCGGCGCTGTAACCGGCCGGGCCGGAGCCAAGAATAATGAGTTTATGATGCGTCATGGTGAATTAAGAATTCGATTTCCTGGCAGCGAATAGAGTGATGCATAGTAGCCGAATCACCAGTCGGCGGCAAAACAGACAGGCGCGGGGTGGTAGAATAGTGGCGGTACAGCAAATAGCGAAAATGCTATGATTCGCCGCAATGCGGCCAGTACAGATATTCTATGAAGACGACAGTAAACAGCGTAAAGGCAACAGGCCACCATTGGGTCAGAGAGGGCACTCTGATTGCGCTGCTGGCTATTTGCGTATACCTGCTGTTGTCGCTCGGTACCTATAATGCCGGTGATCCCGGCTGGTCGAGTACCGGCAGCGCCGAGCAGGCGCGCAATGCGGTTGGTATTACCGGTGCCTGGGTCGCTGATGTGTTGTTGTCCCTGTTTGGCATCATGGCTTATCTTTTTCCGTTTATGGTGTTGCTACGCTGCTGGCTGCTGTTTCGGGAGCGAGAACCCGAGTTACTGTTTGATTGGGTGACGCTGGCGATACGTATTATTGGCTTTATTCTAGTCATGGTAAGCACTACCAGTCTGGTGGGGCTGAATGCGCAGCACAATAGTATTCTGCCATTCGGGCAGGGGGGTATGCTCGGGCGCGCGTTGGCCGATGTGTCGCTGGAGGCTTTTAATTTAATCGGCAGTCGCCTGTTATTGCTGGCTATCGGCTTGTTCGGCATGACGATATTTGCTGATATTTCGTGGCTGCGGTTGATGGACAGCCTGGGTGCGTGGGTGCTGAATACTGCCACCAGCAGCAGCGAATACGGGCGTCAAAAATGGTCGCACTACAGGCAGCGGAAACGGGCCAGGAACACACAAAAGCAGCGCCACGAGAGCGTCGCAAAACGCGCCATCGTCAGCAAAAAACGTGTATCGCCCAAAATTGCGGCCTTGCCGAAAAAAGCGCCTACCGGCGATCGCATTCAGAAAGAAAAGCAGGGTCGCCTATTTGACACACCCGTGAGCGGCGAATTGCCACCTCTCAGTTTGTTGGATGAGCCGCAAAAAGATAGCACTAAAGGCTATTCGAAAGAGGCGCTGAAAGCTTTATCGCGGCTGCTGGAATTGAAACTGAAAGACTTCAACGTAATCGCTGAAGTGGTCGCGGTCTATCCTGGCCCGGTTATTACCCGTTTTGAGATTCAACCAGCGCCAGGCACCAAGGTTAGCCGTATCAGTAATCTTGCCAAGGATCTGGCGCGTTCGTTGGCAGTTGTCAGTGTGCGGGTGGTGGAAGTGATACCCGGCAAGTCTGTTATCGGCATCGAAATACCTAACGAAGACCGCGAAATCGTTTACCTGGGCGAGGTATTGGCGTCGAAAGCATACGAACAAGCGCGCTCAATGCTGAGCCTGGCGCTGGGGCATGATATTTCCGGCGACCCAATTGTCGTCGACCTTGCACGAATGCCGCACTTGCTGGTCGCGGGTACGACCGGTTCCGGTAAATCGGTGGGCGTCAATGCAATGCTGCTGAGCCTGTTATACAAGGCTACACCGTCGGACGTGCGCTTGCTAATGATCGACCCCAAGATGCTGGAACTGTCAGTTTACGATGGTATTCCGCACTTGCTGACGCCGGTTATCACGGATATGAAAGACGCCGCCAACGGGCTACGCTGGTGCGTTGCCGAGATGGAGCGGCGCTATAAGTTAATGGCGGCGCTGGGTGTACGTAACCTCGCGGGTTTCAATAAAAAGGTCAGGGAAGCCGCTGCCAGCGGTCATCCGTTAGCCGATCCGCTATGGCAAAGCGATGAGCTTGATTTGGAAGCGCTGGCGCCGAACCTGGAGCCGTTGCCCTTTATCGTGGTCGTGGTCGACGAATTTGCCGATATGATGATGATTGTCGGCAAAAAAGTCGAACAGTTGATTGCTCGCATCGCACAAAAGGCGCGCGCCGCGGGTATTCATTTGATTCTCGCCACGCAGCGCCCCTCGGTCGATGTGATTACCGGTTTGATCAAGGCTAACATTCCCACCCGAATCGCATTTCAGGTATCGTCCAAAATCGACTCGCGCACCATCCTCGATCAGGGTGGCAGCGAGCAGCTGTTAGGCCATGGCGATATGCTGTATTTGCCGCCCGGCAGCGGCATGCCCATTCGGGTGCACGGCGCTTTCGTGGCCGATGAGGAAGTACACCGGGTAGTGAGCGATTGGAAAAAACGTGGCGAAACCAACTATATCGAAGGCCTGCTCGACGACAGTAGCGGCGCAATGGATTTGCTGCCGGGTATGTCTAATGGAGAATCAAACGAAGATTCCGACGAGTTGTATGATGAGGCTGTTTACTTTGTAACTGACAGTCGTAAAGCATCAATTTCGGCGGTACAGCGCAAATTACGCATTGGCTATAACCGCGCTGCCCGGATGATAGAAATGATGGAAGCCACCGGCGTGGTTTCCGAAATGAGTAGCAACGGTAGCCGCGAGGTCATCGCGCCGCCACCACCGAAAGATTAATATGAAACATCTCTTGATCGTTTGTGGCCTGTTTTTCGCCACACTGAACATGGTGCGGGCTGAAGATGCAACCGCAGCTCTGCGCAACAGGCTGGAAGCCATGCAAAGCTTCGCGGCCACTTTTCGACAAACCCTGTACGACGAGGCGGGCCAGGAATTGCAGCAAAGCAAAGGTACGGCCAAACTCAAGCGCCCCGGGCACCTGTATTGGGCGACTCAAAGTCCTTACGAAAACCTGATGATCGCCGACAACAAGACACTGTGGCGCTACGATATTGATCTGGAACAGGTGACTCAGCAGCCGTTGGATAAAAACGTCAGCCAAACGCCGGCGCTGCTGCTGAGTGGCGAGGTGGCGAATATTGACAAGAACTTCGTCGTGCGCCAAACGAAGCAGGACGCCGGTAAAGTCACCTTCATTTTAGAGCCGCGGCGCGCCGACAGTCTTGTGCGGCAACTCAGCCTGACGTTCAAAGCCGAAGCCATTACCGGCATGAGCATTGTCGATGATTTACAGCAGCGCACCGATATTGAATTTTCCGACATCGTCGTTAATGCCAAGATCGATGCCGGTGTATTCGAATTTGAAGTGCCGCCTGGTGTTGATCTGCTGAAGAATGAATAGCACCGAGCCGCTGGCTGCCGCGTTACGCCCGCACACGCTGGATGCTTTTGTCGGGCAGGAACACATCCTCGGCGTTGGCCAGCCGCTGCGCCAGGCGGTCGAAAATCAACAACTGCACTCCATGCTGCTATGGGGTCCGCCCGGCGTCGGTAAAACAACCCTGGCGCATCTGATAGCCGAACACAGCGAAGCCGCGCTGGAAAGCGTATCCGCCGTTCTGGCCGGTGTGAAAGACATCCGTAGTGCGGTCGAGCGCGCGCGCCAACGACGCGCAATCAACGGCCAGGCGACTATTTTATTTGTCGATGAAGTGCACCGCTTTAACAAAGCCCAGCAGGACGCATTTTTACCCTTTGTAGAAGACGGTACCGTGATTTTTATTGGCGCGACCACCGAGAACCCTTCGTTTGAACTGAATAATGCGTTGTTGTCGCGCACCCGTCTTTACCTGTTAAAACCACTGACCGAGCAACACTTAACCGCCATCTTGCGCAGCGCACTGAACAAGCAAACACAGCAGGTTGAAATCGACTCGGCGGCGTTAAGCAGCCTCGCATTAGCGGCCGACGGCGATGCCAGACGCGCGCTGAATTTGCTGGAACTACTGTTGCAACTGGCCGAAAGTGATGCCGGCGGACAAAAGTCAATTGACGAATCGCATGTGCGCCTTGTGCTGCAAGAGAGCTGGCGTCGCTTTGACAAGGGCGGCGATCAGTTTTACGAGCAAATCTCGGCCTTGCACAAGGCCGTGCGCGGCAGCTCGCCCGATGCGGCCTTATACTGGTTCGGCCGACTGATAGACGGCGGTTGCGACCCGCTGTACATCGCGCGGCGCGTGCTGCGCATGGCGAGCGAAGACATTGGTAACGCCGATCCGCGCGCCTTGCGTATTGCGTTAGACGGGTGGCAAGTCTACGAACGGCTGGGCAGTCCCGAAGGCGAACTGGCCATAGCGCAAGCGGTTACGTATCTGGCTTGTGCCGCCAAAAGCAACGCGGTTTACTCAGCTTATAATGAAGTCATGGCAGGCATCAAAAAATCCCCGGCGCACCCGGTACCGGTGCATTTGCGCAATGCGCCGACCAAGCTGCATAAGACCCTGGGTTACGGTGCCGAGTATCGCTATGCGCACGACGAAAGCGACGGTTTTGCCGCCGGGGAAAATTATTTGCCGGAACCGCTACAAGCTAAATCCTGGTACCGGCCGGTCGATAGAGGTTTGGAAAGTAAAATAAAACGCAAGCTGGATCATTTACAACACCTGAACCAGCAAAGCGACAAGCAACGTTACGGCGGTTGAAATGACTCAGATACTCTTTATTGCCGTTGGTGGGGCGGCCGGCGCCATGGCGCGTTTTTGGGTTGCCAATACCTTTGACGGCTTCCACGCTGGCGACTTTCCCTTTGCTACCTTGGGCGTCAATGCGCTTGGCTCGTTTTTTATCGGCGTTTTTTATGTGCTGATTACCGAACGCATGCATTTACACAGCGATTTACGTTACGTGTTAATGGTTGGCTTTCTGGGCGCTTTTACCACGTTCTCAACCTTTTCCATCGAAGCCGTAGTATTACTTGAACAAGGCTATATTACCCAGGCGCTGACTTATGTCATCGGCAGCGTGCTCCTTTGTTTGGTGGCCTGCTGGAGCGCGATTTTGTTAACCCGTTTCATTTAAGGAGTCGCCATGTTAGACGCCAAGTTGGTACGTAATGATCCACAGCAGGTGGCCACTGCGCTGGCACGTCGAGGTTATGAATTTGACACTGGCGCTTTCGTAAAACTTGATGGCGCACGCAAGCAATTTGATGTTGGCCTGCAAGCGTTGCAGGCTAAACGCAATCGGGCGTCAAAGAAAATCGGCGCGTTGATCAAACAGGGCCGCAGCGTTGACGAGGCCAAAGCCGAGGTGCAGCAAACGCTGGATAAAATCGACGCCGAACTGGATAGCGTGAAGCATTCGCAGGCGGAAACCCGACAGCAACTCGAACAATTGTTGCTAGACATGCCGAATTTACCCGCCAGCGATGTGCCGCAGGGCGAGGACGAAAAAGCCAACCTTGAAATCAGCCGCTGGGGCGACCCCACCAAGTTTGATTTCGACGTGAAAGACCACGTTGCCATTGGCGAGTCGTTACGCCAGCTAGATTTTGAAAGCGCCAGCAAAATCACCGGTTCTCGCTTTGTCGTCATGCGCGGTCAGATCGCGCGCCTGCATCGTGCGCTGATTCAGTTCATGTTGGATATTCATCGGCGCGAGCATGGTTACGAAGAAGTCTACGTACCGTTTATCGTTAATCGCGAGTCGATGACCGGCACCGGGCAGCTGCCAAAATTTGCCGCCGATAGCTTTAAGCTGAATGTTGAGCATGAATATTACCTGATACCCACGGCCGAAGTACCGGTTACCAATTTGCTTCGCGATGTGATTGTTGATGCTGATAATCGCTTCGGCCTCAACAAACTGCCGCTTAAGTTCGTTTGCCACTCGCCGTGTTTTCGCAGTGAGGCCGGCAGTTATGGCCGTGATACCCGTGGCATGATTCGCCAGCACCAGTTCGAAAAAGTCGAGTTGGTGCAAATTGTTCGCCCGCAAGATTCCGCACAGGCGCACGAAGAGCTCACCGAACACGCGGAAAATATTTTGCAGCGCCTGCAGCTACCGTATCGTAAAGTGAGCCTATGCGGCGGCGATCTCGGCTTTTCGGCCCGCAAAACCTACGATCTGGAAGTTTGGCTGCCGGCGCAAAATTGCTACCGCGAAATTTCTTCGTGCAGCAATTTTGGCGATTTCCAGGCGCGCCGCATACAGGCGCGCTGGCGCAATCCGGAAACTGGCAAACCCGAGTTAGTGCATACCTTGAATGGCTCGGGTCTGGCGATCGGCCGTGCTTTAGTCGCGCTGTTAGAAAATTATCAAAATGCCGATGGCAGCGTCACGGTGCCGCATGCGCTGCAAAATTACCTCGATGGAATCGATCGAATTAACGCCTGATGCGCTACCTGCCTGTATTTATCGACCTGCAAGCCAACGCCTGCTTGATTGTAGGTGGCGGGGCGGTAGCGCTACGCAAGGCGCACATGTTGCACCGCGCCGGTGCCAAGCTGCACGTTGTTGCGCCGGAGATCAATGAGGAGCTGGCCGCGTTAGCCAGGCAAAGCCAGGGTGAGGTTTATACGCGCGCCTATCGACAAGATGATATCAAGGCTAAAACACTGGTCATCGCCGCTACCGGTGACACGGCGTTGAACGAACAGCTTGCCAGCGACGCGAAAGCCGCCAATATTCCCGTCAACGTGGTCGATGAGCCGCGTTTGTGTACTTTTATTTTGCCGTCGATCATCGATCGCTCGCCCATCGTGGTAGCGATTTCCAGCGCCGGCACAGCGCCGGTATTGGCGCGCCTGCTGCGCGCACGACTGGAAACTCTGATCCCTGCGCGTTACGGTGAGCTTGCCACGCTGGCTGGCAGCTTTCGCGAACGGGTCAAACAGAATATTAACACTGCCGGGCAACGCCTGCGCTTCTGGGAAAACGTACTGCAGGGTCCGGTTGCTGAAGCAGCCCTGGCGGGTCGCCGGCAACACGCTGAAAACCTGCTCCAACAAAAACTGGACGAAGGCGAAATCCAAACCAGCGGCGAAGTCTATCTGGTGGGCGCGGGTCCCGGCGACCCCGATTTGCTGACTTTCAGAGCGCTACGCTTGATGCAGCAAGCCGATATTGTATTTTACGACCGCCTGGTGTCGCCGCCGATTCTCGATTTGGTGCGTCGCGATGCCGAGCGGGTGTATGTGGGCAAAGCGCGCGCCGATCATTCGGTACCGCAGCCCGATATCAATGCGTTGCTGGTGCAGCACGCGCGGCGGGGCAGGCGTGTGCTGCGCTTAAAAGGTGGCGACCCGTTCATATTCGGCCGTGGCGGCGAGGAGGTTGAAACGCTGGCGGAACAGGGCATTGCGTTCCAGGTCGTGCCCGGCATTACCGCCGCTTCGGGTTGCGCCAGTTATGCCGGTATTCCGCTAACCCATCGAGATCATGCGCATTCGGTGCGCTTTCTGGCGGGGCATCTTCAACACGGCGAACTCGACTTACCGTGGTCGGACCTGCTGGAAGAGCGACAAACGCTGGTATTCTATATGGGCCTGCTAGGCTTGCCGGAAATTTGCCGTCAGTTGATTGCGCACGGCCGTGCAGTCGATACGCCTGTCGCTCTGGTACAGCAGGGCACGCTGAAGTCGCAACGCGTTATTGTGGGCGATTTGCGCAGCATGCCGCAAAAAGTCGCCGCCCAGGAAGTGCACGCGCCAACGATTGTCATTATTGGCGATGTGGTCAAATTGCGGCAGAAACTGGCGTGGTTCAATAGCGAGTAAGTACCCGCAATGTTGTAACGAACCCTATGCAATCGGTAAAGTCCTGGTCACAACGGCCGATACAGTGAGAGAACCTTTACGCTAGAGGCATCCACAATGATCAACATACCCGGCAACAGTCCGGTTCGCCGCCCGAATGACAATAACAGGGTGAAAAGCAAGGGCCAGGTTAAGCAGAGCGCTGAAACGGCAACTTCGAAGCCGGCGCAGGGCGTTGTTGTGGTAGAGCGCCGCCGCAACCCGGATCGCCGCCAACGGCAAGCTGCGACTGCGATCGAATTGCGCTCGCGGCGTGACCGACGTCGCGCGCGGCGTATAGATATTGACGTTTGATTCGCTGTGGTTCGCTCCGTAGGGCAGCTTGCGATTGTGTAAATCGGCTGTCCGGCCGGTTAGTCGCGACTTCAGTGGTGAACAACGCGCGCGAGATACCATGCTAAAATAGTTGCCGCTACTCTACTTTCTTTAGTCAAACAGGCAGGGCAATGGCTGAATACGATTTTGACTTATTTGTCATTGGCGCCGGTTCCGGCGGGGTGCGCGCAGCGCGCATGGCGGCGCAGTTCGGCGCGCGGGTTGGCATTGCCGAGGAGCGCTACCTTGGCGGCACCTGCGTCAATGTGGGCTGTGTGCCGAAAAAGTTATTTGTCTATTCTGCGCATTACGCGGAAGATTTCGCCGACGCGCACGCCTATGGTTGGGACATCAAACCCGAGCCGATCGATTGGCCACGCTTGCGCGATAACAAAACGGCGGAGATAAAACGCCTGAATGGGATTTATCGTTCGCTACTAGTTAATGCCGGTGTTGGACTGATCGAGAGCAGGGCTCGCATCGCCGATGTACACACGGTGTTGGTCGACGGCCGGCGCATCAGCGCCGAGAAAATACTGCTGGCGACCGGGGGCTGGCCTTTCGTGCCGCACTTTCATGGCGCCGAGCATGTCATCACGTCGAACGATGCGTTTTATCTGGCGCAGCTGCCGAAGCGGCCACTGGTGGTTGGCGGTGGTTATATTGCCGTCGAGTTTGCCGGTATTTTTAATGGTCTGGGATGTGACACCCGGCTGATCTACCGTGGGCCAAAACTCCTCAAGCGTTTCGACAAAGACGTGAGTCACGTGGTCACCGAAGAGCTGCAGGAAAAAGGCATCGAACTGCTCCTCAACAGAGAGATATGCAGAATCGATAAAACTGGCGAGCAACAGTACGACGTTGAGCTAGACGACGGCAGCCATCTGCAGTCAGATTGTGTTCTCTACGCAACCGGTAGAAAACCGTTACTGGATGACCTAGGCCTGGAAAACGTCGAAGTGAAAGTGCATTTAAACGGTAAAGTGGCGGTAAACGAGCATTTTCAAACCACCGAGCCTTCTATTTTCGCGCTGGGCGATATTATCGACAGCCCCGAGCTGACTCCGGTGGCACTGGCGGAAGGGATGGCATTGGCGCGTACACAGTTTGGTGGGCGCGACGAAACGGTCGATTACAGCAACATTGCAACCGCCGTGTTCTGCCAGCCAAACGTTGGCACCGTGGGTTTGACTGAACAGGAAGCGCGCGAAGACTATGACGTGGAAATTTATACGTCGCGATTTCGAACCCTTAAGCACACGCTAACAGATAACACCGAACGCACCTTTATGAAGCTGATCGTCGATAAAGCCAGCGACAAGGTATTAGGCGTGCATATGGTGGGGCCGGAATCGGGAGAAATTTTACAAGGTATCGCCATCGCACTGAAAGCGGGGGCAACCAAGGAACTGTTTGACCGCACGATTGGTATTCACCCAACCATTGCCGAAGAGTTTGTCACGATGCGTGAGCCGGTTAGTAGCTAAGGACTCGCGATTAAAGCTGCTATAACAGAGTGAATGGCTTTTGTGGGCGCGACTTTAAGCGTGGATGTTGCACCCTGTTTTTATTGGCTGACCACGCGCTGTTTAAACAGCATGATAGAATCGAGCAGAATATTGCCGGCCTCTTGCAAGTAGGCATCGGCGATATCGTCTTCCTCTTTGTCGCTTTCCGCGCTTGCCTGATCGACTGTCTCGTCTTCCTCTGCGTCCTCGTCGTCGAGTTCGGTCAGCAGTTCTTCGCCTTTTGCTTTGCGGCGTTTGTTTTCGATGGCTAATTGCGCGGTTTTATCGGCGGCTTTTTGTTCGCGGCGCACGGCTTCATTCAGCGATAACGTGTCGCGCTGCCGCGTTTGTTCCAGCAGGGTGATCTGATCGCGCAGGTAAATGAAGTCTGGATCGATAGCGGCCCGGGCGCCGTGCTGTTCTTGCAAAACACCTATGATGCTTTCTATCGGATAATAATTGCGATGTGGAACGGCATGGATCGTATCCCAGGCCAGGGCTTTTTCCAACGCGCTTTCACCAACTTCTTCGGTGTCATAAAGTTCCGGGAAGATCACATCAGGAATGACGCCACGGTGCTGCGTGCTATCGCCAGACACTCGATAAAATTTCGATTCAGTTAATTTTAGATGCCCCTCGGTCAGCGGGCTCAGCGACTGTACCGTACCTTTACCGAAGGATTGACTGCCAACAATAATGCCACGGTCGTAGTCTTGGATAGCGGCGGCAAAAATTTCTGAGGCGGAGGCGCTTAAGCGATTGATCACCACGGCTAACGGGCCATCGTAATATGCGCCGTTGGAGCGCGACTTGGGCTCACGATCAACGCGAGAATTGGCATGTCGAATCTGAACCGTGGGGCCAGAATCGATAAACAACCGCGACAGGGCATTAGCTTCGCGCAAAGAACCGCCGCCATTGTCACGTAAATCCACCACGATACCGGTCACACCTTCGGTGACGAGTTCGTCTATTAAACGCTTCACGTCACGAGTCGTGCTTTTGTAGTCCGGGTCACGTCGTCTGAGTGCCTCGAAATCGATGTAAAAAGCGGGGATGTCAATCACACCGATTTTATACAGCTGGTCACCCTGCACCAATTCAACGATTTTCTTTTGCGCGGATTGTTCTTCAAGCTTGACCTTATTGCGCACGATAGTTACGAGTCTGGTTTCGTCTTCGCTGGCTGCGCCGGCAGGAATGACTTGCAGGCGCACCTTGGTGCCTTTCGGGCCGCGTATCAGATCGACAACTTCATCCAGCCGCCAGCCGACAACGTCGACGAGTCCTTTCTTTTCTCCCTGGCCAACGGCGATGATGCGGTCAGCGGGTTTTATCACGCCTTGTTTGTCGGCCGGGCCAGCCGGCACCAGGCGCACGACTTTGGTGTATTCATCTTCGCTCTGCAACACGGCGCCAATACCTTCCAGCGACAGGCTCATATTAATGCTGAAGTTTTCCGAATTACGCGGCGACAGGTAGCTGGTGTGCGGGTCGTACAACTGGGCCAGAGAATTCAAAAAGACCTGAAAAACATCTTCGCTGTTCATCTGCTGCAAACGCTTCAGCTGGCCGGCAAAGCGTTTGCGCAACACTTTTTCAATCTCTTCGGGATCCTTGTCCGCCAGCTTCAGGCTGAGGGCGCTGGCCTTGATGCGCTTGCGCCAGATTTCGTCGGCTTGTGCGGCGTTTTTTGGCCAGGGTAGCTCCGAACGATCAAACGTCAGCTCTTCATTTTTCTTGTAGTCAAAGTTTTTAATGAACTGTGGCAGCTGTTGCAGGTTTTTTTCGAGGCGCTCAACCAACAGCTCTTGGTAGCGGGTGAATATTTCGAACCCGGGCGCTAAATCACCTTTCTTGAGCTTGTCATCCAGCGACAAGCGGTATTTCTCAAAGCTATCGACTTCTTGCTGGGTAAAAAAGCTTTTACCGGGGTCAAGGTTCAGCAGGTAATGATCGAGTAGCGTTGATGACAGGTCGTCGTCAAACGGTAGATCCCGATAATGGTAGTGCGTGAGGCGATCGATGATCTCCTTGGCGGTTTTTGCTTGCGCCTTGGTATAGGCCGCTGTTGGTTCGGCATTAAAGGCTTGCGTTCCAGCCAGAAAGGCAAGGCTTAAGACCAGGAAACAGATCAATCTGACCAACGTCGGACTCCGGATAGCATAAGATGGTTAATTTTTCGCTAGCTTAGCCTATAGTGTAGTCCATCGGAACCCGAAGCGGCAGTCCGAGAACCGTAAATAAGTGCGGTTGGCGCCACCGCGTCAGCGGTGGCGATCAGGCATGATTTTATTTTTTTAGCAGATCTCTGATTTCGGTGAGCAGCACTTCTTCCTTGGGTGGCTCAGCCGGTGCTTCTTCTTCGGCCGCTTTTTTCATGGAATTCATCGCTTTGATGGCCATAAAAATGGCGAATGCGACAATGACAAAATCGAACACTGTCTGCAAGAAGTTGCCATAATTCAGCATCACGGCCTCAGCGCCATCGCCCGCTTCCTTTAATGTAATTGCAAGCTTGCTGAAATCGACGCCACCGACCAGTACGCCAATCGGCGGCATAATCACGTCCGCCACAAAAGATGACACGATCTTGCCGAATGCCGCGCCAATTATGATACCGACGGCCATATCGACGACATTTCCGCGCATCGCAAAGTCTTTAAATTCACTCATCATACTCATAGTGCTTCCCCGTTATCCAGATGTTGTAAACAGAAGTGTGCTGCCTGCTGCATTATCTAACGATTTAGCTTATTTGCATCGGCGACCTACGTATTTGACTGCATTGCGGCCTTGTAATCAACCGAATAAGCGTGGGAGAAAGTAAAATGAAGAAACATGTTTCAGTGAGCGATGGTTTGTTGGCATAATGTGCGGTGAGTTAGTAAGGAAAAACATGTTTGCGACAGCGTGCCGCCCGGTTGTGTGAAAAAGCGGCTGACCGAGGCGTTTCGACAAAAGTTTTACATTTGTCCGGCGCGAGTAGGGTGACAAATGCTTTTTGTGCAGCCTAGCTTACGTGGCGAATAAATCTCCATTAAAAACAAAGAGATAGCAGGATTTTTCTTAAAAAAAAACCTTTGCCGATAATTTTAACCTGAGCGCGCGCTAATCGCGCAGGCAATTATTGCAATAAAAACATATAGATAGATATGCATCCGACTATGCCGTGTGAATTTGGGCGATGTGCAAAATACCGAAAGCTCCGTGGGAAACCGGCCCTCTTTTGCTTGTTAGTCGCCATCGATATGCTATATAGTTGCGTCTATAAATTCGCGTAAATATAGATATTTCGCACTCGAACGTTGTGTTTTAAGGAGTATGCAAGTGAATCTGAGTAAGATATTGGGCATCGCCGTCATCGCCGCTTTGGCAACCTCGGAAGCGAACGCCGCATTTTTCGGCAGTGATAATTTCCTGGCGCCATCCCGGGGCGCGTCTCGTGGCGCGGCTGGTTGGCTTATTGACCCCAGTGCTGTCGGGGTCGGGGGTAACGGGGCAAGTGCCGCTGGGCAGGCAGGAGTTATGACGTTGGCTGGTGATCTTGCGGACGGAGAAACCTATTCGGCCAGGAAGCGCCATCTTGCTACCGGTTACTTTCAAGACGGTTACAGCTTCACTTTATCCCAAGATTCCGTTGTTAGTATCGCGTTGGATGACAAAGAAGCGGGTTCCTTGTTTAATGGCGAAAAGTTGAGTCTTTCGCTGGTGGACGCGACCGGCAAGCTGGTCGCACAGGCGAGTGAGGGCGAAAGTGTTTCATCGTCGATGTTACTCGCCGGCGACTATACCTTCACCGTGTCGGGTCTGCCACAAGGGGTAAAAGGTGTCGTTTACGCCGCCCAGCTCCAAGCTAGTGCGGTGCCCATCCCGGCGGCAGTATGGTTATTTGGCTCGGCGCTCGCTATGATGTTTGGTATGACACGTCGCAGGAAAGCTTAGAGCAAGCACAAGCACTAAACATTTAGAGATTACGCACAAACAAGACCGGTGGTGTCGAAACCACCGGTTTTTTTTAGTTATACTCCCGCCGTTATTGGCAACACGTGGTTGTCGCGCTCGCTGAACTAACTTTACTCGAATCTTATGAAGCACTACATTCTTGGCTGTTTTCTGTTATTTATTTCTTACGCCGTTTGCGCGGAGTCCTACACGGTGAATCCGGGTGACGTGCTAGAGATTTTCGTTTGGAACGAGGAAGACTTATCGCGCGAGACCCTTGTTCGACCCGATGGAATGATCAGCTTCCCGATGATTGGTGATGTGCAGGCGATCGGCAGTACACCCGCCGAATTGGCCACGAAAGTGTCTGAAGGCTTGGGCAAATTTCTACGCGATGTCCCCGTTGTCACCGTGTCAGCCCTTAAGCTTGACGGTAACAAGGTATTTGTATTAGGCAAGGTCGCCCGGCCCGGCGAGTTTGTGATGAGCAGTAGCACCGATGTGACGCAGGCCTTGGCGCTGGCTGGCGGACTCAACACCTTCGCTGCTGAAGACGACATCAAGGTACTACGGCGAGACAAGGACGGTTCGCAGACGGCAATCCCGTTCAATTACGCCAGTGTGAAAGTGGGTAAAAAACTTGACAGTAACATCATCCTGCAAAGTGGTGATGTGGTTGTTGTGCCATAGAGCCTGTTAACAGGCTCTAAACAACGGTGACTCTAAACGTGACAGCAAAGCACAATACGTTAGGCGTATCGAAGGGTGCGCGGCGGACACTGTGCACTATCAGGGGCACCGCCTGCTTTCAACTCCTTTGCTGTTTCCTCGTTGCGCTAAGCGTTCAGTCCACCGCGAAGGAATACTCGGTGGCAACGATTTTGCGCGCCGGCGGTGAATATGATGACAACGTGCGTCTCGCCGAAGACGAAATTGATATTGCAGGTATCGTGGTGTCGCCGGAGATAAATTTTGGTGTGCGAACGGAAAGGCTAGACATCGCACTCAACACCGCCCTTGATTTTGCGCGCTTTGATCGTAGCAAATTTAACTCTGACGATCAGGATATTGCCCTCACATCGGCTTATGCTTTCGAATACAACGTGTTCAAGGCCGCTGCGCAGCTTAAGCGCGACTCGACCCGAACCAGTGAGCTGCTTGGCAGTGGTGAAATAGGTGGGCAGGCAACCCGTCGCGAAGCTGAAAATCTTACCCTAGCCTGGGAGCACTTGTTAACCGAAAAGCAATCGCTGGAACTATCGGCCAACTATGCATCCGTCAACTATGCGAAAGCTGACAACACATTAGCACTTTTAAATGATTACGATTATGCAGGATTGACGTTGGCCTATTCTATTGCGCTTTCCGATCGTACGCGGCTTATCACGCAAATCGTGGCAAATCGGTTTGAATCAGACACCTTTCGCGCAGTGCAATTCGGGCAACGCGAAAGCGGCGCGGTCTGTAATATCGATCTTCTTGCTGTTATTAACGGCCAATTAGTCCTCTGCCCAGGCTTTGTATCTTCAGAGATTGAGTCAGATACTTATGGAATGAATGCGGGCATAGAGCGCGTACTGACCGAAAAACTGCTGTTTTCCATCGCGGTCGGAGCGAATTACGTCGCAAGCAGTTTTGACTCGCGACCGGCGGATAACTTTAGCGACCAAAGCGAACTGGATTTACTTACGGGTCTGGAAGATGAGGACGATACCTCGTTTTTCCTCAGCTCCACCTTGCGCTACACGGGCGAGCGGATCACGCTGAACTTGAAATTGAATTCCAACACAAACCCCAGCTCCAACGGCTACCTGTTGCTTAGCAATCAACTATTTTTCGATGTGGACTACCGGCTTTCAGAGCGAAGCAATGTGTTCGCCAAGCTTGATTTCGTCGACAGCGGTTCACTGGGCGATGCCGTCGACGCAACGGGCCGGTCTCTTGGTTCGAACGACAGAACCTATGGCGCGGCAAGCGTAGGGGCCAGCTACAGACTCACCGAAGCTTGGTATGTTGAGGCGTCTTACCGCTACCGGGCGCAAGACCGCGCTTCTTTTGACGGTATCTCTAAGTCTAGTGCCGTATTTCTCAAAGTTGCTTACAAGCCACACATAAACACCTGGTCTCGATAAATTAGTTCGGGTTTAATACATTCAACATCAAGTAACGTTATTGTTATGGAATTTACTGAGTTAGAAGAAAGCACGAAAGAGCTTTCGGATTACATTGATATTCTGAAGCGTAGACGGAGATCTATACTACTCACTATGGGTATTATTTTGCTAGTCACGCTGCTCGCACTGGCGCTTTGGCCCCCGACTTACCGCTCCACTGCTACGATACTGATAGAGGAGCAGGAAATCCCGCGCGACCTGGTGCGGTCTACCATTACAAGTTTTGCCGCGCAGCAGATCCAGGTAATCAATCAGCGCATCATGACCGTGACCAATATTATGACGTTGGTCGATAAATTCAAGCTCTACCATGACAACGACCAGCTAAGCAAACCACGAACGGAGATTGCAGCGGAGTTTCGCGATGCTGTGTCGATGGATCTCGTTAGCGCAGACGTGATCGATCCATTAAGCGGCAGGCCTACGGAGGCAACGATTGCTTTTACGCTGTCATTCGATTATCGCAGCCCTAGCAAGTCACAGAAAGTCACCAACGAACTGGTTACCTTGTATCTCAATGAAAACCTGCGCGCCCGCAATCTACAAAGTGCAAACGCGTCGGATTTCTTGCTGCGCGAAGCCAATGCACTAAAAGACCAGCTGGTTGAGCTGGAAAACAGCCTGGCAGAATTCAAAGAGCGTAATGAAGGTAGCCTCCCTGAACTCTACGATTTTAATATCACGACAGTAGATCGCACCGAACGTGAATTACTGGACGCCAGTCTACGCGTCCAGGAACTGGAAAAGCGCAAAATAGAACTCGCATCGGATCTTGCCCAGTTGAGCCCGTCAGCACCGATCGCATTGCCTTCGGGCGAGATGGTTCTGGGCGACAGCGATCGACTGAAGTCACTGCAGTCCGAGTTCCGCAAAAAGTCTTCGCTCTACCACGACAATCACCCGGACGTGCGACGTTTAAAGCGTGAAATAGAAGACCTTATGGCAGCGACAGGTATTTCCAGCGGCCGCGACGAGACACTCAAGCAACTCGACAGTGCGCGCGACGAGTTGGCCCAGTTGAAAAGTAGATACACTGACGACAATGCCAAGGTGACTGCGCAGCAGCGCATCATCGAACAGATCGAACGAGAGTTGGTCAATAGTAAGCGCGGCGCCAAGGTGGCCGCCCCTGACAACCCTGCGTATGTGCTGCTTAATACGCAACTGCGATCCGCCAACTCCGAAATTCGCAGCTTGCTACAAAAACAGGTCGAGTTAAAACGTAAAGTTAAAAAGCATGAAGCAAAGATACTACGCGCCCCTGGCGTAGAGAAAGAATACAAAGCACTGCTGCGTGACTACGACAATGCCACGTTGAAGTACCGAGAAATCAAGGCCAAGCAGATGGAAGCTAACCTGGCGAAAAACCTTGAGCAAGACCGTAAGGGTGAACGCTTCACCTTGATCGACCCCGCCCAACGACCGATTGAACCGGTCAGCCCAAACCGGTTGGCTTTGCTGTTGTTTGGGCTGGTGTTAAGCATAGCAGGCGGTTTTGCAGCGGCAGCAGTACTGGAGCTTATGGACGCAAGCGTACGTGGAGAGAAAGCGCTTACGGAAGTTCTGGGTGGCGTCGCTCCGATTTCGGTTATCCCGTATATCGAAAATGAGTCCGACACAGATTCTCATCTTAAAATTCAAACTAGAGTCAAGATCGCGTTGGCTGTCGGTGCGATAGCTTTACTGATACTCGTCCATGCGTTTTATAAACCGCTGGATGTGATCTGGTTTATCCTCTTGAACAAGCTGGGTTTGAGTTAACACAGGGAGTAGGTTATGGAAAGAGTACAGCAAGCCTTAGACAAAGCGCGAGAGCAACGGCAGGGCGTTATCGGCTCGCAAGCTGACATGCGCCACAGTTCGACTGATTTTGGGGGCAGTGTTGCCTCCAGAGATGATCACTCCGAATTCACCCGTATCAGCTACACGCAAACACAGAAAGTGGAGCTATCCGATGTCGTGTTGCGTGACAATCGTATCATTGCGGGCTTCGAGCAAGACCAACGGGTAGAAGCCTATCGGCAGCTGCGTTCCCAGGTGCTGCGCAAGATGGGTAGCGAGAATTGGCACACCCTGGCGATCACCAGCCCTGGTGAAAACGCCGGCAAGACCCTGACCGCGATCAACCTGGCGATTAGCCTTTCGCGTGATGTTAATCAAACCGTGTTGCTGGTTGACCTTGATCTGAAAAAACCAGGCATACATAATATGTTAGGCGTCGATGTCGAGTTTGGCATAGTCGACTATCTGGAAGGCCGGGTGAACCTGGAAGACCTGCTGTTTAATCCTGGCGTCGAACGACTGGTGGTCTTGCCCGGCACCCCGCAAGGTAACTACGCGTCAGAGGTTCTGTCTTCACCGCAAATGCACAGTCTCATGCGCGAATTAGAGCAGCGCTACGAATCACGAATCATTATTTTTGATTTGCCGCCGTTGTTGCGTAATGACGATGCGCTGATTTTAACGGCTAAAGTTGATGCCAACCTGCTTGTTGTTGAAGAAGGGGTAAGCACTCCCGACGATATCCACAAATGCTTGCACTTGTTAGAGGGCAGTCACTTGCTGGGCACTATTCTAAACAAAGCCGCCTAAGTAGTTTGTGGTCTGAAAAAGGTTAAAAGCGGGAATGTACAGAGAGTTTTATGGTTTAAACGAAAAGCCTTTTAACCTGGCGCCCGACCCGAAATATATCTACCTGTCGCACAAGCACAAGCTTGCACTCAGCATGCTGGAATACGGTCTGTTCGAAAATGCAGGTGGCATAACGGTGATCACCGGCGAAGTGGGTGCCGGCAAAACAACGTTGATCAAGCGCTTGTTACACAGTATCGATTACAAACGAACGACTATTGGCATGATTAATAACACGCATCGGAACTTTGGTGATTTGATGCAGTGGGTGGCGCTGGCTTTTAATCTGGCGCACGAAAACAAAGACAAAGTCACGCTGTATCGCGAAATTCAGCGCTTCTTGATCGACGAATATGGGCAAGGGCGAACGTCCGTGCTGGTTGTAGACGAGGCGCAAAATATTGGCGCCGAAACGCTGGAAGAGTTGCGCTTGCTGACCAATATCAACTCAGAAAACGACCAACTATTGCAGATCATTCTGGTCGGTCAGCCAGAGCTGATGGAACTGCTGCTGCAGCCACAGTTGTCGCAAATAACCCAGCGTATTGGCGCCGAGTACCATCTCGAAGCACTGGACTTATCTGATACGGTTAAATACATCCGCCATCGGCTGCACGTCGCCGGCAGCAAAGAGTTGTTGTTTGACAAAACAGCGTTCCTGGCGATACATGTTTTTAGTCGCGGTATTCCGCGCCTCATCAATACATTGTGCGAGTATGCTTTGCTTACCGGCTACGCGCTGGACAAAAAAACGATTAATCACAGCATTATTCTCGACATTATCAAGGCACGAAAAATCAGCTTTAGCGATTGGCGTAATAATATTTCCGACCGTGATCTGGGGCTGTTACAAAAACTCAATGCGTTGACCGGTTCAGATGTGTTAGCCGGAATCAAGGCCTAGGGAGACAATATGCGAGTAGTAATGATAGGCGCCGGCTACGTAGGCCTGGTATCGGGTGCGTGCTTCTCTGAGTTTGGTGCGACGGTTACCTGCATCGATGTTGACGAAGCGAAAGTAGAAAGCCTCTCGCAAGGTAAAATACCGATTTATGAACCGGGTCTGGAGCAACTGGTGGCCAAGAATGTGGAAGCGGGCCGGCTGCAGTTCTCGACAGACTTACAGGCTGCTGTACCACAAGCGGATATTATTTTTATTGCGGTAGGTACACCCACGCGGCGCGGGGACGGTCATGCCGATTTGAGGTACGTCTACGAAGCCGCAAAGGGTATTGCGTCGCTGCTGTCGGGCTACACGGTGATAGTGAATAAATCGACAGTTCCCGTAGGCACCGCGCGACAAGTGCAGCGCATTATTAAGGAGCACAATGCGGATGCCGACTTCGACATTGCATCAAACCCCGAGTTTCTGCGCGAAGGTGCGGCCATTGGCGATTTTATGCGGCCCGACCGCGTTATACTCGGCCTGGAAAGTTCGCGTGCAGAGGAGGCCTTGCGCGAGTTGTACCGGCCGCTCAACCTGATTGAAGCCCCCATCCTGATCATGGAACTGGAAAGCGCCGAGCTCACCAAGTACGCGTCCAACGCGTTTCTGGCGACCAAAATCAGCTTTATCAATGAAATATCCACCTTGTGCGAGTCGGTAGGCGCCGACGTGCATGCCGTTGCCAAAGGCATGGGCCTTGACGGCAGAATAGGGCGCAAGTTTTTACACGCGGGGCCGGGCTACGGTGGTTCTTGCTTCCCCAAAGACACCACCGCGCTGATACGCATAGCGCAGGAACACGATGTGTCGCTACGCATTGTTGAAGCCGTGGTTGACGTTAACCACGCGCAGAAGGCACGCATGGTGAAGAAAATCAAAAGCGCCATGGACAATGATGTGGCGGGTAAGACGATCGCCATTCTTGGCCTGACATTCAAGCCTGAAACGGACGATATGCGCGAATCGCCCTCGGTAGCCATTATTCCACCCCTGCTTGACAAAGGCGCCATTATCAAAGTGCATGACCCCAAGGGAATGGCGCAAGCCAGGCTCGAGTTACCCGACGCCGTGCAATATTGCGAAGGCCCCTATACGGCGGCAGATGGTGCCGACGCCATCGTATTGCTGACCGAATGGAATCAGTACCGTTCACTCGATCTGCAGCGGTTGCAGGCCAGCATGGCCGGCAACTGTTTCGTCGATTTACGCAATGTATACTCACCCGAGAGAATGCAACAACTCGGTTTCAAATATTCTTGCGTGGGACGCTAGTGCTACATTCGATTTCGCAAAACATGACATCATGCCACTAAAAGTACTTAGCGTTTTTGGTACACGCCCCGAGGCGATAAAAATGGCGCCCGTCGTGCTGGGGTTGCAACGAGCCAGTGGGTTTGATGCAAAAGTATGCGTTACCGCACAGCACCGGCAGATGCTGGACCAAGTGTTGAATGTCTTTGAAATTAAAGCAGATTACGATCTTGACTTAATGCAGGCGAATCAGGATTTGTATGATGTGACCGCGCGCGTCTTGCTGGGCATGCGCAACGTGTTGCGCAAAGATAAACCCGATGTTGTGCTTGTTCATGGTGATACCACCACCTGCTTCGCCGCCGGCCTCGCGGCATTCTATGAAAATATTCCTCTAGGGCACGTAGAAGCAGGCTTGCGTACCGGAGATATGCGCGCGCCATTTCCCGAAGAGGCCAACCGGTCGCTGGTTAGCCGTTTAACCAACTACCATTTCGCGCCCACCGAAACGGCCCGGCAAAATCTGTTGACCGAAAATATCGCAGACGCAAAGATCTTCGTTACTGGCAACACGGTTATTGACGCGCTTTTCATGGCGCGTGAAAAAGCCAACAGCAAAGCCGATAGTTACTGGCAGAACACGCTGGGTAAAGACTTGTATGACAACGTGCTTGCCGCGAAAAAGTGTATTCTTATCACTGGCCACCGGAGGGAAAACTTCGGCCAGGGATTTATTGACCTTTGCACGGCTATCAAGCAAATTGCCGAAGCGCATGCTGACTGGATGCTGGTTTATCCCGTACATCTGAACCCCAACGTGCAAAAGCCGGTCAATGAGATCCTGGGAAAGCTTAGCAACGTGAAGCTGATTGAACCGCAGGATTACCTGCCGTTTGTGTGGCTAATGGATCATAGCGACCTTATTTTGACCGACTCGGGTGGCATCCAGGAGGAGGGGCCCTCGCTAGGCAAACCGGTGCTAGTCATGCGCGATGTGACTGAACGCCCGGAAGCGCTGAATGCCGGCACGGTGCGATTGGTTGGTACTAATACCCAGGTCATAGCAGAAAATGTTGAAGAAGTGCTTTCGGATGCAACTGTGTATCAAACCATGTCGCAGGCAATTAACCCGTATGGCGACGGGCAAGCGGTGTCGCGAATTATCGACGCGCTCAGCGATGAATTCACACAAACACTAAACTAGGCACTATTAAATGGCAGATAAATTTCAAAAAATTTGCGTTATCGGACTCGGATATATTGGCTTGCCAACGGCATCGTTGCTGGCGACGAAAGGATTTAGCGTCACCGGCGTAGATATATCCCAAAAAGTGGTTGATACGATCAACCGCGGCGGCATTCATATCGTCGAGCCCGACCTGGATATACTGGTTAAATCCGCCGTTAACTCCGGCAATTTATCCGCGAGCCTGGAGCCGGTGGAAGCTGATGTGTTCATCATCGCGGTACCTACACCGTTTAAGGAAGGTAAGAAACCGGACTTATCCTACATCGAAGCAGCGACACAGAAAATCAAGCCGCTAGTTAAAAAGGGTGATTTGGTTATTCTAGAGTCCACCAGCCCCGTTGGTACTACGGATGAAGTTGTGGCAACCCAGTTGCAGCAGGTCGGGCTGCATGTAGGAACAGATGTATTTGTTGCGCACTGCCCGGAGCGGGTAATGCCGGGCCACATACTGGTAGAGCTTATCGAAAATGATCGGGTTGTGGGTGGCGTCAATGAACAGTCGACGCAAGCGGCGGTTGTGTTCTACGAATCCTTTGTGCGTGGTAATGTATTGGCGACTACGGCTAAAACGGCGGAGATGGTCAAGCTGACGGAAAACTCGTTTCGTGATGTGAATATTGCGTTCGCCAATGAAATCTCCATGATCGCAGATTCCGAGGGAATAAATACCTGGGAAGTCGTCGAGCTCGCCAATCGTCACCCGCGCGTCAATATTCTAAAGCCGGGGCCGGGTGTGGGTGGCCATTGCATCGCCGTCGATCCGTGGTTTATTGTTGATCGTTCACCCGATCACTCGCGGCTAATTAGAGCTGCCCGGGAAGTAAATGACGCTAAACCCGAATGGGTGATGCAGCAGGTTCACAAACACGCCAGCAAATTAAAAAACCCGGTAATTGGTTGTTTGGGGGTTGCCTTTAAGGCGGATGTGGATGATCTGCGTGAATCACCTGCGCTCAATATAGCGTCCAAACTGAGTGCTACTGGTGTGGGAGAGATTCTTATTTGTGAACCAAACGTCAAGCACATAGAAGGTTACTCCCTCGTTGACCTGGAAACAATAATTGATAGCTCGGACATCATTCTGGTACTTGTTGACCACAAGCCGTTCAAAAAGCTTTCAGCAAAGAGCTTAAACCACAAAATCGTGATAGACACCCGAGGGATAATATCATAGATGCCAAAGTATCTGCGAGATATGTGTCAATGGGGTTGAGCTCAATGGGCACCCTAAGCAGTAGTTAGAAGTGTATGGAAATAAAAGCTATTAAGCCTACGGAGATCTTTCACTCCGCCAAATGGGTTACGCTAGCACGGCTGGTCAGTCAGGTCGCTACATTCACCACGACAATCATTGTTTTGCGATTTATTTCAAAAGATGAATTTGGATTGGCATCAATGGCACTGCTTGTCATTGGCTTTATCGAGATGATAACCGACTTTGGTTTGGCCGCTGCCATAGTTCAAAAAAAGAGTGTCAGTGATGAAGATTATTCGAGTTGCTTCTGGGCGCTGTTGATTTTATCAGTTTTTTTGGTAATCTCGCTAAGTCTGTTTTCGAACGTATTCCCGCTCATATTTAACGATGACCGAGTTGAGGAATTGATCCTGGCGCTGGCAATCACAGTACTATTTTTACCTATTCATGTTGTTTATAAAGCGATACTAGCGCGAAATTACAGGCTCGATACGCTGTCGAAGATTGAGCTTTTGTCTTTGGCGATTCGGTCTGTAGTTGTGATAGTTCTTGCAGTCAGCGGCTTCGGGGTTTGGAGCATAATTATTGGTTTTATTGTTGATAGAGTGATTGTCAGTTTGTTGTTGTTGGTTTTTGTTCATTGGTTGCCGATGAAAAATCTTCAGCTTACCAGAGTAAAGGGGTTTCTAGAGTTTGGCTTGAATATCACCTATAGCAGGGTAATATATTATGGTTTGTTTCGAGTCGACTCATTTCTCGTTGGGCGTTTGTTCGGCGCTGAAATATTGGGAATGTATGCTATCGCTACACAGTTTGTAGGTGTAGTAACACAGTTGCTCATCAATGCTGGTACGAGAGTTCTATTTCCAGTATTTGCCAAGTATCAGGACTCACCACTACTCAACAGTTACCTTTATCGCGCCATCCAGCTCATTGCGGTTGTTGGTATCCCCGCAATTTGTGGTATAGGCTTGGTGGCTGAAGACTTGATCAAATTAACAATTGGTGATTCTTGGAGCCAAGCGGTAGGTTATCTTCGAGTACTTGCGGTTGTTGCATGCTTTCAGGTCCTAACTTTTATCATTCCTCTAGTCTTAAATGCGATTAGGAGGCCTGAAGTTAATACGAAGGTAAATTTTGCATGTTTGATTGTATACTCCATTGTAATTTATTTATCCGCGCGCATATGGGGGGTGGACGGTGTGCTAATATCATGTGCTGTACTGTGGGGGGTGCGGTTTCTATTGATATTGGGTATAGCGTGGAGATTGTTGAAGATAAATATCAAAGCGATAGCTGAAGACCTATTTAAAGTCGCTTGTGCGACGGCTGTCCTTGTCTTGTCAGTTATATATATTAGTGCAGCTATTGGTGATTATTCATCGATAGTTAGGCTCACTATAATGGCGGTAACTGGAGCAGCCGTATACGCGCTCGCCGCTTTCGTTTTATTTGGTAAACAGTTCGCCGCGATATATCGTGTCCTAGTGGACTCATAAGTTATGCAAACTTACAACAATACTCCTTTGTTTACCGGCGTATTACTGTTAGTAGGGTTGTTAGCAGCGCCTATCTTGTTGTTCATGGTGTTTGACAAGTATTCAGATTCTATTACTCGGCAAATAATAGTCGTTGTTGTAATCGTTACATTGCTTCTCTTTTCTCTCGCGAGATGCAAGCAGGAAAAGATAGCTCTGGGCTTGATATTTTGTTCACAGTTTGAAATATCGTTTTATACGGTAGAGCTCGACGAGCCTGTTGGGCTTTCTTTCCTTTTGTTTGATCTTCTGTTTATTGGTCTAGCGTTCTGTTTCCTCGAACTTAGGGAGAGGATACGCTTTGACAGGTTTTCAATACTCTTGTCGGTTTTGTTGCTATGGCAATTCGTACTAGTATTTTTCTCCGCGCACACTGATAGGAGTATTGTGTGGTTGCTATGGCAATTCAAATTCCTGATGCTTTATCTCATTTTTTCCAATCTAAAATTTGGAACCAACTTTTACAGATTACTGCCAAAAACTGTTGGGCTTATAGTCATAGTACAGGCGACTATTGTTATAGCGCAGTACATACAAGGGGGCTATATCGGGCTAGAGGTGCTGGGTGCAAGAGACCCAACCCGGCTAGACATGCATTTTATCCAAGAAAATTTGCGGGCCGCTGGTACGCTAGGTGCCGCTAATGCGCTGGGCGGGTATTTTGCAATACTTCTGGTATTCTTGCTGCCATATGTTATTTCACGGTTTAGTATGTTTTACAGTGGAGCCTTCATTTTGGGGCTGGTCGGAATTTATATTCCACTTTCAAGAGCGGGTTGGCTCAGTTTTATGCTGTGTGCAGGTCTTTTAGTCCTTCAAATGTTCCGGTCCCACTTGACGGGCAGGTTGCGGATTGTCGTGATGAGTGCAGCCGTGTTCATGCTGGGTTCCTCTGTTGCGATCATGAATATCGAGCAAATCCGGCACAGATTTGAAGACGAAAATGCGATTTCGTCAGCAGAGGGAAGGTATAAGCAAATTCCATTTGCTTGGTCGGCAACAATGCAGCGACCGATTCTGGGCATAGGCCCAGGAGTGACAGATCTATTTGGCAGATGGACCGACGGCGCGAAATATGTAGATACTAGGGTTATTAAATTCGATCTAGGCAATCAGTTTCACAATTCAATACTGCAATACTTTGTAGAAGCAGGGCTGCCAGGCGGCTTGCTCTTTACACTGTTCGTTATTTTGGTATTTGTCAGTGCTTTAAAGAAACTAAGAAGGAACGAGCGGGGGCAAGCAATACAGCTTTCCTGCGCCATGTCGGCTGCGGCATATCTGGTCCACACTCAATTTGGGACCGAAATAGCCAACATTCGAATGATGACACTATTTATCTGTATGCTGGCATTGTCAAACAACAGGCACCCCAAAGAAATAATGATCAAACGGAAGTTAGATTTATGAGAGTACTTTACTGCCATATAGTTCCTGCGGACGGTGCAGTCATTCATGCGAATGAGTTCTCAAATGCATATGCAGCATGTTGCGGGAAAATCAAGGTTGTGCACCAAGGTACGTTTTACTTGCCGACTGGCTTTCCAAATTTTTTCCACTTTAGGAAGTTGCTGAGCGCTATCATATTGTTTGTAACGAGCGGACTATTCTGGGCAAAAGTTGCCGCTACAGTTGTGGTTTTTCGCCCCGAAGTAATCATTTTTCGACACACGCCAAGCCAAAATATTTTGCTTAGCCAGCTTTTTTTTGGATGTTTTTATCCGATTCTGCTAGAAGTGAATGCGGTTAACGAAATAGAACCGGGTAGCACTTTTAATAAGTACAAAGCATACCTCGATAGATTAGCAATTCGTAGAGCGGGAAAAATCTTTGTAGTGTCAACGGCTATTAAGCGCTTTTTGGTTGAGCGGAAATATTGCGATGAAGAACATGTCGCTGTGATCGTAAACGGAGTTAATGAGAAAGTTTTTTTGCCCGATATTAGCGCTGCAGCAGTACGAAACTCTCTGGGTATAAATGCAGATACCTTTATGATAGGCTTCATTGGTAGTATGAAGAAGTGGCATGGTATCGAAAACGTAATAAATGCCGCGAAAATCTGCAAAGATACTTTAGGGGAGCACATTTTCCTAATAGTTGGAGACGGAGAGCTGCGTAGTCATTTTGAAAATATGTCAATTCAGCTGGGACTGAAAGAGACCGTAAGGTTTGTCGGAAAAGTTGATCGTACTGAAGTTCCAAATTATTTAGCGGCAATGGACGTCTTTCTGTCTTTGCATGCGAGTCAAAAATCTAGTGTGGAAGTTGAATTTCACGGTTCGCCACTGAAGATTTTTGAATATATGGCGATGGCTAAACCAATAATTGCGTCTCCTAGAGGGCAGATTGGTGAGTTAATACTGCACAAGCAGAACGGCTATCTCATAGATGGAGAAGATTCTTTTGCTGTCGCCGAAAGACTCAGGTTTTTGAAGGAAAATGTAGGAATTGGAAAAATAGTGGGAAATAATGCTCGTAGTTATGTGGTTAAGAACTTCACTTGGAGATCAAATGCTGAGAGGGTGAAGTTTCTCTGCGAACAAATTCGACATGTACCCTGAGGGTAGCGGGTTCCACCCTGTGTCAGGCTATGCGAAATACAAGTCATTGCGTTTTAGCAAGCATAGAGCGTTAGCATTCTTGGAAAGAATTGCAGAGCAGAAGCTAGGAGTTTGTCCATTGGGGAAAAGGGGGAGGCGGGTGCGTTTGCTTGATGAGAGCGGTATGAGCCGAGAGGTTCACGTACCATTCTATGAGGGACTGGCAGGGAGGTTCCGTCGGTCTACTCACCTTACAAAACCGCCCTTGGTCCGCCGGGGCATCTACTTGCCACTGACTGTATGTAGTGCCGGAGCTGTTCAGTCGCTTTGTCGTCGCGTGGATGGTCTCGCTCAAGGAGAATAAGTGCATTGTCAAAACAGCTGATGGATGAAGCCACTGCCCGCTACGGTATCATGCCGGGACAGCGCACTCCGCACCAAGACTGCGGCTCACCGATGACCGCTCGCGGGTACCGGGATCTGATGCGCGAACTCGACGTCACATGTAGCTACAGCCGTCCTCTGGTGAGTAATGACAATGCCTTCAGCGAAAAAGCCAATTCAAGACGCAAAAGTAGTAGCAGCCCGATTTATCCTAGCCGCTTAGGCGATGTCGCGCACGCACGGAGCTGGTGTGAGGGCTACTTTGACTGGTATAACCTTGAACATCATCACAAGCTTGGCAGAGTTTACACTGGACGCAATCAAGATGTGGCTAAACAGAAGCTACGTGCGCTGGATGAGCGGTACCAGCAAAATCCTGAACGCTTTGTTCGCGGACAAGCAACGGCACCTTTTCCGCCGAAAACGGTTGCCATCAATCTTGTTGCTCTAAACGATGATGACGTCGCTGTTGATGGTTGATAATCGCGTTGATTTCCCAACGTTGACAGCTGCGCGAGATCTTAGCCAAAGGCATCACCATTGTATGGCCACAATCGAAGCTGAAAGCAGTATTGAAAACGACGCGAATTACTGCACTTGCCGTCAAGAGATATCCAGAAGTAGCCGTTAAATAACGATCAGTGAAAAAAAAAGTACTATTTCTTGTTACTTCTCTTAGCCGCGCAGGTGCTGAAACTCAGCTCGTCAATCTCGTTAATGGAATTGATCCATCTCAGTTTGATAAGACCCTGGTGATATTCGACAAAAATGTTGATCAACTGGGTCGCGTTGACAGTGATAATGTTGATTTCTTCCAATTCGTTCGTGCGAACAAGTATGACGGTCGAATTGTATTAAAACTGGCTTCACTGCTTAGGACAAAGAAACCCCATGCGATTCACTGCACGAACCAATTTACTATGCTTCTCGCTTGGGCTGCAACAAAACTTATAAGAGACAATAGACCGAAGTTGTTAGTAACGTTGCACTCAACAAAAGGTATCAGTTTCAGCGCTGAGTTACTCGAGAGAACGCTATATCGATGGGTAATGAAACGATTTGATTGCACAATATTTGTTTGCAATGCGCAGGCTGAGTATTGGCAGGACAAGTACAAAGAGCTTAAAAAAAAATCAGCTGTGGTTTACAACGGGGTTGATGCTGACTTCTTTAACCCAATCAATTCAAAGAATTCCGCGCTCAACTTGAGGAATCAGCTTGCTATAGCACCATGCGAAACGGTTATTGCGTGCGTAGCATCCTTGCGCCCAGAGAAAGCCCATGCGCTGCTGATTGACGCATATTCCCAGCTTCACGGTCAGCCCCATTTAATATTAGCCGGTGATGGCATCCTTCGATCGCAGGTGGAGAGCCAACTTAAAATGCTTGGCCTTAAGCACAGATCACACTTGCTTGGTAATATTGAAGACGTGAGGCCAGTTCTGGAGCTAGCGGATTTGACCGTTCTGTCATCTGTAACCGAGACGTTTTCTATATCGATGCTTGAATCGATGGCCATGAGAACGCCGGTTGTTGCAACGAACGTCGGTGGATTGCGTGAAGCCGTCATACCGAACGAGACGGGATACCTGTTGACTGCGGGAAACGTTTCCGATTTAAAGAACGCTTTATCTGACGCCATCTCGGATAGAAGCAACCTTGCTCAATTGGGAGCTAATGCACGCCGTCTGGTATTAGAAAAATTCAGTACGGCCAAAATGATTCAGCAAACTAGCAATGTTTTATGCCGTGTGATTGATCACTAAACTGAAATTCTTTTTTAAGATTGCTAAAAAACTCCATAATATCAATACGATATAAAAAAAGTGTAACTTTTCAATAACCTGGGGCAACATCGGATAGACTAGGTGCGGCTATATCCGGATCTCCCAACAAGTGAGCAGCGGTAAGAATGTTGTTTCATAGAGCTTAGAGCCAATCTCACAGTGTACGTAAATGGCTGGGAATATGCGCAGGAATATCGAGGTCGCCAACTATCAGGTAAATCATGTCGGCGAAGTTGTGCAGGTCACGATATCCGGACGCTCGGTTCTTAACGATTTTAACAATACGGTTCAGGCCTTCACCGACGGCGTTGGTTAGGTTTCTGTTGGTGAACGCGACGATGTTTTATCGAAGTGATTTCGTACCGTGGTGACAAACGCCGCAAACTGGCGCAACGAGGGGATACGACTACGCAGAGCGGCGGTCATCCAGCGTTTTAGGAACTTTTCAGCCGAGCCCCGATAGCGGTAATTCCAGATGTGTTCGAACTCCTCCTTGAGCACCCATGCGCGGTGGATGCGCCGATTAGAATTGCGCAAGCTATTGAGGAATCGGGACTGTCCCCTGGAGCGATTTCTAGAGTGCATACTGAGCAGCCATCGCAGGCCCTTGATCGCCTGCGCCCGCCGCTGTCCAGGGCACGCCACTCGTCCTTGCGCACTTCGTCCACGGCCTGGTTCAGCGCCTTGACGACATGGAATCGGTCAATGATGGGCGTGGCGTTGGGGCAGTGATGTTGAATGGCCCCGGTATAGGCGCGACTCATGTCACAACTGGCCCACAGGATGCGTGCTTTCTGCCCCTGGCTCAGGGGGAGGCCGCGCGCACGTGGATACGGGGTTTTGTTAACTGGTACAACGTAAGCGCCAATTTCACCACGTACTATCGGGATTGAATTCTTTGTGCCGATAATGGCCGCCTCACTCACTGGAGGTCATTTTCATGAGCCAATCGTCCCGACAAAAACACCGCACCTGGGCCAGTCACTTTGAAGCCCAACGGCAATCAGGTCTGAGCCAGCAAGCTTACTGCGAACGGCATGCACTCAAACCACACCAATATTGGTACTGGAAGCGAAAGTTAATCGGTGAGTCCGCTGCGTCGGAGCGCGGTGATGGGCAGCAACTCACGCCATCCGCCTTTATCCCGGTCAGTGTGGGGTCAGCAATAACGGCGGAGGGCTTGTCGCTGCACTTTCCCAGTGGCGCTCACTTATCGGGCATCACTGAGCACAATACCCATATCGTCCAGCAACTGGTCGGATGCCTACGATGAGCAACTATCTGATGCGTCCCGCCAATACATTGCCAGTCGTTTATCTCTACCGCGACTCAGTGGACTTCAGAAAAGCCAGCCTGGGTTTATCGGCGATCGTGGAGTGTGAGCTTGGGAGGAATCCATTTGATGGTGAACTGTACGTGTTTATCAATCGTCAGCGTAACAAGATAAAGTGCCTGTGGTGGGAACGAAATGGTTTTGTGCTGTACTACAACGCGCTGGCCGAGGAAAAATTCAAGTGGCCCAGGAAGGGAGAAACGCTACTGACCGTCACCGGCCAGCAAATGAATTGGCTGTTGGACGGTTATGATATCTCGCTAATGCAAGGCCACAAAGCCGTGCATTATGAGTCCGTTTTTTAGGGCTGTTTTCTGCGTTAATTTCGGCGCTATTTCCTGCGTTCTTTGTGGCTGCTTTGCAGATTCTATCGTTCGATTCTGTTAGAATGACGGGCATGGATCACGCGACACTGACAGCCAAATTCAGCGGTAAAAACACGGTAAATCGTGCGGAATTTACTACGCCGGGTGAGAATGATATCAGCACATTGCTGGATGTCATTGAGAAAAAATCCAGTGTCATTGAAGAACAAAAACAGCGCATTGCCCTACTGGAAGAATACCTGCGCTTAGAGCGCGCTCGTCGTTTTGGCCCGAGCAGTGAAAAAAGCCCGGATCAAGCCGCTATGATCTTTGACGAGGCGGAAGCGCTGGAAGACATCAGTGCGGCGACGGACGCCCTGGAAGAACTGCAAGAGTCGACAGGCACCTCAAAAAAGCGTGGCCGTAAAGGTTTATCAAAAAAACTGCCTCGCTATCAAGTGTACATTGATCTGAGCGATGAAGAAAAAGCGGGTGCCATCGACACGTTTTACACGGTGGCCAAAGAAGAACTCGATATTGTCCCCGCCAAGGCACGAGTGATTGAGATCCTGCAAGAGAAAGCGGTATTTGCAGAAGGCGGTGAACGGAGCGTCAAAGCAGCCGAACTCCCCAAGCACCCGCTGAACAAGTGCATTGCCAGTATCAGTCTGCTGGCTTATGTCATTGTCTCAAAGTATTGCGATGGCTTGCCATTGCATGGCCTGGAGGCCATCCTCAAGCGCTACGGCGGGGACATCAGCCGCACCAGCATGGCCAATTGGGTTATTCGCTTGTCGCTGGAGCTGCAACCGCTGATCAATCTGATGCGAGAGCATCAGTTAGCCTACGATTACCTTCAAATTGACGAAACCCGGATAAAAGTGCTGAAGGAGGTGAACAAATCACCGAGTTCGGATAAATGGATGTGGGTGTCCAAGGGAGGGCCGCCGGATAAACCGGTGGTGTTGTTTGATTACGATCCTTCGCGCGGCAAGGAGGTGGCTGAGCGCCTGTTGGACAGGTTTGAGGGTTACCTGCAATGCGATGGTCTGGGCAGTTATGACGCCATATGGCATCGTAAGGGCTTAAAGCAATTAGGATGTTTTGATCACGCGCGCCGCAAATACAAGGAAGCGCAAAAAGCGGCGAAGCCGGTGAACAAACAGAAGCAGGCATCGGGGGTCAGCAAGGCCGATGTGGGCCTGGGCAAAATCAATGCCTTGTATCGCTTGGAGCGAAAAATTAAAGACCTGCCTCCGAGCGAAAAATACCAGCAGCGCCAACAGATTGCGA
>CAZJDL010000020.1:0-38782 GCA_964544755.1 uncultured Pseudomonadales bacterium | reverse complement strand
TAACTAGGCGCGATATAATCCGAGCGCCGTAATACCTTACTCCGTAACTGCATAGACAATAAATATGGCTGGCAATAGCATTGGAAAACTGTTCACCGTGACCACCTTTGGCGAGAGCCATGGCGTAGCGCTGGGTTGTATCGTCGACGGTTGCCCGCCAGGCATGCAGTTGAGCGCAGAAGATTTGCAGCATGATCTGGACCGGCGCAAACCCGGCACGTCGCGTTTTACCACGCAGCGTAGGGAGGCAGACGCGGTTAAAATTCTGTCTGGTGTGTTTGAAGGCCAGACCACCGGCACGCCGATTGGTTTGCTCATCGAGAACACCGACCAGCGCTCCCGGGATTACGGCAATATCAAGAATACGTTTCGTCCCGCGCACGCCGACTACACCTACGAACAAAAGTATGGCATTCGCGACTATCGCGGTGGTGGTCGGGCATCGGCCCGCGAAACGGCGATGCGCGTGGCCGCCGGGGCAATCGCCAAAAAATATCTGCTAGAGCGTTATGGGGTCAAGGTACGCGGCTTTTTGTCGCAACTGGGGCCGCACAAAATTCAGCGAGTCGACTGGTCTGTTATCGACAGTAACCCGTTTTTTTGCCCCGACCCGGAGTTGGTGCCGGCACTGGAAACCTATATGGCGGCGCTGAACAAAGAGGGCAACTCCATCGGCGCGCGTATTACCGTGACTGCCACCGGCGTACCGCCTGGACTGGGCGAACCGGTGTTTGACAAGCTGGACGCCGATATCGCCCATGGCTTAATGAGCATCAACGCGGTCAGGGCGGTAGAGCTTGGCGCAGGTGTGGCTGTGATAGAGCAAAAAGGTAGCGAGCACCGCGATGAATTGACGGCGCAGGGGTTTTTATCCAACCGGGCAGGTGGCACGTTGGGGGGTATTTCCAGTGGCCAAGACATCGTCGCGCATATTGCGCTCAAACCCACCTCGAGTATTCGTCAACCGGGCAAGAGCGTTGACAAAAGCGGTGCCGAAGTCGACGTGGTAACCACGGGCCGACATGACCCCTGTGTTGGTATTCGCGCGACGCCTATCGCCGAAGCGATGCTTGCGATCACGCTGATGGACCATGCCTTGCGGCACAGGGGGCAGAATATGGATGTGCAATCCACGGTGCCTGTTATACCTGCCGCTACCGAGTAAACGCCGCTGATGCAATCCGGCGCATCGGCCAGCTTGCCCGCTGCGCGTCTCGCAAGCTTCTACTTTTTTTATTTCTCGGTGCTTGGTGCGCTGCTGCCGTATTGGCCGCTGTACCTGCAGTCGCTGGGTTTAAAGCCGAAGGAAATAGGTATTCTCGCGGCCTTGTTGGCCAGCACGAAAATTATCGCACCGAATATATGGGGCTACCTGGCCGATCGCGGCGCGCCGCAAATGGGTATTATCCGCCTCGGTTCCGCCCTCGCTTGTGTCTGCTTTGCGAGTATTTTTATCAGCCAGTCTTTTCTGTGGCTTGCTATCGTCGTTGTCAGCTTCAGCTTTTTCTGGAACGCAGTGCTACCCCAGTTTGAAGTAGTGACGCTCTCACATCTCAAGGATCGGCATCACGATTACAGCCGCATACGGCTGTGGGGCTCGGTCGGTTTTCTTGTCCCGGTCGCGGCTTTGGGCGTTGTCTTCGATGTGGTCAGCATAATGTGGCTGCCGGTCATTTTGTGCGTGCTGCTGGCCAGCATCTTTGTCAGCAGTTTAACTGTTACAGCCCGCGAAACAATCAGCCCCGGGCAATCTACAGCGAGTATCGGCGCCGTATTGAAGCAACCACATGTGATGGCGTTTCTAGGCGCGTGCTTTCTAATCCAGCTTAGCCACGGCCCGTATTATACGTTTTTCAGTCTCTATCTTGAGCAGTACGGCTACGATAAGACGTTGACAGGTTTACTATGGGCTCTGGGTGTAGTCGCGGAAATTGCAATATTCTGGAAAATTGCCAGCCTGTTTACCCGCTTTGGTCTGCGCAAGGTGCTGCTGGCCAGCTTTTTTCTGGCCGGGTTGCGTTGGCTTTTGATTGCCGGTTTCACCGACAATCTGTTGCTATTAATCGTTGCCCAATGTTTGCACGCGGCTTCGTTCGGCAGTTTTCATGCCGTGTCTATTGAGCTGGTACGGCGTTTCTTTAAAGATGGACACGAGGGCCGCGGCCAGGCACTTTATAGCAGCATCAGTTTTGGCGCGGGCGGGGCCGCTGGAGCATTGCTCGCGGGGCTGTGGTGGTCAGTCAGTCCACACGCTAGTTTTTTGGCTGCGGCGGCCGCGTGTTTTTTGGCGATAGCGATAGTCAGCTATTGGGTAAAACAGGATAATTTAGTGTAAAATTCATGGTTAATATGTTGATTATTAAAGTAATAATAGCGCCAACTAACAAAAATGAAACCAACGTACTCACGTCTGTCAAACATGGGTGGTGTCGATGCTGGCTTTTGTATCACCTGTATCACCGCCATAACAGGTTTGCATGATGAATGAGCCGAAACGAAAATTTCCGTTACGCTGGCGTTACGCCAAAACAATATTATTGGCCCTGGCGGCGACGGCGGCGCTGGTGTGGTCGGCGATATATACTTTCGATGTTGATTCCGCTGAGATACTCGGCTATTTTTGGCTGAGTCTGGCATTGCTGTTGGTTGTTGTCATACTGTCTCTGGCAGGGGCAGGCCTGATGATCATGGTGCGTAAATGGCATGACTAATTTGCTGATTCCTGCCGCACAGTTGTCCAGGCAAGCCTTGCGTGGCCTGATCGAAGAGTTTATTACGCGCGAGGGCACCGACTATGGCGACACAGCCTATACGTTAGACGACAAGGTCGCTCAGGTCGAGCAGCAGTTACAGACGGGTGAGGTTGTGATCGCCTTTAATGCCGAACAGAATAGTTGCACCCTATTGCCGCGTAAGGAAGCCGAGCAACTGCTAATTACTTGACGCCAGACTATCGCTCTGTGGCAAAGAAGTGGCTACAATCCATCTATTGACGCCGTAATTGCACTGCCTCACCCATGCCAAGCCGCCTCGACCCTGATGCCACGCTCGATGCCTCCGGCCTTTTTTGCCCCGAGCCGGTAATGCTGCTGCACCATAAAATACGCGATATAAAAACCGGTGCGTTGTTGAAGTTGCTGGCGACCGACCCCTCCACGCAGCGCGACGTACCAAAGTTCTGCATCTTTCTCGGCCACGAACTGGTCGCTCAGCAGGTGCAGGATAAACAGTTTTTATATTACATTCGCAAAGGCTGAACCGCTAACCCCTATGGGACGCAGTGAATTCTATTTCGCCTACGGCAGCAATATGAACGCGAACCGCATGCGCGAGCGTGGTTTGCGGGTGGAGGAGGCCGTTGCCGGAACGCTGGTGCATTACAAATTGGTGTTTAATAAGAAAGCCAGCAACAAGCCGGGTTTCGCTTGCGCCAATATCGCCGTGCAACATAACGATAGCGTGCAGGGTGTGGTATACCGCTTGCGTGACCACCGCGAGATTGAAAAAATGGATCGCTTCGAAGGTGTCCCATGCGCCTACAGCCGCGATATTTTTTCCATTCAAACTGTCGGTGGTTCAGTGCCTGCATGGACTTACGTCGCCAACCCTGCCGTGCTGGTCACCGATACGCTGCCATCGCACGGCTATATCCAGCACTTGTTGCAAGGTTGCGACTACCTTAGTGAAGATTACCTGGCGTGGATAGCAAACCACCCTGCGCAATAACATCTGACGTTGAAAAATACCGAACAACGTCAAGGCCACCAGCACCCCCGCCAGCGCTGTACTTTGTGTTAACGCATAGTCCATAATCTTGTCACTATGCAAAACAATTATCTCGAGTTTGCGACCCAAGTCGTTGCTGAAGCCGGCGTCATTGCACTGCGTTATTTTCGCAGCAATATGACGGTAGAAAATAAAAAATCGGGTGGTCAGTTTGACCCCGTGACCCAGGCCGACATTGAAGTGGAAGCCTTCATTCGCGCGCGCATAGCGGCCGAGTTTCCCGAGCATGCTGTTGTGGGCGAGGAGCAGGGCATAACCGGTGGAACAAGCGAATATTGCTGGATGATTGATCCCATCGATGGTACGCGAGCGTTTATCACCGGTGTTCCAGCCTGGGGTATCTTGCTGGGTCTCAAGCGCGGTTCTGAATTACTTTGCGGGGTGATGCAACAGCCGTATCTGCAAGAAACATTTATGGGTGATCAACACGGTTCCTTTTTGTTGCATGCCGGGCGGCGCCAGCGCTTGCGAACCAGCGTCACAGCAGGCTTGGCGGAAGCAAAGCTGTATTGCACGCACCCGGACTTATTTGACGGCGTTGCCGGCGCCGCCGCGCGTTTTCAGGCGGTGGCGCAGCAGTGCCGCTTGCTGCGCTTCGGTGGTGATTGTTACTCCTACGGCATGCTGGCGATGGGGCAGATCGATCTTGTGATTGAGGGTGACTTAAACCCGTATGATATTGTGCCGTTGATTCCCATTGTGGAAGCCGCCGGTGGCGTGATCACCAATTGGCAGGGCGGCTCCGCGGCGGAGGGAGGGTTGGTGCTGGCGGCTGCCAATCCGGCGTTGCACGGCCAGGCTTTGCACGTTTTGCAGAACAGTTAACCCGCGTGCTCAAGCAACGTCATTTGTCACTCGGCGACCGCCATAGCGGCGATGATCTGATCGCGATTTTTAATCGATTGTTCGCTGAGCGTCACAATACCACGCTCGAAAAAGGCGGTGATGAACCGCTGTATCTGCCGGCCGGCCCGCGGTGCAGCTACCACCGGTTGGTATTCAAGCACGACTATTATGCCAGCGCGCTGCATGAGATGGCGCATTGGTGCATTGCAGGCGCAAAGCGGCGCGAGCAAGTCGATTACGGCTATTGGTATGCGCCCGATGGTCGCACAAAACAACAGCAGCATGAGTTTGAACTTGTCGAGGTTAAACCGCAGGCGCTGGAGTGGATATTCGCAACGGCTGCGCGCTACAAATTTAGCGTCAGTAGCGATAATCTTGCGGCGGGTGCGGCGTCAAATCACGCGTTCGAGCTAGCGGTATACCGCCAGGTCTTGAGTTACTGTGAACGGGGTTTGCCCGCCAGAGCAGAGCAAGTTCGCCTCGCGCTGGCTGGTTTTTACGACACTCGCGCGGCGCTGGATGTGTCGCTGTTCGGTCTGGCGCAATGCGCTTAGTAGCGGATGCGGGCATACCGCTGCTAGACGAAGACTTCGCGCAGTGGGCAGAGGTAGAGCGCGTGCCCGGCCGCGACATTACGCGCGCCGACTTGCTGCGCGCCGATGCCTTAGTGGTGCGATCGATTACGCAGGTCAACGCCGAACTGCTGGCCGGTACCCCGGTGCGTTTTGTCGGCAGTACGACCAGCGGGGTCGACCATATCGACCAGGTGTTCTTGCGTGACTCGGGTGTCGAGTTCGCGCACGCGCCGGGTTGCAATGCCGACGCGGTCGCGGATTACGTCTGCAGTGCGCTGGCGGCGTTGGGTGTGGATCTTGGTCACCCCGCTGGCTTGCAAGTCGGCGTGATTGGGCTTGGTCAAGTGGGCTCTCGAGTCGCGCAAAGATTGCATGGTTTGGGTTTTATAATAAAGGCTTACGACCCTTTTTTAAAGTCATCTAAAATCTCTTTTCTTGACGAATGGGCCAAGGTTGTGGGCAGCGATGTATTGAGTTTGCACGTGCCGCTAACGCACAGTGGCGATTATCCGACGCAGCATCTGCTCGATGGCGCGCAACTGGCGGCATTACCGCAACAGTTGATTCTCATCAATGCCGCACGCGGCGCGGTGATCGACAATAATGCACTGAGTGACATTTTGCCGCAGCGGCCCGCCTGGCAGACGGTGTTGGACGTGTGGGAGGGCGAACCGGTACCCCATCAAGCGCTGCTGCAACAGGTCAATGTGGCGACGCCACATATTGCAGGTTACTCGGTGGAAGCAAAAGACCGAGGTTCCAGAATGGTTTATCGGTCGTTTCTACAGTGTTTTTTTGGTGAAGAGATAGCGCGGAAGCATGCCGTACTGGACGCGGGTGCTGCCGACCTGGCGCCAAAGCTGACAGTTGCGCGGCATAACACGCTGAACGACATCGTGCTCAATGCCTACGATGTTCGCGACGATACGCAGCAGCTAACCGCTCTCGCAGGTAACGCAAACATCAGCGTGCAATTTGAGCGCTTACGTAAACAGTATCGCAAGCGACACGAATTCTATTCTTATCAAATAGATAGCGACGATATATTAAGTCGTGAATTAATCAAAAAACTTGATGCATTGAATTTTGTGGTTAACAGCAGGAGCGCTCGGCGGCTATAGCGTGGTGGTTGGGTAGCTGCTCGGCCAGCGCCGCGCAGGCTTGTCGAATCATCTCTTCGGTGATTTGCACTTCTTCGCCCTGTGCGTTGATGAATGCGCCGTGGTCTAGCGTGTCTTCGAATTGCTGCGCTGTCTGGCTGCAGACGTGTTCCATTTCAGTATCCTCGTGCAACGGTCTCATGATAAAGCCAGTGTACAAAAACTTTGTGCAAGATTTGTGTCACTGCCTGATCTGTCCCACTTCTGATGGGTGGGTCGTTGTTATTCAGTATAGAAGCCTGCGAACTGCATCACGCAAGAATAGAGGCGACAGGTTGCCGCAATTGTGAACCCGTTCGCAGCAAAGCCGGGTCTGCCCGCACCTTGGCAAATTCTTGTTGATACGGTCGCCACCAGACTGGCTGCCAATCAGGGCGCTAGCGAGCGCCTGTTTCACGGTCGTGGTCAGACGTATCCTGGGCTGGAATTTGTCACCGCCGATCTTTTTGCGCCGCTATTGCTGGTCACGCTGTTCCGCGAACCGCCGGCCGACTGGCTTGCGGCAATGCTTAACGGCTTAAGCCAACTCGCAAGTGCGGAGAGCTTCGATTGTATTGTGCTGCAACGGCGTCACGGCATCAAAGTTGCGTCGACTATCGTGCATGGCGGAATGCCGGCGCAGCTGTGCGCCAGGGAAGACGGGCTGCAATATCACATCGCACTGGGTGACACACAAAACATCGGTTTTTTCCTCGACACGCAGCCCGGCCGCCACTGGCTGCGGGCGCGGGCAAAGCATAAGAAAGTGCTGAACTTGTTCGCGTACACCTGTTCTTTTTCCGTCACCGCGCTCGCTGGGGGCGCGCGGCAAGTGATTAATGTGGATATGAGCAGCACCGTACTGGAAACGGGCCGGCGCAATCATTTGCTGAACTTTCCCGCCCTCACCATCGCCGTCAACGTCGAATTTCGAGGCTTCGAAATATTGCGCTCCATCGGCTGGCTCGCCAAACGCGCACCGTTTGATCTCGTGATTGTTGATCCACCCAGTTATCAACCTGGCAGCTTTATCGCGGCCAAAGACTACCCACGATTGATTAGGCGTTTACCTCGTTTGGTAAAACCGGGCAGTCTTATTCTGGCCTGTTTGAACGCGCCCAATCTGCCACCGGCGTTTTTGTTGCAAAGTTTCGCGGCAAATTTTCCCGCCGCGAAGTTTGTCACGCGCCTGGATAACTCGGCGGCTTTTCCGGATGTCGACACTGAGAAAAGCTTAAAGCTGATGGTTTTTAGCGTCGGTGAAACAATGCGTCTGGAAGCAGAACAGGGGCCGGGTTGACCAGCCTAACTTTTAAACTCCGCAACCAACCCGGTAATCGTTGCTTTGGCGTCGCCAAAAATCATGCGCGTGTTTTCGCCGAAGAATAGCGGGTTGTCGACGCCGGAAAAGCCGGCCGCCATGCTGCGCTTCAACACGAACACCGTGCGTGCGCGGGGTACTTCGATCACCGGCATGCCGTAAATCGGGCTGCTGTCGTCTTCGTTGGCGGCAGGGTTGACCACGTCGTTGGCGCCGATAACAATGGCCACGTCGACGGTGTCCATGCGCCGGTTGGCGTCTTCCATTTCAATCAATTGGTCGTATGGCACATTGGCTTCGGCCAACAGCACGTTCATATGGCCAGGCATGCGGCCCGCCACCGGGTGAATCGCGTAATTGACTTCGCAGCCGTTTTCTTCCAGTAATTCGCCCAGCTCGCGCACCGCGTGCTGCGCCTGCGCAACCGCCATACCGTAACCCGGCACCACCACAACATTGCCGGCGGCTTCCAGAATCAGGTACGCGTCTTCGACGCTGATCGGTTTCGCTTCGCCTTCAATCTGCTTGGTCGAGTGTTTGACCGCGCCGAACCCCGAGAACAACACGTTCGCTAGTGAACGGTTCATGGCCTTGCACATGATATTGGTCAGAATGATACCCGCCGAGCCCACCAATGCACCGGCGATGATCAGAATATTATTGTCAATTGCAAAGCCGGCCGCGCACGCCGCTAACCCGGAGTAGCTGTTCAACAGGGAGATGACCACCGGCATATCGGCGCCACCGATAGGGAGCACCGCCATGATACCAAACGCAAATGCCAGCAGAATAATCAGTAGCAACACCGACGAATCGACCGCTGGATTACGGCAAAACATGATACCCAGCAGCACAATAGTGCCGATAAGAATGCCGTTCACCAAGCGTTGCTTGTCGAATACGATAGCCTTGCTCGGCATTTTCTCGCTGAGCTTGCCCCAGGCAATCAAACTGCCGGTAAAGGTGACGCCGCCGATAACAATCGACAGCAGCACGGTGAAACCGACAAAAGTGGTCGCGCTGGACGTATACAGCGCCGACCAACCTACTAACAGACTGGCTATGCCGCCGGAGCCGTTAAACAAAGCGACCATTTCCGGCATGCCGGTCATTGCCACCGTGCGTGCCGCGTAAGCGCCAATACCGGCGCCGATAATGATGCAGATAACAATCCAGGTATAACTTAGGATCTGCTGGTCGAACAAGGTCGCCAGAACGGCAATCAGCATACCCGCCGACGACAGCAAATTGCCGCGTCGCGCGGTATCGGGCGAGCCCAGCATTTTCAGACCGTAGATAAATAATACGGCCGCTACAACGTAAACCAGATTAATTGTAGATAAACTCATTTTCTGGCCCCGCTATCTTTTTTCTTGAACATGCCGAGCATGCGGTCGGTCACCATATAGCCGCCGACCACGTTAACGGTAGCGAAGATCACCGCCAGCGCGCCGAGCGCCGTCGCAAAGCCATTGAGTCCGGCGCCGGCCGATGTGACCGCGCCAACCAGTGTAATGCCGGAAATGGCATTGGCGCCCGACATCAGCGGCGTGTGCAGGGTCGCCGGTACTTTGGATATGATCTCGAAGCCGAGAAAAATCGACAGCACTAAAATAAACGTTAAATAAATAGGTTCCACCGTGCTCACCCCTGGTTTTGGTAATGGTTCTTGATTTGTTCGTTAACGACTTCGCCGTCGTGCGTAATCAGGCAGCCGCGGATAATGTCGTCGTCACGATTGAGGATAAGGCCGGCGTCGCCTTCCTTGTCCCAAAATTCGTCGACCAGGTTAAACAGGTTGGACGAGTACATTTCACTGGCGTTGCGGCACACCTCGGCGGGCAGGTTATCCACGCCGATGATCGATACACCGTTGATATCAACGGTTTCATTGGGTTTCGAGCCTTCGACGTTGCCACCGGATGCCACCGCCATATCGACAATAACGCCGCCGGGTTGCATTGCTTCCACCATGTCACGGGTCACAATCAGCGGCGCCTTGCGACCGAACAGCTGGGCGGTGGTGATCACGATATCCGACTGCGCGATCACTTTTTTCTGACCGTCGCGCTGCAGTTGCAGTTGCTCTTCGGTTAACGCCTTGGCGTAGCCGTCTTTGGTCTGGCCGGTTTCGCCGAGATCAATCTCAACAAATTTGCCGCCCAGTGATTGCACTTGCTCGGCCACTACCGGGCGGGTATCGAATGCCTCAACGCGAGCGCCCAGACGCTTGGCGGTCGCAATTGCCTGCAGGCCCGCGACACCAGCGCCGATCACAAATACCCGGGCGGGCGAAATCGTGCCGGCCGGGGTCATCATCATCGGCAGTATTTTGTTCAGTTTACTGGCGGCCAAAATCACCATCACGTAGCCGGCCAGGTTAGCCTGCGAGCTCAGCGCATCCATTTTTTGTGCGCGTGTGGTGCGTGGAATCATTTCCATGCTGATGGCGCTCACGCCTTGTGCAGCTAGCGCGTCAACCAGTTCGCGCTCGTTGAACGGATCCAGGTAGCTGATGTGAATGCAGCCCTTCTTGAAGGATTTGACTTCGTCGAGTTCGGGTTTACGCAGCCGCAGCAGTACATCTGAGTCGGTAATGATTGCGCTGTGGTCGCCGCTGACCGTTGCACCGGCGTCACTGTACTCTTGATCGGTGAAACCGGAACTGCTGCCCAGCCCGGCTTCCACGGTGATGTTGGCGCCGGCCGTACACAGCCTCTTCACGCTCTGCGGAATCAGCGGGCAACGCAGCTCTCCGGCGTACGTTTCTTTTGGGACCCCAATGAGCATTATTCGCTCCCTGTTATGAATGATATGAATTGATGCGCCGCCACCCGTGTCAGCGGCGGCACATTCTAACCGCTATCTCTAATATTGATAACCAAATTTGCTATAAGATCGGTAATATCGACAAATATTGGAATAGGCTAGCAGGGTCTCGCTGCACGGAGAAGCGGCAGATCGGCTGTGGCGACGCGCGGCAAAGATTGTCGGTCAGCAAGTTCTTGTTTCTTGAAGCCGCTGCGCGATTAACGCATAATGCGCAGCGCCTCGTGCCATGCAAGGCGTTTTATGGTGGCCCTTATCGGTTCCCTCGCAATGATAGATGGTAAACCCCGCCAGACCCGGAAGGGAGCAACGGTAGCTGTTGACTCGTGTGCCGGGGTGTGGCTGATTTGGGTCACCACCATTTGCTTAGGCAGCCTTCCAGGCAGGAACTTCTGTTTGCATGTCGTACCAGGTTTTAGCGCGTAAGTGGCGGCCCGGCTCCTTCCATGAAATGGTCGGGCAGGAGCATGTGCTGCAGGCTCTGATGAATGCGCTGGATACCGGCCGCCTGCACCATGCCTATCTATTTACCGGTACGCGTGGGGTTGGCAAAACCAGCGTGGCGCGTATTCTGGCCAAGTGCCTGAACTGCGAAGCCGGCGTAAGCTCAACGCCCTGCGGTGAATGCAGCGCTTGTACCGAAATTGCCAGTGGCCGTTTTGTCGACCTGTTGGAAGTCGACGCCGCCTCGCGCACCAAAGTTGAAGACACTCGCGATTTGCTCGACAACGTGCAATACGCGCCGGCTAAAGGCCGCTTCAAAGTCTATCTGATTGACGAAGTGCATATGCTGTCCGGGCACAGTTTTAACGCGCTGTTGAAAACGCTGGAAGAACCGCCGCCGCACGTCAAATTTCTGCTGGCAACCACCGATCCGCAAAAATTGCCAGCCACCATATTGTCGCGTTGCTTACAATTTAGCCTGAAGAACCTGCCGCCGCAGCGTATTGTGGAACACCTGCAATCGATACTGGAGCAGGAACAGGTAGCGTTCGAGACGCCCGCGCTGTGGCATGTGGCGCGCGCGGCGGCGGGCAGTATGCGCGATGCGTTAAGTCTCACCGACCAGGCTGTTGCCTTCTGCAGCGCCAATCTTGAAGAAGCGTCGGTGCGGCAAATGCTGGGTAGCATCGACCACAGCAAAATTGTGCAGCTGGTGGACGCATTATGCACGCAAGACGCCGCCGCGATGTTGCAGCTAGTCGCCACGCTGGACCAACACGGGCCTGATTACGAAGCGCTATTGTCTGAGTTAATGGCAGTGTTGCACCATATTGCCCTGTTGCAGGCCGTGCCGGAGTATTCCGATCCCGATAGCGCCTACACCGAGCAGTTGCCTGCCATCGCCGCGCAGCTCGCGGCCGAAGACGTGCAGTTGTTTTACCAGATAGGTCTACTTGGAATACGCGATATGCCGTACGCACCCGATCCGCGCACCGGTTTTGAGATGACCGTGTTACGTATGCTGGCATTTCGGCCTGATTCGGGTCAATTTGAGGTAGCCGAGCCGGTCTCGGCAAAAAAAAAAGCGTGTGAATTAGCAGCCGCGCCACCAGCGGAAACAGCCGCGTTGCCGCCAGCACCACGCGTGCAGGTAGCAGCAGAGCACAGCGCGCAACCGTTTGCAGCGCAGGTTGAGCCAACAGCGGATGCGCAAACAGCACCACATGTTGGGAAGTCGCAGCCGGCGGAACCGGCCTCGACAGCGCCGTGCACATTAGAGGGGTTGCAACCAGCACACTGGTTTGCATTGCATGAACAGTTGCAACTGCATGGTATGGCAAAAAATGTGGCAGCCAATTGCGTGCTGCGGGACAATGCCGAAGGACGGCTGAGCTTCATGCTGGACGCGCAAAACTGTCAGATTTTTAAGCCGGCGCACCGCCAGCAAATAGAGCAGGCTTTGCGTCAGCACTTCGGTGCAGAGCTGGATGTCAGCATTGAGGCGGGCCAGGTTGAGACCGAAACGCCGCAAAAATACGGGCAAAGAAAAAAGCAGGAGCGCCAGCAGCAAGCCGTTGCCTGCATCCTGAATGACCCCAATGTTAACGAAATGATCGACAAATTTGACGCCAGCGTTATTATGGAATCTATTACGCCAAACGACGCGAGTGGGTCATAGTACATGCCAAGCAAGCCCGAACGGAGGCGCACGGAATTCCCCCTGCGGCGTCGCCTGCCGTTCTACTGTTGGTTTGCCTGCTTGACGTAGAGTATTACTATGCCTGTGCGAACGTGCCTTGCAGGATAAAGTACTGTCGGGCTCTGAATGCGCCATTATCATCTTGTCGGAGTTCTACTATGGAAAAAGGTTTGGGTGGTTTCATGCAACAAGCGCAGCAAATGCAGGAGCAGATGCAACGCGCACAGGAAGAGCTTGCCTCAATGGAAGTGATTGGCGAGTCCGGCGCGGGCCTGGTCAAGGTAACGATGACCGGACGCCACGACGTCAAGCGGGTCGATATCGATGCCAGCTTAATGACAGAAGACAAGGAATTGCTGGAAGATTTGTTAGCTGCCGCGGTCAACGATGCGGTGCGCCGCGTTGAGGCTGAGCAAAAAAATAAACTGGGTGGGCTGGCCGGTGGCATTCGCCTTCCCGAAGGGTTCAAGATGCCATTTTGAAGGCAATAGCAACGCATGTCATTTAGCCCACTCATTAAGGAGCTGATCGACGCCTTGCAGTGTTTGCCGGGCGTCGGCCCGAAAAGCGCGCAGCGCATGGCACTACACCTGCTTGAGCGCGATCGAGCCGCCGGCCGGCGGCTTGCCGATGTGCTGGCGCGAGCGGCTGAGCGCGTGCGCCGCTGTAGCCGCTGCCGGACTTTAACCGAGAATGAACTGTGCAATATTTGTCAGAACCCGAAACGTGACACGAGCTTGCTCTGCGTGGTCGAAACCCCGGCCGATGTGATGGCGGTAGAGCAGGCCGGTGGCTATAGAGGTTTGTATTTCGTGCTGCTGGGCCACCTGTCCCCGATCGATGGGGTGGGGCCGGAGGATATCGGCATCGACCAGCTGCTGGCGCAGGTGCAAGCCGACGGTGTTGGTGAGGTGATTCTCGCCACTAACCCCACCGTCGAGGGCGAAGCCACCGCCTATTTTATCAGCGAACGGCTGCAGCAACTCAACGTTGCCGCATCGCGTATCGCCCACGGCGTACCCCTCGGTGGCGAATTAGAATATGTCGACGGCGGTACGCTGGCGCACGCTTTTAGCGGCAGAAAGATCGTTGAATAGCGCGTCGTTGCCCGCAGTCAGTCACGAATTGGTCACCGATGCGGCGCGGCTGCAAACCTTATGTACGGCGTGGCGCCAGATGGAAGCGATAGCACTGGACACGGAGTTTGTGCGCACTAAAACCTACTATGCAAAGCTGGGTTTGGTGCAGCTCTATGACGGCGAACAAGCGCGGCTGTTAGATCCACTGCAACCTGATTTACAAACGCCGTTGGCGGCAATTCTGGGCGACGCCAGCCTGGTTAAAGTTTTGCATTCCTGTTCGGAGGATATTCAGATTCTGCAGAGCTATTGCGGGGTCGAGATCGTTAACGTTTTTGATACACAAATAGCCGCCGCAATGGCCGGCTTTGGCTTTTCGTTGTCCTACCAAAAGCTGGTGGAGCGTATTTGTGGCGTGCAAGTGCCGAAGGATGCGACGCGTTCCGACTGGTTGCAACGACCGCTGGCGGCGGCGCAACTCGATTACGCCGCGCTGGACGTGGTTTACCTGCTTGACGTTTATGCCCGCTTGCGTTCGCAGCTTGAAAATAATCAGCGTTTGAACTGGTTGCAGGAGGATTGCGCTGAGCTGCTAACACGTGTGCAACGCGAAGCCGTACCGGAAGAACTATACTTACGGGTAAAAGTGGCCTGGCAACTCGACTCGAAAGAGCTGCATATCCTGCGTGCGCTGTGCATCTGGCGCGAGCGACAGGCGACGCAGCGCGACAAGCCGCGTAACTGGATCGTCAGTGACCGGGCCTTGGTCGGTCTCGCCAAACAGAACCCCGCTATCTTCGCTCAACTTGACGCAATCGAAGACCTGTCGGCCCACGCGGTCAAACGCTATGGTAAAGCCCTGCTGGCGCTGCTTGAGCGTTGCGCGGGCGATGATGCGTCGCGGTATCCACCGGCCCTATCGAAACCGCTGGGCCGCGGCCAGGCCGCGCTGTTGAAAAAGTTGAAAGCGCTGGTGCGCGACAAGGCCGAGCAGCTGGGCGTGGCGCCCGAAATTATCGTGCGCAAAAAAGATTACGAGCAACTGCTGCGTAGTGCGGAAAGTGGGGCAGGCGGCATCGCCGCCGATTCGCTGAGCGGCTGGCGCCATGCCATCATAGGCGCAGATCTGGTCGATTGCGTGCGGCAAGCCTATGAATAGCCGCCAGTGCAAGGTTTATAAAAGCCCGCACAAGAAACTTACCTTCCTGTACGTCGATTTTACCGATGACCTGCAACCGGTGCCAGCTGAACTGCTGGCAACCTTTGGTGAACCGGAGCTGGTCATGAGTTTGCAGCTGCAGCCCCAGCGTAGGTTGGCGCTGGTTAAAGCGGCGGCCGTGCTGGCGCAAATCGAGCAATGCGGTTATTACTTGCAACTGCCGCCACCGCCCGGGCATGCGGTGGCACAGTGGCTGAGTGGTGACAAGGCAGAGGGTTAGGGCCCTAAAAACCATGCGCACACTCTTCTGGGAGCGTTATGCCTTAAGCGAGTTGACCCGTGTCGAATGGGAAACCTTATGTGACGGTTGCGGTAAATGCTGTTTAAAAAAATTTACCGATATCGACACGGAGAAAGTGCTGCATACTGGCGTCGCTTGCCGCCAACTCAATACCGAAACCTGCCGCTGTCGCGGCTACGCAAGACGCCACACGGAAATTCCCGAATGCATCAGCGTGGCGCGCGACATGGTGTGGGATTGGTTGCCGGCGACTTGCGCTTACCGACTTGTCGCTGAGGGTAAGCCTCTGTATGCCTGGCACCCGCTAGTGTCAGGCTCGGCCGCAAGCGTTCACGAAGCCGGCATCTCGGTGCGCGGCAAGGTTTTGTCGGAGAACAATGTGCACCCCGATGAACTGCAGCAACATATCGTGCACTGGGTAGAATAAGAATAGGATGGCTTCTTTGGTCGTTGGGATAACACCATGAACAGCTTGCAGGAGATGGGGCTTGTCAATGAATACACAGTGACCTGGTGTATCTACTTGCTCGCCTGTATCGGTATTTTTATCGTCGCCTGGCGCATTAGCCGCAGCTGGCCGGTGTTTCTGCGGCAGGCGCTGCGTTTTATCGTCGCCTGCATTATTTTAGTGCCGGTTGAAGTGGAACCCGGGAAGGAGGCGTTGGCGCCGGCGTTTATCGTGGCGACTTTTGAAAGCGTAACGAACGGTCCCGAGGGCGCGGTGCCCGCACTCGTGGCGCTGGTGCTGGCTACCATTTTGGCTTTGCTTGTTTACGGTGCCTGGCTGGGCGGCAAATATTTTTATCGAAAGAAAATGCGCGGTCGCGCGGGCGCTTTAAACGCCGACTAGACGAATCCGGTACCCGGTAACAACGGCGGCGTCATGTTGCCATAAGCAAATCACCGTATAATATTGTTTTTTTCTGGCTGCGGATTTACCGTGCGCTTCACTTATACAATGGTGCAACCATGAAATTTAATGGCACGGAACGTTACGTCGCGACTGATGACTTGAGCCTCGCGGTTAACGCGTCGATTACCCTGCAGCGGCCGCTGTTGATCAAGGGTGAGCCCGGCACTGGCAAAACGCTGTTGGCGCAGGAAATTGCCGCCGCGCTGAGTAAACCGTTGATCCAGTGGCATATCAAGTCGACCACCAAAGCGCAGCAGGGTTTGTACGAATACGACGCTGTGTCGCGGCTGCGTGACTCGCAGCTGGGCGCTGAGAAGGTACACAACATTGCTAACTACATCAAGAAGGGCAAGATGTGGGAAGCGTTTGATGCCGACGAGCAGGTGGTTTTGCTGATTGATGAGATCGACAAAGCCGACATTGAGTTCCCTAACGATTTGTTAGTGGAGTTAGACCGCATGGAGTTTTTTGTTTATGAGACCGGTGAGACGGTTTGCGCCAAACAACGGCCTATTATTGTGATCACCAGCAATAACGAAAAAGAACTGCCGGACGCATTTCTACGTCGTTGTTTCTTCCATTTTATTAACTTCCCCGACCGCGACACCATGCGGCAGATTATCGACGTGCATCATCCCGGCGCGCAGAAGCAACTGGTGCAGGACGCACTGGATATATTTTTCGATATTCGCACCGTGCCGGGTATGAAGAAAAAGCCTTCTACTTCCGAGTTGATCGACTGGTTGAAGCTGTTGATGGCCGATGATATACCGGATGAAATTTTGAAAAGCCACGACAAATCCAAGGCTATTCCGCCGTTATACGGCGCGCTGGTTAAAAATGAGCAAGACGTGCATTTGCTTGAACGGCTGGCGTTTATGCACAGGCGTGAGCAGCGCCGGTAGGGCAGGCGCATGCTAATCAGCTTTTTCAGCGGCTTGCGCAGCGCCGGAATACCCGCCACGCTGCGCGAACTGATGGACTTGATCGAGGCGCTGAAAGAGCGCCTGATATTTGCCAGTATCGACGATTTCTACTACCTGAGTCGGGCTTGCCTGGTTAAAGACGAAAAATACTACGACAAGTTTGACCGCGCCTTCGCCGCCTATTTTAAAGATCTGGAAACGCTTGACGATATCATCGACGTGTTGATCCCCGACGACTGGCTGCGCAAGGAGTTTGAAAAACAGCTAAGCGAGGAAGACAAGGCTAAGATCGAATCGTTAGGCGGCCTGGAAAAACTTATCGAAGAATTCAAGCAACGCCTGCAGGAACAAAAAGAGCGTCATGCAGGCGGCAACAAATGGATAGGCACGGGCGGCACCTCGCCCTTCGGGCAGGAAGGCTATCACCCGGAGGGGATTCGCGTCGGCCCCAATGGCAAGAACGGCAAAGCGGTCAAGGTGTGGGAAAAGCGCGAGTACAGAAACCTTGACGACGGCGTTGAAATTGGTACCCGCAACATAAAGATTGCTATGCGGCGCCTGCGTAAATTTGCCCGCACTGGCGCAGCCGATGAACTCGATTTACCCGACACTATTAGTTGCACCGCCAAAAATGCTGGTTTTCTCGATATCAAAATGGTGCCGGAGAAACACAACGCGGTAAAAGTGCTGCTATTTTTTGACATCGGCGGGTCGATGGATCCGCATGTACGCGTGTGCGAAGAATTGTTTAGCGCCGCGCGCACCGAGTTCAAGCATCTGGAGTATTTCTACTTTCATAATTTTATTTATGAAGCGGTTTGGAAAAATAATATTCGGCGCTTCCACGACACGACCTCGACCATGGATTTGTTGCATAAATACAGCAGCGACTACAAAGTCATATTCGTCGGTGACGCATCGATGTCGCCGTATGAAATAGCGCAACCGGGCGGCAGTGTCGAACACTGGAATGAGGAAGCTGGCGCGGTATGGATGCAGCGCGTGCGCCGCGCCTATGGAAAAGTGATCTGGATAAACCCGTTGCCGCAAGAGCATTGGAACTACGCGCAATCGGTCGCCATGACGCACGAGTTAGTCGAAGGTCATATGTACCCCCTCACATTGCACGGTCTGGAAGAAGGGATGGCCTACCTTAGCAAATAGCCGCTCTAGTCACCCTTTTTTACACACTCTCTACTCAAAGCGCGCAACGAACAGGCCGAGATGTTCGTGCAAGGCGGCAACGCTGCGTTCAAGGCGATGAGCGCTGGAATAAAAGTAGGCCCATGGCCGCTCAGTGTAATCGAGCAAGGAATAATAACGCGTCGGTGCGGTGGTAACGTCAAAGCCGTAGCGCTGAAAATACCGCCTGGCGCGTGGTATATGGCTGGCATCCGTGACCAGCAGAATGCGGGTGATTTCTTTTGGGATAAGAATTTCGGCCGTGTATCTGGCGTTGCCCTGGGTGTTGCGGCTGTTAGTTTCGGTCCACCTGACCGGCACGCTGAATTCCTCGCGTAATACGCGCGCCATCACCGCTGCTATCGGCGCCTCGTCGCCGTACACCGAGCCGCCGCTAACCAATAACGGTAGCTGGGTCTGACGTTGCAGCCACGCGGCGTACTGTATTCTGGCCAATGTGCCTGGCGCCACCGAGTCGCGGCCATATTCGGGCGCATTTGCATAGGTGGCGCCTGCGAGTAAAACGATAGCCTGTGCGTTGCCGCTCGCTATGGCGGCGGCGCTAAGTGCAGGCGTTTTCTCCAGCGGTTGGGTCAGTGCGACCTGCACTATGGGAGTGCTGAGACAGTACAGCAGCAATATGTTGCCGGCCAGCAAGGCGATGCCAAGACGCCGCCAACGCAACAGCAATAGTAAAGCCAGCACGCCCAGCACGACGTTCAAGCCTGGCGGTAGTACCAGGACCTTGAGTAACAGGCGAATTTCCATTGATTTTTAAGCCCCAATGTATGACATTGACGCTGAACATTTGCGCCAAGATATTGTATGGATGAATAGCTGGTTTGTCAGTTTACTGTTTTTTGCCTACACGCTGGGGCTCGCTTACTGGCAGCACTGGACCGCGACCGACATTGTCTGGAGCATGTGGTTCGCGAGTTTGGTGAGCGGCTATGTGCTTATTTTGTGCAGTATTTTCGGGCGTGCACCTGGTGCTTCCGGTAAGGCCGCGAGCGGTGCCGACGGCATTGGAAAGTCGCTGTTTTTGTTGGCCTTTTTTAGCATTCATTTCATTGGTTTTCACTTTGGCCACGCGCAAGTCATGTCGAGTTTCTTCCCATTCAGCGATCAGCGACTGGCGTTCCCTGAGCTGTTGGAGCAATGCGCGCAGCGCTATTGGGCATTTATTCTGGTGGCCTTGGTCAACGTGTGGCCGCTGCTGCGAAGTAACTGGCAAACGGAATCGAAGTTACGCCTTGAAGAACCTTACAAAGCGGTCATGCGCAACCATATCATGATATTTATCGTCGCCTTTGCGACGCAAGTCGTGAATCAACAGCAACTCCTGTACCTGTTGTTGATATTTTATTTTTTCCCGTTTGCACAGTTGCGCACGCTTTTTTCGCGTGAGTCGATTAACGCTGGCCGAGTGCGTGATAGGCGATAAGTGCGGCGGCCACGGCGACGTTCAGCGATTCAACGCCGTTGTGCATCGGTATGGCCAGGTTATCCGAGCAGCAGACCGCGACTTCGGGTGAAACTCCGAGGCTCTCATTACCCAAAACAAACACGGCGCTGCTGCGCAGCCGGGTAGCAAACAAATTTTGCTGCGCGCCGGCCTGCAAAGCGTAAATTGGTAGGTCGTGCTTACGCAATTGCTGTAGCGCGTTTGGTAACGACGGGCACGTTATGATTGGCGCCTTAAATACACTGCCGGCGCTGGCCTTGATAGTGAGAGGATTTAAACCGGCTGCACCCTTGGTCGGCAATAATACGCCGTCGACACCGGCCGCACAGCATGAACGAATAATCATACCCAGATTTTGCGAGTTGCTTACGCCGTCCAGCGCGATCAGCACCACGCGCTGTTGCTGCTGCGACCACACGCCGTACCATTCATCAAACTGTGTCAGGGCGCGACACTTGACGTCGACAGCAACGCCCTGATCCTGACGACTGTTGCGCGATATCCGCGCCAGCTCGGCCCGGCTATGAGTTTTGATGTCGATAGCACGTCGCCGCGCCAACCGCTCAATCTCGGCCAGTTCAGCGCCCGGTTTGTTGCTGTTGGCGAGGTGTACACGGTATATCTCGAGGCTATCGTCGCGCAAGATCTCCAGCGCCGGTTTGCGCCCGTATAGAGTGATGATCTTGGCGAAAAACGCCTTTTTCTGTTGATAGCTTTGTGCCTGCTCAGTCATTACGTTTGTTGTATCGATTGACGTTGTTTTCACTCGCTGCGCTGCTGGCGCATTAGCTTCATTGTATAGGTAGATTCACCGTACAGACGACGGAAATATCCAGTTTGTGACCCTATCTAATTGCATTGATTTATGCTAATTTGCGCACCGTTTATTTAGTAAAGGAGGTTGTACAATGTTCAACACAATTACGAGGTTAGGTGCTTGTGCCGCAGTTCTGGTTTTCGGTCTGAGCGCCTGCGGGGGCGATGATAGTAAATCTGCAACCGAAAGCCTCAAGTCGTCACTCGACAGCGCGGTTGATGGTGCCAATGAGGCTGCCGACACCGCAGCTGAAAAAACCACGGATGCGGTTGACGCGGCTCAAGAAGCCGGTGCCGACACCGTGCAGGCCGCAAAAGATGCCGGCTCTGATGCCATGGACGAGGGTGCCGCTGTAGTGGAAGAAGGCGCAGAAAAAATAGAAGAAGGCAAGAAAATGGTCGAAGACAAAATGAACTAACAAGCGCTGCGTCACTATGTGACCGCTTGTTTTTTCCCCAAGGTCGGCGCTTATAACGTCGGCCTTTTTGTTTTCAAGTCACCTTAAAGTGCGCTGCAAGCGTCGGCAAAACAAATCATTGTTTAAAGTCGGGCAAGGTATTCAGGTGCACCACTCCGAACAACAATACCTGTAAATAGCCGACGAAACTATTCTCGTGGTTAATACGAATCTTTTTGGAAAACATAAAACATTCGAAAACGTTGGCGACCAGCAGAAACAAACCAAGCACTTTCAGCGTGGTGGACAACCAGCCTGGAAAGCTGACGAGCAAGTTGACGACGATTAGAATCCACAAAACGATCAATATCGCTTTAGGTAGCGTTGTTTTCACTTCCAGCTCCGGCAAAAAAAGGCACGCAGGGGGATTATACAGCAGCTTGGAGAGTCGTTGCGCTGTCATTGACAATTGCGGCGCGACCATTGACTTGGCATTTTAAGCTAGTAACCTGTCACTTTCTCCGACCCCTAATCCGTGCCGTAGTCGGCAATAGTATCCAAGCGACAAAATGCAAACAATAATCGGTAAGGGTAGTGCAGCAGTTAAGCCGGCCCTGGAACGCGTTCTGGATACGGCCGAAGAACTGTTCGCGACCCGTGGCTTTGAAGCGACCTCACTGGGTGATATTGCCGAACAGGCAGGTCTTCGCGGCGCGGCCATTTACAAGTATTTTAAGAATAAGCAACATCTCTACGAGCAGGTGCTGGCGCGCTTGCTCGACCCGGCGTTGGCGCGTATGCGAGAGCGGGAAGCGCAAGTGGCGGCGGGCGCTGCCATTGAGCAAGACTATATTGAGCAGTTATTGCAATATAATCTTGCCAACCCTAACAGTGCACGCCTGATACAGCATGCTTCGCTGGTCGGAGGTGAGCAATTGGATTTCATCGTCGAGCGTTGGCTGCAGCCAATCACTACCAGCGCTATTAACTGTTGGGCTGCTGCGCCCAGCAAAGCGCCACGCGACAACACTAATGCTATTGCCGCGTACATCGTCTGCAGTAACTTATTGCTAGCCTTTGTTACCCTCGGCCCGCTATACGCCAAAGTGTTCGGCGCGGAAACATTGACATCGCAGTCCGTGCAGGCTCAAGCGCGGCTTATGCAGCGTATCGTGTCGTTTGATTGAGCCGGGTTTTAGGTTAAACAGTGGGCGCCAGCAATGGCGCCCATAATAAAGCAAGGCACGAAAATTGCCCCATGGTAAGTCAATTGCTGACTATCAATTCGCTGAACTGTGCCTGTTAGTGAGAAACTGCCGATGAATGGTCGCATGTCGCTGATTCTCATATAAATTAACGCGCCTCATCGGCGCGCAAGAGCCGAACAAGCCGATATAGAGCAAATACGATTCGGCCACTTTGCGCGCCAAAATAAGGCGTCATGATTTTTTGTGATCTTAAATGGTGCGCGACCCAATCATCCAGTCATCGCCATTCCCAGGGGGGATTTCCATGCCGATACCGCACAAACACATTACCTATGTCGCCACTGGCTTGCTAACACTGCTGTTGTCGGCGACGGCTGGCGCGCAAGACGAATTGAACCCGGCCAATACAGCGTGGATACTCACGTCTACTGCGCTGGTTTTGTTTATGACGATTCCCGGCCTGGCGTTGTTTTACGGTGGCTTGGTGCGTTCGAAAAATGTACTCACTATATTGATGCAGTGTTTTGCATTAACGTGCTTGATGTCGCTGTTGTGGTTTGTGGCCGGCTACAGCATTGCCTTTTCCGAAGGGGGGCCGTGGTTCGGCGGCTTGAGCAAAATGTTTCTGGCGGGTGTCGGCGAAGACTCGCTCAGCGGCGACATTCCGGAAACCACATTTATCATGTTTCAAATGACTTTCGCAATCATCACGCCGGCACTGATCGTCGGTGGCTTTGCCGAGCGCATAAAGTTCTCCGCAGTCATGTTATTTTCAGCCGCCTGGTTACTGCTTGTGTATGCGCCTATAACGCATTGGGTGTGGGGCGGTGGTTGGTTGCAACAAAAAGGACTGCTGGATTTTGCCGGTGGCACGGTAGTGCATATTACCGCCGGCGTTGCTGCTTTGGTGTCCGCCGTGGTACTGGGTAAACGCAAGGGTTTCGGTGAGATTGCGTTGCCACCGCACAACATGACGATGACCGTCACCGGTGCCGCCATGCTGTGGGTCGGCTGGTTCGGTTTTAACGGCGGTAGCGCGCTCGCCGCCAATGGCGACGCCGGCATGGCCATGTTGGTCACACATTTGTCGGCCTCCTGCGGCGCGCTGATGTGGCTTGGCATCGAGTGGGTAAAATACGGCAAGCCTAGCGTGCTGGGCGCCGTGACCGGTATGGTGGCCGGCCTGGGTACGATTACACCGGCGTCGGGATTCGTCGGCCCGGCGGGCGCCGTAGTGATTGGTCTTAGCGCGGGCCTGATCTGTTATTTAGCTACCAACTTCCTGAAACAGGTGCTCAAAATTGACGACTCGCTGGACGTTTTTCCAGTGCACGGTGTGGGCGGCGTACTGGGCACCATCCTGGCGGGGGTTTTTGCCAGTCAACATATTGGCATCTTTAGTGGCCAGGGTTTTGCCGATGGCATCAATTCGATCAGTCAGCAACTGGGCGTGCAAGTCACGGGTGTTGTCGCCGTGTTTGCGTACACTGCGGTGGTCACATTTGTGCTGCTGAAGCTGGTTGACCTCATTGTCGGGCTGCGCGTCACCAAAGACGAGGAAACAGAAGGCCTGGATGTCGTTCTGCATAACGAAAGTGGGTATGATCTTTAGCGAACTGCGGGTTATTCAGCGTTTCTTGCGGCGCAAGAGTAGGCTGCGTAAGCCGCACCCGCCAATGCACCGTATAAGTGCGCGTCGACGACAACGGGTATAGCGCTGATGCTACTGTAGTTGATGGCGACGCCGCGCCATTGCTCGGCGATGACTTTTGCGCCGATGATGCACAGCACTGCGCCGCCGAGCAGCATTTGCTGGCGCAACGCTGCTATCGCGGCAGATATGTACATGCCGGTCAGCACGCCGGAGAAACCGCCGTACCATTGCACGGCAGGACTGAAGGCGAGCAGGCAGGCGCTGATCGTGACGGCGATAAACAACACTCCGCTCCAGCTACGCCAGCCGGTTAGCTGCGCCCCCAACAGTTGCTGCAACACGGCCAGGCCGAGCATGTTGAAGCCCAGGTGCAACCAGGACAGATGCACCATATGGGCGCTGAGCAGCTGCCACCATTGTCCCGCAAAAAACGTGCCGCGCTGCAGCAGCAGTGACTCGCTCCAGGCCGCAGGCAGACTCTGCAGCGTTACGCACACAAGTACCAAGACATAAATACCTGTACCGTCACTGTTCAGCCAGCGGCCGTTGCCGTGCGTCATGCGCTTGTCCGTTGGATTGTGACGTTGTGCTTGTTTCGCGCAAAAAAGTCCCGCTGCGGGCGTTTCATTGTTCTGTTTTGAGGTGGCTGCCAGGCGTTAAATGGCAGAGCAGTTATAGTTATCAAAACCGTTCCGGATAAGTAGATTGGGCAATGCATAAACTGCGTATTCTTTTTCTGTGCGTGGCGGCTGCGCTGTCGTGCGTCAGCCATTCGCAGTCGGTGTCGACACCTGCGCATATTACTATCCATGGCCACCCGTATGCGATTGAGCTGCAAGAAAACTCTGCGTTGATAGCAAAGTTGGGAGCAAGCGGTATAGACCAGCAAGGTTACCATTTTCGTGGCCGGCTGACGCAGCAAGTCGACAGCTGGGTGCGGCTGTCGGAGGTCGATGGCAAGTGGTCGGGCATTGTCAGTCTTGCCGGTGAAAAATACGTGATTGAAGACGCGCCCGGCACCGCGCCAGACGCACGCAACAAGCAGCAAGCAGCCACTCGGATTTTGGCGGCCACGCCCGTGGTTGAGTTGGCACGGGAGAAGACCCAGTGTGCCGTACAGGCGTCAGCAAACGGATTGCAACAAAAAACACACTCGGTTTTGTCCGCGCCGAAAGCGCAGGCCGTGGCGTTCGATTCGCTGTGCGCGACAACAATCGATGGCCTGTGTATGTTGGCCGAAGTGGAGTTTGTGTTCGACCTGGCGTTCCAGCAACTCCTTGGTGGCAGCGCGCAGAGCACGGCAGCCGCGATTGTCAACATGGCCGAAGGGTTTTACGAAAGCGACCTGAGCATTGGCTTTGACGTCCTAACCATGCATTTTCTCAGCACCGATGTGTTTTCTTCAAACACCAACGCGAGTACGTTACTCAATGATTTGAGAGACAAAAAAAGTACGGGTCAGTTGTCTTTCGTCAAAAACCCGCAGGCTTTACTGCATTTGGTGACAGGCCGAAATTTTGATGGCAGCACCGCCGGCATCGCGCTAACCAAAGTGCTCTGCGATGGACCCCGCAGGGGTGTTGGCACATCGCAGTTGTTGACCGGCTTTGGCGCCAGTCAGGCGGCTTTGACGGCGCTGGTTGTGGCCCATGAGATTGGCCACAATTTCGGCGCCGATCATGATGCAACAGGCAACACTTGTGGCGCAGGTTTTATTATGGAAGCCCGGGTGAACGCCAGCACGAGCGGATTTTCCAGCTGTAGCATCAGCGAGATAAGCGATACCATTTCGACTATCCGCGACCCGGCACAGTGTTTTAATTTTCCGGTCGACGTGGCAATTAGCGCCAGCGCGGAAAACGTTAATGAAGTGGTCGCCGGGCAAGCTTTCACCACGGCGTATTTGATACAATCTAACCGGACTTTTCAGGCACTGCCGCAGTTGCGGGTTGATGGCTCGGTGTCGACGGGGCAGGGTACATTTGTCAGCGTCACATTGAATGGCGCTGCCTGTGTTGTTGCGCGCGATGGGCAAGCTTACACCTGCACGATCGCCAGCCCTGGCAGCGTTGCCAATCTCCAGGTCGTTGCGCTGGGCGGTGGCGCCGCGGTCGCCTATTTGCATAAGGCCAGCGTCAGCGGCACGGCCGATTTGCTCGAAACCAACGCCGACAACAATCAGCTTTTCGCCAATGTCAGCGTAACTCCGGGTCCACCAGGCGGCAACGATCCGGCGGTGGAAGGGGGCGCCGGTAGCAGTCCTCCACCGGCGCATAACCCGCCGACTGCAACCACTCCCTCCAACAACGGAGGCGGTGGTTCCTTCGCTGACCTGGCTTTGTTGTTTTTCCTGTTAGCGCTGCTAAATCATGCTGCGCGAAACATATAGGCCGGTCAACCACGCGGTCATCGTTGTTTGTAGGTGAGGTTGGCGCACAGAGTGGCCAGCCGGTGGATTTAGCGGCATAGATGGCTAACCGCCGTGCGCTACAGCAGACTCCCTAAAGGCTCTCCGCCGCGACCTTGGTATGCGACCAGCTTCCAGCTTTGGTGGCGACGTACGCTTAATTGTTGGTGGCTATGCTGAAATAGCGTGGTTGCAATTTTTGTCGTGTCCTGGTTGATCGATTGTGAGTGTAACTCACGCTGGCGGCAAATCCTCAGCTATGCCAAGCGTTCCTTACCTGGTAGCGCTAGCGTTGCAAGTTTGACCAGTGCTGATGCAGGCAAGGCGATTGAAAAGCTGGTAATTGTAGCAACCGTGATTCCTGTTTATGCCGGTATACTCTAAACTGGCGCCAGCGTACTGAATTTTGTCTTTTTTCTGATGTCGTAAGACACAATTAAACAATATTAGCTATCGAGGAGCGGGTTTGTCTTCACTTACTACGGTTATTGCCAGTAACCTTGCAGTGCTCCATACCAGCCGTGAAATTATAGCCAGGCTCAGCGATGAGCATTACAATTTCATCTGTGAGCCGTACACCAGTGCTTCAATCGGTTCGCACTTCAGGCATATTATCGATCATTATCAGTGTTTGCTTGCAGGTTTGGGTAACGGGTACGTTGATTATGACCAGCGTGCTCGAGACCCGCGCATCGAACGCCATACTGACTACGCGCTGCAACAGCTTGATGTCGTCGTCAATAATATGCAGGCGTTACGCTCCTCGGCAAACGCGAACACAAACCTTGGGCTAAGTGTTAGCCTGCGGACAACGCTGGACAGTGCGAGTGAGGCGGCTTTTCAGTCTACTCTGCATCGCGAGCTGGTGTTTTTACACAGCCACACTACGCATCATTTTTCACTAGTGGCGATGCTGTTACGTCTTATCGATTTACCGGTGGACGAAGCCCTTGGAGTTGCTCCGTCTACGCTGGCGCACCGGCAGCAATCCCAGTGCGTGCAATAGCCGTCGCATGTTGGTGAGCGCAAGGAGTTCTGTTATCCGAACAAAAACGGAGAGGGCGGGTGTTACGAGCGCAGTTGCAGGCTGATGAGTCAGGCACGAGCGAACTGATAGCGGGCTTTCAAGCGGGACGCTACGAAGTGCGTTTTGCGAGTACGGCAAGCGAAATCGCCGCTGCTCAGTCCTTGCGTTATAAAGCGCTGTTTGTCGAGCATGGCGGCACAGTCTCGCAGGAGATGGCGCACACCGGCAGAGAAGCCGACGAGTGGGATGCCATTGCATACCACGTCATTGTGCTCGACAACAAACAACTTGGCAGTCCGGTGGTTGGCACGTTGCGGCTGGTGAGCAACGAACGCTTGCGGGGCAATCAATGTTTCTATACCGAAAAAGCCTTCGATATCAGGCGGCTGCGTCAGCAATACAGCAAGATATTGGAGCTCAGTCGCTTTTGCGTCGACGCCGATGGTCGTAGTGGCAGCATACTGATGCTGATTTGGAAGTTTACGGTGCAATTCATCGTCGCGCGGCGTTTCGACATCATGATTGGCTGTGCCAGTTTTCACGGCACCGATGTTAACCGACACCAGGCAATTTTGTCCTATCTTTACCAGCACAACCTGGCGCCCGACGAGCTGCAGCCAGTGCCGGTTGTGGATAATCATGTGGCGATCGAAGCGCTGCTGCAGCATGATGACGCAGACTGGGATGTCGCCAAGCATTCGGTGCCCACCTTGCTGCGTGGCTATCTCAAGGTTGGCGCCAAAATCAGTGATTGTGCCATTGTCGACCCGGTGTTTAATACAACGTTCGTATGTATCTACGTCGACGCGCAACATATGCTTCTTGACAACCATCGGCTCGTGCGGCAGCAGCATGGCTAGACCGGCCAGATCCGGTTTGCGCGCCGGTATCGGTATCATAACGCTAACACTATGGTGTGTTGTTATGCCCGCCGGCTTTTATCTGGCCAGGCTGTTGGGCTATCGTAAACTGCGCAAGATACCTATGTTATTCCATCGTGGGTGCTGCGTGATTATGGGCCTACGGGTCAACAGCAGCGGTGAGTTATGCAGCACGACCCCAACCCTGTTTATTTGTAACCATATCTCCTACCTCGATGTTTTTGTTTTGGGTGGCATTGTTCCTGGCTCTTTTATCGCCAAGTCGGAGGTTGCTGGCTGGCCTGTTTTCGGTGGTCTGGCGAAAATACAAAATACGCTGTTTTTTGAGCGCAGCGGCGGCAAGGTCGCCGGTCAGGTTGCGGTGATGCAGCGACATTTTGATGATAACGGAAATTTGATCCTGTTCCCCGAAGGAACCAGCACTCCCGGCACGCATGTTGGGCCATTTAAGAGCAGCCTGTTCCATGGCGCCGAAAAGACGCAGCAGCGCGTGCGAATTCAACCGATTACCATTGCCTACACAGAATACGAAGGTCGGGCGTTAAGCGCGCAAGAACGCGATCGTTTCGCCTGGTACGCCACCATGCCATTCGTTTCGCACCTCGTGACGGTACTTGCGCTGAAACCGGTGGGGGTCGAACTTATTTTTCATGCGCCGGTCGAACTGAATGACTTTGCCAGCAGAAAAGACTGTGCAGGGTATTGTCAGCGCGTGGTGGCTGCCGGGCTGGACGCGGCCAACAATCATATTAGCCTGCAAGAAATTGGTAGCAACAATGCTGAATGTGAATTACAAGATTAGTGCGCGTTGGTTATTACTCGTCGGCGCAATGTTCGTCAGTGCTTTTGCTGCCGCGGTCGAACCGGTGAATACGACTTTTTTCGGCAAGGTTGCGATTAAAGGCTACGACCCGGTGGCGTATTTCACTATGGATGCCGCAGTTAAAGGCAGCAAGCAATACGCTTTTCAATGGCGTGGCGCGAGCTGGCATTTTAGTATGCAGGAGCACCTCGACATGTTTAAGGAGGCGCCGGAGAAATACGCGCCACAGTATGGTGGTTACTGCGCCTACGCGGTCGCGCAGAACGACACCGCGAATATAGACCCTGCGCAATTCACCGTGCATGACGGCAAGCTCTATTTGAACTACAACAAGAAGATCAATAAAAAATGGCTGGCCGAGAAGGAGACTTACGTCAAACAAGCCGACGCGTACTGGCCGGGGTTGTTGGAAGAATAAACCACGTATGGCCGGCCATGCAGCGTAAAAACCGCGGCTTGACGCGCAGTATCGTATCCGGCTTGTTTGCTTTCGCGGCTTACGGCGGTTGGGCCTTTTACGCCAACGACACACACGGGCTGGACGCGGCGATGAAAGCGGCGTTCACGCAGGGCAGCTACAGTTTTACCGTGACGCTGGTCATGACCTTGTTGATGGAATATTTGTTCCGCCTGCCGTCGAACCGCACCTTACGTTTTTGCGTCACCTTCTTCGGCACCTGCGCCATCTTATACAGTTCATCCTGGGGCGTGAACGCCTTAGCTGGAACGCCGGAGATCTTTATGACTATTTTGCCGGGCATTGTCATAGGCACGGTCTATACCTTTGTGTACACGCTGTCGCTTGGCAGGTTGCAAGCGAGTACGGTCAGGGAGTAGTTGCTATTAATCGTTGCGAAAGTACGTGCAGCATAAAACCGCTTTATACTTAAAATTCATACGTATTCGCAGATAAACCATGCAAATTGCGCTAGTCAGCCTCGGTAATGAAATCTACGCTGGCGTTTTGATATTTGGGTCTTGTGACCAGGGTTTTCAGGTTAGTCAGTGTCTTAAACGGCGTATCGACCAGCAGCATATTGGTAACCCACGCGGGCACCGGGCCGCCAGGATTGATATGCGCTTCGGTAACGACTTCGACCTTGTTGTTAGGCAGCGGCGTGAATATCCAACGTGCCTCAGCCTCGGTTAAACGCACTCGGCCCTTCTTCTTTTCCAGCTTGTCTTTGGTCGCGGTGCTGAGCATGGTGACGGATTGTGTTGCCGGATCTTGTGTCCACACTACGTGCGCTAACACGTCGCGATCCGTCACCGGCCAGGGTAAATCGTTGTGCGTATAGACATACATTTCCCGCTCACTTAACGTTTCTTCGACGTGTGATTCCTTGCATAGATCGGCCCATTGGGGGCAGGCGGCGCTATCCTGCACTACTGCCACCAGGCTGGTCAGGCTGGTTTCGATTTCGGTAACGCCGCGCACTGCCTTGTAGGTTGAGTCTTCAACTTTGCGGGTGTAAACCTGTATGCCATCGCTGTCTTTTTTTAGCTCCCAGTTATCGGCGGCGATAAGCGTGCTGTTGCAGCACAGTAATAGCAGCGCGATTGGTTTTGTTAATCTCATTTTTCACCGCCTCTTTAAGCCTTGCATTGGGGTCTGTTAACACTATAGACCATGGGCCCTTGCTCAAGTAGCTGAACGCCAGCAATTCTGATTGTCTTCCTTGCAGACGGCGCATGCTAAGATGCCAGCATGCGAACACTGACTTTATTTAGTACGTCGGCATGCCATCTTTGCGAACAGGCCGAAGCGCTTATCTTGCCCGAGCTGGCACGCGCTCAACAGCAGTTAGTGTGTAAGGATATCAGTGAATCTGACCAACTAATGCAGCGTTACGCACTGAGCATTCCAGTCTTACGCCGTGACGACACCGCTGCGGAGTTGAACTGGCCTTTCACCGCTTCTGAAATTCAGGCTTTCTTGCGTAACTCATGAATATTCGTGTCAGCCAGCTTTATATTTATCCGGTCAAGTCGTTGGGTGCAGTGGCGCTAGACACTATGCAGCTGGTGGACGGCGGTCCCGCCTGGGATAGACGCTGGATGATTGTCGATGCACAAGGGCGTTTTATTACCCAACGTGACTACGCAAAGCTGGCATTGATCGATGTCGCTCTTGACGTTGCCGATGCGACCATATGCCTCTCGTCCCCCTCTACCGACAGACTGGAACTGCCGCTGTTTGCCAATAACGAAAGGAGTCAGCCGGTGGTGATCTGGAATGACACGGTGCGCGCAGTGCATGGTGGCGAGCAGGCTCAACGTTGGATAAGCGCATACCTTGGCAGTCCCGCCTGCTTCGTTTATATGCCTGACTCCTCGCTGCGCAGAGCAGACCAGGACTTCGCGCAAGCAAACGACGTTGTGAGTTTCGCCGACGCTTTTCCGCTGTTATTGACCGCCGAAGCGTCGCTGCAGGATTTTAACGGTCATCTTGAGCAGCCCATCGAGATGCTGCGTTTTCGACCCAATATTGTTGTCACAGGCGCTACTGCATATGCCGAAGACAGTTGGCATCGAGTTCGAGTTGGCGCGCTCGACTGTCGTGTTGTAAAAGCGTGCGCGCGCTGTGTCATTCCATCAATCAACCGCGGTAGCGCGCAGAAAGAGCCGCAGGTTGTGCGTGCCCTGGCGCAGCATCGACGTGGCCGGCGCGGGGTTTATTTTGGTCAAAATCTTATTCACGACGGCAACGGCAAGATTAACAAAGGAGACGCTGTCGATCTGTTAGAAGCGGTGGTTTAGCAAGCTTGTAACCTACGGCTTAATCACGCGCTCATCCGCGTTGACGAAACGGATGGCATTGCCCATGCGGTAATCATAAATAGCGGCAAACATTAATACGTTTTGTACGTAGCCGCGGGTTTCACGAAACGGAATAGTCTCGATCCATATGTCGAAGGGCAAAGGTTTGTCGCGACGTTGCAGCCAGCCATTGACGTTGCGCCGGCCGGCGTTGTACCCGGCGCTGGCAAGAATGCGATTGTTCGCATAGTAGTCCATTAGTTCGGATAAATGTGCGGCGCCAATCAGTGAATTATCTCTTTCATTCAGTAGCTGCGGTGCGCTGAGCGGCAGCTGCGAGCGGCTCACTGTTTCGCGTGCGGTAGCGGGCATCAGTTGCATTAGGCCGCGCGCGCCAGCAGGAGAAATTGCATCCGGTTTCATCGCGCTTTCCTGTCTGGCGATAGCGTACATCCAGGCCAAATCGATGCCGGCGATGCGCGCCCCTTTTCTCATATAGTCGGCAAAGCTGATGGGGAAACGCAAAGTCAGTTCGTTCCATGTTTCAGCTTTTATAGTGGTCGTAACGGCCTGGCTGTCCCATCCCCACTGGTGGGCAAGCGTTGCAGCGGCGACCATTTTCGCGGCGGGCGCATTGCGCAATGCGAACAACCATTCGCGGCGCGCGTTGCTGAGCTGACCTACCGCATACAGTTCCAGCGCCATTTTTACGCCCGGCAGCGCCGCAACTTCCTGCACCAGGGCGGGATCCGGCTGCAGTGCTCGATCATTAAAGTCAAATGTTTGGCCCAGGGCGATGGCGGCAAGAAAACCGTAGTAATCGCGCTTATCGGCCAGTTCCGTATAGATAGCCTCGGCAGTCGCACTGTCGTCCGCGCCGTTGATCTCTTGCTGCGCCCGTGCTGACCAGTAACGCCAGCGCGTCTGCCGCCGTAGCGCTTCCGGCATTCGTTCGAGCGCGGTTAAAAGTTGTGGCCAGTTTTCCTTCAGCAACGCCAGTCGGGCCGTATACTCGACTAAATCGGGGTCAGCGCTGGTTTCGATGTGCTGGCTCAACCACTTTAAACCGAACTTCGACGGCGTGATCAAAAATCGATAGGCAAGTGAATTTTTTGCGGCGGCCAGGTTAGTGCTGTCAAATTGAAAGCGCGCCGCAGACTTGTCGAACAACTTTGCCGCCGCCTCGACATCGGTGCGTGCCCAGCGCCGAATGCCATGCAGGAAAATATCGGCGCTGAGCTCGGTTTGCCGCTTGTTGGCCGCGAGTTGCTTCAGCCGTTTCGGATTTTTATGCACGGCAAGGAAAGTGTTGGCGCTGGTTTTGTACCTGTTCTGCTTGAATAGTTTGATCAGGTAGCGTGCCAGACTTACCTGGTTACTCCCCAGCGCCAGGTGCAGGCGCCGCCAGATTAATTCTTCGGTGAGCCGGCCGGCGTCTATCCAGCGTTCAAACAAAGGATTACAGGATTTTGGTTGTGAGCGCGCGGCCAGCCATAGCGACGGGACGCCGGCGAGCGCGTCATTGGTTTTTCCGCTGTTGAGCAGAGCCCGCAGGTAGTAGCAGCGTAACTCTGTGCCGGCCCGCGTATCATCATAGAATTGCAGGAAAGTCCGCCAATGTTTGCGGCCGGCTAAATTGTACAACCAGCGGCTGTGCAGGCGTCTGGCAACACTGAATTGCGCATATTGCTCTGTAAATTTTTTTATGTCTTTAGTTTTTGCAGTGCGCAGGCGGCGGCTTAGCTCCTGCAACTGCAGATAGGGGTATAGCGGATACTGTTGCAGCGACTTTGCCAGTTTGCGAAATCGTTTTACCTTTCCAGCACGCAGTAATTTCTCCGCGCGTTGGTAATCGGCGCGCTGCTGTTGCAGTTCGCCGGCCCGTACCCCGGTAGAAGTTGTGCACAACGCCAGCAACACTAACGTTAGTGCTAACGCGCAGAAGTGAAAGCCGGCGAAAGCGGGGATTAATCGTGAGGGTGTCAAGCGCATAGCTGCAATTCTTCAGCCTAGTTGGTCAAAGTAACGATAGCGGTGGAACGAAGAGTATAAAAAACGAACGGCGCGTTTTGCGTGACGCGCTGTGGTTAATAATAGCGAAGAATAGCGCCGCAGGGGGGAGGAATCGACGTAAGCGAAAATAAATTATTTCACGCGCACGGCAAGTACGTCGCAGGCGGCGCCATGCAGCACACCATTTGCGGTAGAGCCGAGCAGTAGGGCAAGGCCGTGGCGTCCGTGACTGCCGACGACCACGAGGTCTACCTGCGCGTCTTCGGCAAAGCGGTGAATCTCCGTTTCCGCCCTACCGACAGCAATATGCTGATCGGCTTGTGCAATAGCGTACTTTGCAGAAAATGCGGTCAACTGTTTGCTGGCCTGTTTGTGTATTTCCTCCTGCACATTGGAAAAGTCCATTGGGATGTCGCCGCCGTAGGCAAAACTGAGCGGCTCGATAATATGAATAACGCTGAGTTTTGCGGAGGAACCGTCGCGAAATGCGGTGGCTCTGGCCGCTACTTGATCAGACTCGTCACTTAAATCTATGCAAAGCAGTATGTGTTGATAAGTTGCCATGGTCTTTCCTCTGCGGTGGTAGGTGTGCGAGCGGGAACGAGTCTAACCCAGTCCGGAAGCAGTGAAAAGAGGGCCGCCGCGAGTAATCGAACACGCACTTGCAGTAATGTATTAGTCGCGTAGCACGCAATAGCCGTTGGTCTTGCTGCTGCACATATCCGTCAGGCCGATTGGTCGATTTCTGTTCTGATCGACTGGTTTTAAAATAGATAGGCAATAAAAAAATCCCTTTTTACTGCCTGTCGTTTTCGCGATTTGGCGAGAATGAACTACCCTAATTGCAGTAAAACTATAGACGCGCCTCTTGACCAGGCTGTTATCAGTCCGTATATATGTGCGCTTTTTGTTAGCGCAGTAGACCATCGATTGAAGGAAAGTATGGGTAAATCACTCGTTATTGTTGAGTCGCCAGCCAAAGCCAAGACTATTAATAAGTACCTGGGCAAGGATTTTGTTGTCAAATCCAGCGTTGGCCATATTCGTGATTTGCCGACCAGCGGGTCGGCTAATGGCAGCAAGGCTGACCCCAAAGAGCGCGCCAAGGCTGCCGCCAAAACGCGCAAAATGTCACCAGAGAAAAAAAAGCGCCATCAAAAACAAAAAGCAAAAGAGCAACTGATTCGGCGCATGGGTATTAACCCTGAGGCGGGCTGGGAGGCCAATTACCAGATATTACCCGGTAAGGAAAAGGTTGTTAGTGAACTGCAACGGCTGGCCGCCGCTGCGGATCACATTTACCTCGCGACTGACCTGGACCGCGAGGGTGAGGCTATCGCCTGGCATTTACGCGAGACGATCGGCGGCGATGACAGCCGTTACAGCCGTGTGATATTTAATGAAATCACCAAGAATGCGATTCAAGAAGCTTTTGCCGAACCGGGCCAGCTCGATTTAAAACGTGTTAACGCGCAGCAGGCGCGCCGGTTCCTCGATCGGGTGGTGGGTTTTATGCTGTCGCCGTTGCTATGGGCCAAGGTGGCGCGCGGCTTGTCGGCCGGACGTGTACAGTCGGTTGCCGTACGTCTTCTGGTGGTGCGCGAGCGTGAAATTCACGCCTTTGTCCCGGAAGAGTTTTGGGAAATCGACGCGCATGTGCTGACAGTGGCGCAGGAGCCGTTGAAACTGGCGGTCAAAAAACACAAGGGTGAAAACTTTCGGCCGAACGCCAAAGACCAAGCCGATGCCGCGTTGCAAGTCTTGCAGGCAGCGCAGTACACCGTGGCCAAGCGTGAAGACAAACCGACACAGTCCAAGCCGGGTGCACCGTATATTACCTCTACCTTGCAACAAGCGGCCAGCACGCGTCTCAATTTCTCGGTCAAGAAAACCATGATGATGGCGCAGCGCCTGTACGAAGCCGGCTACATCACCTACATGCGCACCGATTCGACCAATCTGAGCCAGGATGCGGTGGCTCATTGCCGCGATTTCATCGAGCAAAAATACGGTAAAAAATACCTGCCGGATGCGCCCAATACTTATGGCAACAAGGAAGGCGCACAGGAGGCGCACGAAGCGATTCGGCCGTCGGACGTGAACATCGCGCCGGAGCAACTACAGGGTATGGAGCGCGATGCCGAGCGCTTGTATGGGCTAATCTGGCGGCAGTTTGTGGCCTGCCAAATGCCGCACGCCAAATTCATGAGCACCCGACTTTTGGTCAATGCCGGGGAGTTCGAACTCAGGGTTAACGGCCGCATTATGACGTTTGACGGTTTTATGAAAGTTTTACCGCCGCAGTCGAAAAGAGACGAAGACTTGCTGCTGCCCGACGTAAAACAGGGCGCCACGCTGAACCTGCAACGACTCGACCCGAGCCAGCATTTTACCAAACCGACGCCGCGTTATACCGAGGCCAGTCTGGTTAAAGAATTGGAAAAGCTCGGCATAGGCAGACCGTCGACCTACGCGTCAATTATTTCCACCATCCAGGATCGCGGCTATGCGCGGGTGGAGAACCGCCGCTTCTACGCTGAAAAAATGGGCGACATCGTTACCGACCGTCTGGCTGAGAGTTTTAAGGATTTAATGGATTATGGTTTTACCGCCAATATGGAGCAGGCGCTGGATGAAATAGCCAACGGTAAGCGCCAGTGGAAAGCGCTGCTCGATGAGTTTTACGCGGACTTTCGGGCACAGGTAGACGAGGCAGAAAGCGATGAGGGTGGCATGCGCGGCAATACGCCAACCGAAATAGATCTGCCGTGCTCGAAATGCGGTCGGCCAATGCAAATTCGCACCGCCAGCACCGGCGTGTTTCTGGGCTGCTCCGGTTATGCGTTGCCACCGAAAGAGCGCTGTAAAAACACGATCAATCTGGTGCATGGCGATGAGGTGGTCAGTGCCGACGCCGACGATGATTCTGAACAGGAGTCGCTGTTGCTGCGCGAGCGCCACCGCTGCGAAAGTTGCAACACAGCAATGGACAGCTACTTGATCGATGAGGGACATAAGTTGCACGTGTGCGGCAATAATCCCGATTGCCTCGGCTATGAAATAGAGGAGGGCAGCTTCAAGATTAAGGGCTACGAGGGTCCGGTGCTCGAGTGTGACAAATGTGGTGCCGATATGCAGTTGAAGACTGGGCGCTTCGGCAAGTATTTTGGTTGTACCAGCGACGACTGCAAAAACACACGCAAGCTGCTACGCAATGGAGAGGCGGCGCCACCAAAAATGGATCCGGTGCCCATGCCGGAACTGCAGTGCGTGAAGGTGGACGACCACTACGTGTTGCGAGATGGCGCTGCCGGTATGTTTCTGGCCGCCAGCCAGTTTCCCAAGAATCGGGAAACGCGCGCGCCGCTGGTGCGTGAGATCGTGCCGCACAAAGAAGAAATAGATCCGAAATACGGTTTTCTGTTTTCCGCGCCGAGCGAAGACCCGGATGGTAATCCGGCGGTTATTCGCTACAGCCGCAAAACCAAGGAGCAATACGTACTGAGTGAGGTAGAAGGCAAGGCCACCGGTTGGCGGGCTTTCTATAAAGGAGGAAAATGGGTTGAGGAACGGGCTAAACCCAAAACGGTCAAAAAGAGTAAGAAAAAGGCCGCAGGTTAAGCGTTCTGCGTTACGATACGATTCATGCGCAACCAGACCAACGAAAAATTATCGCGGGCAAAATTACTGCTCGCGACGTTGCAGGCTGCCGTCGAGCCAAATCTGGTCGAGGCGCTTGCCGAAGCCGTGTTGCTGGAACTCGGTTTGACGTACCGTTGCTTTCTGCACGAACTCGCGGCAGAGCATGGATTGACTCCGCCAGCGCTTGCTAGTGCAGGGGAGCTTGCTGCGGCGATGGCGGAACAACAATTGCGCGTGGCCGAAGTGGATGCGCTAGCGAATCTCGAAACGGAGGGGGGTTGGCCTCATACTTTGCGGGCCGTTGCGCAGGTACGCGGCCAGGCAGCACCAAAACGGGTTTCGACAAAAGTTAAAGAAAACCTCATTAATGTTCTTCAAGTTGATGAAAAAATTAATAATAAATTGAGCTATAAAAATTGTTTAGAGATCTATCGAGCGCTGCACTCACGCATTGAGCACCTGCGCGACATGGCGCAGGAATGGTAAGTGACAAGCACGCACCACCACCACCTCCACCACCACCACCACCACCATTATTATTGACAGCCACCGCTTTGCGCACCTTGTGCGTTGCGATTGTTGAATAGAGCACAGGAACCGGGCAATTCAGGAAACGGTTTGGCTAAAGGATAGATCGCTGGTAAACTCAAGCCTCACTCCTTTGACTGGAATTCAGGTTGGGCCTGAACTCTTGGTGACTTATTTGACTTCTTCTTTCCTGGAAATAATTGAGCTGCCCAATGGTGACATTGTACTCAAGCGAGCAGATGGTGACGGCGAGCCGCTGGTTAACATTCGTTTTTCGGAAGAATCCAGACACTACATGCCAGACTCAAAACTGGAAATCGCGCGAGCAATGATTCAGGCTGGCATTGAAGCGGCGGCGGAGATAAACGCCAATGAAGGCCAGCTCAGCGTAGAGGAACTCGAGCAAGAAGAGGAAATTCCAGAACACCGCGTTTTGCACTAATGTCTATAATTTCGTCCTATCTCCGCCACTAGCCGCCCGTTAGCGATGATGATTGCGCTGGCTGACTAATAACAATCGGCAGTCGTGATGTTCCGCGGCCTGCTCTAATATTTCCCGTTCGCGCACTGATATTTCTGCCGCGTTGGCGACGACCCACGCGTTGTTGCCGGCCTGCATTGTTTTGTATAGCAGGTGAAAAGCACTGTGTTGCGTGTCTTGGTAGAGCAAGCGAATTTGCATTGCAGTCGGTGCCTTTTCCCGCAGCCCTTGTTGTGCCCAGTACGGAGGATTGACCCAGCTGATCCAGGTTGGTCGCGAGCCAGCCAAAAAACCCAGTGCCCCGAGCAGCAGTTCGGTATGTTCGGGGTTCAAGTCGGCCAATACCAGGTTGGTAACATGCGTTTGTTTTGGGCGGTGCGCGCGCAGTGGCATAACGGGGAGGGGATTGCCCTCGGGCGAGGCAAGAAATGACATTGGCTTGAATTGTCGCGTAGTTGATAACTGATTAGCTAACTGCAT
>CAZJDL010000019.1:0-39188 GCA_964544755.1 uncultured Pseudomonadales bacterium | reverse complement strand
CTCGTGATGCGGCCCGCGAAAAAGCCAAGTCGCCGGAAAATTTCTAAACCAATAACTGATATAGGTTCCTTATAGTGGATATACATAAATTACTGTCTTTGATGGTTGAAAAAGGCGCATCCGACCTATTCATTACCGCCGGCGTGCCGCCCAGCATCAAGGTGCATGGCAAGGTCGCGGCGGTGACATCGACGCCATTAAGCCCGGAAAAAACTCGTGAAACCGTACTCGGCGTGATGAATGACAAGCAGCGTCAGGTATTTCTTGAGGAGCATGAATGTAACTTCGCCATCAGTGCGCGCGGTACCGGCCGCTTTCGGGTCAGTGCGTTCTATCAGCGCAATCTGATGGGCATGGTGCTGCGCCGCATCGAAACCACTATTCCGACTATCGAAGACCTGTCCTTGCCCGAGATCGTCAGAGACTTGGCGATGACCAAACGTGGTCTGATCATATTCGTGGGCGCTACCGGCGCCGGTAAGTCGACGTCGCTGGCGTCGATGATCGGCCACCGCAACCGTAATTCGACTGGCCATATCATCAGCGTCGAGGATCCGATCGAGTATATTCACCAGCACGCTTCGTGCATCGTTACCCAGCGTGAAGTCGGTATTGATACCGAATCATTTGAAATTGCGCTAAAAAACATGCTGCGCCAGGCGCCCGATGTGATCATGATCGGCGAGGTGCGTAGCCGCGAAACGATGGAGCATGCGATTACGTTCGCCGAAACAGGGCATCTGTGCCTGTGTACGCTGCACGCCAACAACGCCAACCAGGCATTGGACCGCATACTGCATTTCTTCCCGCCGGAACGCCACGGGCAACTGTGGATGGATCTGTCGCTCAACCTCAGGGCGATAGTCGCGCAGCAATTGGTGCCAAACGCCGACGGCACCGGGCGGCGCGCGGTGGTAGAGGTGCTATTAAACACACCACTGGCGCAGGATTTGATTCGCAAAGGCGAGGTGCACTCGTTGAAAGAGTTGATGAAAAAATCCGTCGAGCAAGGTATGCAGACTTTCGACCAGGCGTTGTACGAACTGTTCAAAATCGGCGAGATTACCTATGAAGACGCGCTGGTACATGCCGACTCCGCCAACGATCTGCGGTTGATGATAAAACTCGGTGACGAAAACCTGAGCTACGATGGCGCCACCGACAAGTTGAGTATGGAAGAGCCGCCGAAGGAGCAAAATTATATGCGGCGCTAGTGTTTCCCGGGGACGCTACCCGAAATGCGATGTGGCCCGCTAATTTGCGGAGTGTGTTGTTTGCTCTAACCAGGTCAGCATAATCAGCCGCGCCGCAATGCTGTCGACCGGGTACTGCCGGTAATTCCTCTTTTTGCGGCCAAATTCTGCCACCTGCTGCTTGGCCTCGTGGCTGGACAAGCGCTCGTCGACCAGCTCGACTGGCACATTAAAACGGCCTTCCAGCTGCCGCGCAAAACGCCGCGCCCGCGCGCTCATTGCGCTGTCGGAGCCATCCATGTTCAGTGGTTCTCCGACCAGCAGTAGCTGGGCTTGCCATTCCTGCAACAGGGCCGCTACCGCATTCCAATCCGGCTTGCCGTCGGTGGCGCGAATAATCGGTAACGGCGAGACAATGGTCGTTGGTTGTTGCAGTATCGCGACGCCGATCTGTTTTAATCCAAAATCAAAACACAGTACAGCGCGCCTGCTGAGAGCCGTGGACGTTTGCTCATGCATGTCCGGCCTGCGCCGCCATCAGATTGATATCGAAGCCGAGTTTGCGCGCCGCAACCGCGGCGCGTTGCTCGCAAGGCGTGTCAAAAATAATGTGCGCGTCGGCTGGCAGCGACAACCAGGCATTGTCCGCCAACTCCTGCTCGAGTTGGTCGGCGCCCCAGCCGGCATAGCCGATGGTCACCAGCGCTTCGGCAGGGCCTTCATCACGCGCCATGGCGGCCAGAATGTCGCTCGACGTGGTGAGGCTAACGTCGGCGCTAACGTCCAGCGTTGACTGCCAGCTTGCGTCGTTGCGGTGCAAGACGAAACCGCGTTCCATGGCTACCGGCCCGCCAACGAGCACCGGTTGTGTGGCGCAGGCGGCTGAGGATTCGAGTTCGAGCTGGGAAAAGATGTCTGCCAGCGTCAAATCCAGTGGCCGGTTTACCACCAGTCCTGATGCGCCATGCTCGTTGTGGTCGAAGATATAAGTCAGGCTGTGGGCGAAGATTGAATCGTGCAGGCAGGGCATAGCCAGCAAAAAATGGTTTTTCAAACTGGCGAGGGTGTGCGACTCCATGCAGCCATTATTCGCTGCCGTTTCAGCGGGCGCAAGTATTTTGCCTAAGAACCGCTTAACTACGACTCGCTCGGACCCGATTCTTGCGGAATTGCCAGGTGCGCACGATTTCGAGCTTGTCGATCTCCTGCTGCATTTCCGCGCTGAACGGTTCATACGGGGCCGCCAGCTTGACGATGCTGATCGCGGCGTGGTCGAGCACATCGTGGCCGGAAGACTTGAGTATCTCAACGCGGTCAACGGCACCATTGGGAGCCAGCACAACCAGCAGGCGCAGGTCGCCGTAAAGCTTTTGGGCGAGTGCTTCGCGCGGGTAATTCTGATTTCCCAGCAGCTCAATTTTGCGTTCCCATTTGAGCAAATAACGCGCGTCCATCGCCTTTTTTGTCGATACCGACGTAATTCGGCGTACGCGTGGCCGCTTGGCGGCGTCCTGTTTCACGTCGCTGAGCCTGGCGGCGAGGGATGCGATATCGCTCGCCCGTTTCTCGGTGGATTCATTTTCGGCGCTGCTGTCCACCTGCTCTTGCGGTTGCGCGTCACTTTGCAGTACCCGCCGATCGGCCGCGAGGGTAGTGTAAACCGGATTGTGCAGCTTCTCGGCTTGGCTGGCGGCGCTTTGTTCGGCGTAAGCGTGATTCACATCGCGCACCTGGGTGTCTTGAAATTCGGCAATCTCCGGCGCCGACAGCAGCGATTTCTCCAGCGCCGCACCGCTGGCCTGCTGGTCGTGGTCGGCTACGTAGTCGGCTTTGCCGCGATTTTTTTCCTGTTTGAACTGCGCCAGCGTGACTTCCAGTTGCGGCGCCTTGGCGCTGCGTTGTTCGTGGGTAAAGGTAATCCCTAGAATCAATGCGGCATGGATGGCCACGGCAAACGAAACCGCTGTGCCGAGCCGGTCCGGATTGAACGATGCATAGCCGAGGTTGCTCATACCGACGTTGTTGCTAGCTGCGTTGTTCATTTAGGGCCGGGCTCCTCCCGCGTTGTCAGTTTCGAGGCGATGCAATCTATTAGCTGGCCGCCGATGTCCAGATCGTGCGCTGCATCGAGTTCGCGAATACAGGTAGGGCTGGTCACATTTATTTCGGTTAAATAATCGCCGATCACATCGATGCCGACGAACAATAATCCCTTTTCCTTTAAGAATGGCCCAATTTTTTCACAAATCCAGTAATCGCGTGCACTTAATTCTCGAGCTTCACCGACGGCGCCAGCGGCCAGGTTGCCCCGCAACTCTCCCACGGCGGGTACGCGGGCCAGTGCATAGGGCACCGGCACCGAATCGATCATCAAGATGCGTTTGTCGCCGTCAACGATTTCCGGGATGTAGCGCTGCGCCATAATGGTATTTTTGCCATTGTTGGTTAAGGTTTCGACAATTACACTTTGATTCGGGTCGCCGTCGCGAACGCGAAAAATATTGCGGCCGCCCATGCCGTCCAGTGGTTTGAAGATCACGTCGTGGTAATGTTGTTGGAATTGCTTCAGCAGCGTGGCATCGGCCGTGACAAGATGTTCGGGGCAGCAATCGGGGAACAGGGTGGCGGCCACTTTTTCGTTGCAGTCGCGCAGGCTTTGCGGCCGATTGACAACCAACGTGCCCAGTCGTTCGGCCGCTTCCAGAATATATGTCGTGTAAACATATTCGGTATCGAACGGTGGATCTTTACGCATTAACAACACATCGAGCTGGTATAGTGCCCGGTCGACGGGTTGGCCAAGCTTAAACCAGTTGACCGGGTTGTGGGACACCCCAAGCTCGCGCATCGACGCGCGCGGCAGTCCTCCTGTAAGATAGAGGTCATGTTGTTGAATATAATACAGTTGCCAGTTTTTTTTCTGCGCCGCCCACAACATGGCCAAGGTGCTGTCTTTTTTGTAATTGATGGCTTCGATGGGGTCCATAACGACTCCAATTGATACGCTCATGGCGGCTCCTTTGAAAAAAAGTGGTTCACAGCTTTATTTTTACACGGTTCTATACTATTAATTTAACGAGATATTCACAAAATATTAAAATAGCAACGAACACGGTACGCACATAATACTTGTTGCAATAAGCACCAACTTCTACACTCTTTACTGTGTACAAAACACTTTTTGATAATCAGCGGTTTGCACAACCAAAGGCAATACAATGGAAGCAAATTTTGAAAGTTTAACGATCATGGTGATCGATGATAGCAAGACTATTCGCCGTACCGCGGAAACCTTGCTGAAAAAAGTCGGTTGTACGGTCATCACTGCCATCGACGGTTTCGACGCATTGGCGAAAATCGCCGACAGCAAACCCGACGTGATCTTTGTCGACATCATGATGCCGCGCCTGGACGGCTATCAAACCTGTGCGTTGGTGAAAAACAATACCGAATTCAAATCGACGCCGGTGATTATGTTGTCCAGCAAGGATGGCTTGTTCGACAAAGCCAAAGGCCGCATCGTCGGGTCGGATCAGTATCTGACCAAGCCGTTTAGTAAGAATGAATTGCTGGGCGCTATTCAGGCCCAGGTTGAACTCAAGCAAGCAAGCTAACCCGCGAATCACGTTTGATTCTCGCTTTCTGGAGGTAACATGGTGCGCGTTCTTGTAGTGGACGACTCTCCCACCGAAACGTTCAAAATTTCCAATGTGCTAAACAAGCACGGCTACGATGTGCTGACCGCCGAAAGTGGCGAGCAAGGAGTGAGCATTGCCAAAAAAGAGTTGCCCGATGTTGTATTGATGGACATCGTCATGCCCGGCCTGAACGGTTTTCAGGCCACACGGCAACTGAGCAAAGACTCCTCTACCAGCAACATACCAGTAGTGATCGTCACCACCAAAGATCAGCAAACCGACCGTGTTTGGGGTCAGCGCCAGGGGGCAAAGGCCTATTTGACCAAACCGGTTGACGAAAAACTGCTGCTAAAAACCATCAAAGAAATGGTTGCCTGAGCAGCAAGTGAATATGGATATTTCGCACAGCGAACCTTTTGACGTGTTGCTGCACATCGCCGAGATGAGCACGCGCCATGCGCGTGGCTTGCCTGAGCGGGCCGATGTGCAAGCGGTGTGGACCGGGGTGGGTTTTCAATTGCGCGGCATGCGCTATGTGGTGCCCATGAACGAGGTGGCCGAGATGCTGGTGCCACCCGATTACACCCGCGTACCGGGTGTCAAGCCGTGGGTCAAGGGCGTTGCTAACGTACGTGGCCGCTTGTTGCCGATGCTTGATCTGGAAGTTTTTTTTGGCGCCCAGCTTGACCCGGCACGCAAGCAACACCGCGTATTGGTCTTGGAAATAGGCGATTTTTATTGCGGAGTGATCGTCAACCATGTGTATGGCATGAGGCATTTTCCGCTCGACGCTTATAGCGAAAACCCGGCCCAAAACGATGATGTCATGGCGCCCTATGTAAAAGGTTCTTATGAGCACGACGGTCAAAAATGGATCGTGTTCAGCTTGTACGAATTAGCGCGTGATCCGCAGTTTTTCAATGCGGCGCTGCATTAATAATAAATCGGTTCTGAGTCGTAACGATTTAATAACTTTTAAGTAACACTGAGATTTTCTGGGAGCCCAGAGTATGAACATGAAAAACGCGAACCCTGGCAAATTGCCAATGAGTCCAAGCATTGTGATTCTGATTGCCTTATTCGTCCTTGCGACTGCAGCATTCGTCTACAACCTGATCGAGGTGAACAAAGATACAGGTTACGACAACCGCTACAAGGAGCTGACGTCGGAACTCAGGGTATCGGCGCAGCAGGTATCCACCAGCTCGCGTGCGGCGATCGCTGGTGACGCCGAGGCGTTCACCCAACTAGGCATGGCCAGCAAAAGTTTCGACCAGGCGGTGCAAGTCCTGAATGAAGGCGAGCAGGGGTTACCGTCACCCAAAGACATGCTGTCTTCCGAGTTGGAAGAGCTGGGTTCGACCTGGGCGCCGGTTAGTGAAGCTGCCGCAACGATTGTAGATAACCAGGACCGTATTCTGTTTTTGCATGAAGTGGCAAAAACATTGAATGACTCCATACCCGAGCTGCAGACCGAATACAACAACGTGGTAGAAATTTTGTTGGAAGGCCGCGCGCCTTCCGACCAGGTTGCAGTCGCGCAAAAGCAATCCTGGTTGGCCGAACGGATCGCCAGAAACGTCGACAAGATGTTGGAAGGCGGCAGTAATGCAAATGTGGCCGCCGACCAGTTTAATTTGGACGCCAGCCTGTTCGGTAGCGTGTTAAACGGCATGTTAAACGGCAATTCGGCCTTGCGTATCAGTCGCGTAACGGACGCCGACGCGCGTTCCAGCCTGGGCGAAATCTCCAAGTTGTTTGAATTTGTCAGTGGCAGCGTCGACGAAATTTTTCAGGCCTCGCCGGACTTGCTCAAAGCGCGGCAGGCAGCCAATGCAATTGTAGATAGCGCGCCTAAAATTATGACCCAAACCGGCACGCTGGCCGATGAGATTGAACGTCTCGACGAACGCCGCCCGGTGACGCAAAACATCGTCTGGATTTGCGGCGCCTTGATGCTGCTATCTTTGCTATTGATTGGCTTGCAAATGTACCGTAATACCCGCAAACGCCTGGCCGACGCGGCAGCGGACAACGAACAAAACCAGGAAGCCATTCTGCGCTTGCTCGACGAGATTAGCGATCTGGCCGATGGCGACTTGACCACTACCGCTACCGTGACCGAAGACTTCACTGGCGCGATAGCCGACTCGGTGAACTACACCATCGGCCAACTGCGGGTACTGGTGTCATCGATTAACGATACTGCCGTGTCGGTATCGACGTCGGCGGAAGCCAATCAAAAAGCGGCCCTGAGCCTGGCCGAAGCGTCAGAAAATCAGGCGCAGGAAATCGCCGGTGCCTCGTCCGCGGTGAATGAAATGGCGGTCACGATCGACCAGGTATCGTCGAATGCAGCCGAGTCGGCCGCAGTGGCGGAGCGCTCGGTGAAGATCGCCAGCTCAGGCGGCCAAGTGGTGCGTAACACCATCACCGGCATGGACAATATTCGCGAGCAAATTCAGGAAACATCAAAACGCATCAAGCGCCTGGGTGAGAGTTCGCAAGAAATTGGCGATATCGTTTCGTTGATTAACGATATTGCCGACCAAACTAATATTCTGGCCTTAAACGCTGCTATTCAGGCGTCGATGGCCGGCGATGCGGGTCGCGGGTTCGCGGTTGTTGCCGACGAGGTGCAGCGCCTGGCGGAACGTTCGGGTGCGGCGACCAAGCAAATTGAAGCCCTCGTAAAAACGATTCAAACCGATACCAACGAAGCGGTCATATCGATGGAACAAACCACTACCGAGGTGGTACGCGGTGCACGCCTGGCGCAGGACGCCGGTGTGGCGCTCGAGGAAATCGAAAATGTATCGACCAATTTGGCGGAGCTGATTCAAAGCATCTCTAACGCGTCGCGCCAGCAATCGTCGTCGGCGGGCCAGATTTCCAACACCATGAAGGTAATTCAGGAAATTGCCTCGCAAGCATCCACGGGCACTAAAACCAGCGCATCATCAATTGGTGAGCTGGCCGGTCTTGCGCATGATATGCGTAACTCGGTTGCCGGCTTTAAGTTGCCTCAGGAAGGTGCGACGGCTGGCTCGGGCTTCGACACGAGCGACTCTGACTATAACAGCTAGGCTTGTACAAGCCTTGGCATGCACTATCGTTTAGCAGTTTACGCTAGCGGCGGATACGACCCATGCGCACCTGCACTGGTTGGTAGCGAGAGCATATATGGAACAAGCGAGAATAACCATGGCTGAGAAGCTGAATAACGTCGCGTTCGAATGGGTTACCAACGAGCTGGAGGAAATACTGCGGCAGGCACGTGGAGCGCTCGAAGCTTACGTTACTGACAGTAACGATTCCACCAAGCTGCGCTTTACGCTGACGCATTGCCACCAGATTCATGGCACCTTGAGCATGGTGCAACTGCATAATCTGGCGGCCATGGCGCAGGAAATGGAAGCCGTCGCGCAAGCGCTGGTGAACCAGACAACGGCCAACGAACACGCTGCTTTGGAAGTGTTGATGGCGGCTTTGCTGCAAATGTCGGCGTTGCTGGATAGAGTTAACCAGGTCAAGTCTGATATTGTTGACGTCGCTCTGGAGCCCATTACGGCCGAGTTGCAGCGCGTGCGCGGCCCGGTTGCCAGCGCAGAAACGAGGGCGGCTAACGACACTATTAGCACCGAGCCTGCATTTGCCAATCGTGTCAGCCGCGAGGAATTCGACCAGCTAGTCACCAAGCTGAGCAAAATGTTTCGCGTTGCGGTATTAAATGTGGTGCGCGACACGGAGACGAACAAAAACCTCACCTTCCTCTCCCAGATCGGTCAACGCATTTACAAAATTAGCGAGAACAGCGCCCGCGAAAGCTTCTGGCAGCAATGCTGGATTATCTATGAAGCCCTGCTGGAAGGTTCACTCGGGGTGTCAACCAAGCTGAAACAGCTGCTGGTCGAGATCGACAAAGAAGTTGGCCAGCTGGCGGATACGGGGCCGAAGGCGCTTGATAGCCATGCGCCACCGCAACTGAGCGTCGAAATCCGTGAGTTTTTGGAGCCATGCAATTCACAACTCGCCGTACTGCGCGAGCTGCAAGAGCAGTGGGCGGGCGAACTGAAATCCCCGCAACAACTGGCGCAAATGGGTCCCGACCGTGACACCATGCGCTCGGTTGTCGAAGCTTTACTGGAGGAGTTGGGCAGCATCAAGGACTATCTTGATTTGTATTTGCGCAGTACCGACCGTGACGATGTCGAGTTGCGGCAAGCCTTGCCTGTGTTCAAACGGGTTATCGATACGATTTTGGTGCTGGGGCTGGGCGACGCATTACGCACGCTGAAACGGCAGGCAGATACCGTTGCAAACATCAGCAGTGGTAATCAGGCGGCCGATACCGACATCTTAATGGACGTTGCCGAAAACATCCTCAGCGTGGAAGCGATGCTGAAAGCAACTGTCAGTCAGGAAAACATGCAGGCGGCAAGCCAGTCAACGGAAAAAGACCGGCAGTTGGCGGCCGCTTATCAATCCGTTATTCGTGAAGCGCGAGTTGGAATAGAACAGGTTAGAGAAGCGATTATTGAATTTATCGCGAACCAATGGGATCGGGCGCGCCTGCAGAAAGTGCCCTCCATATTGGCCGAAGTACGTGGCGGCTTAATGATATTGCCGTTGGAACAGGCGGTGGCAGCGTTGTCGTCTTGTGAGTGGTTTATCTGCGACGCGTTGTTGGCGACGGATAGTGTTCCCGAATGGAACATGCTCGACACGCTGGCCGACGCCCTCACCAGTGTCGACTATTACCTCGAGCGGCTGGCGGAAGATTCGATCACCGAAAGCGATTCGATTCTCGATGTGGCGCTAGAAAGCGTTGCTGAGCTGGGCTTTCCCGTTGCCAATCTGGACCAATGGCAACGCAAGCCTGAGCTTTACCTGCACATTAGCGACACCGAGGATGATAACCTCGATATCAGCGACTTTATGGTTGCCGATGACGACGACAAGGCGAGCGTCGAAGAATTTTCCGTGGCCGACCAGGCCAGTGTGCCTGCGGACGTTGAAGAACACTTGGAAGCGCCTGTCGCACCCACCAAAGCTGTGCTCGCGGTAGTAGAAAGCGGGGCGGAAGCGGTCGATGAAACACCTGTCGAAGCGCCGGTCGAACCTGTCGCTGAAGTGGAAGAAGAGGGTCTGATCGATGATGAAATTATCGAAATCTTCATTGAAGAAGCGGCCGAAGTGTTTGCAACCCTCGACGAATTTTTGCCGCAGTTGGTTCGGGATTTCAGCGATAAGGACTCGCTTGCAGAAGTAAGACGTGCGTTCCATACCTTGAAAGGCAGCGGCCGCATGGTCGGCGCCGGCGCGGCTGGTGAATTTGCCTGGAGCGTTGAAAACATGCTCAATCGCGTCACGGAAGGCAGCCAGACGCTGAACGGTGCCCATGTTGAAGTCGCGACGCAAGCGCGCGCCATCATGCCGGAGTTGATCGCGGCCTTCGAAAAACGCGCTACAGTTGAGCTGCCGCTGGTTGCGGCGCTGTCTGCCGTGGCGGAGAGCATCGCCGAAGGCGAGAAATTGACCGACGCGGCGGCAGTGCAAGCACGGCTTGGCGCGCAACAGCCAGAGGCTACCGCGGAACAACAAGCCGAGCCGGCAGTTGTTGAGCAAGATACGGCCGAAGAGCCTGTGGCAGAGGTTTTGGCTGCCGTTGAAGAACAACAGCCGCCAGCTGAAGACGCCGCCGTTGAAGAATCGCTGGCAGCCAGCGCGGACGACAGCGTCGGCATGGAAGAACCGATTGCGGAAGACACCGTCGGCGATATGGATTTTGTCTTCGATGCCGCCGATATTGAACTGGACGCTGCCGATTTCGATGCCGAAGCAGATCCGGATTACGATGCCGCGTTGCTGGAAATTTTCACCAACGAAGCGCACATCCATCTTGGTTTGATCGATAACTATGTCGCTGAATACCTTACCAGCGGTAAAAGCGACGTATCGAACGATTTGCAGCGTGCGTTGCACACCTTAAAAGGCAGTACTCAAACGGCCAATGTCGATAGCATTGCCTGCTTTATTATACCGCTGGAGTCATGCCTGAAAGAGCTGCGCGAAAATGGCCTCACGCTCAGCGATACCTTTGTAGAAGTGTTGGACGACGCCGCGACGCTGGCGCGCCAGGGGCTGGAATTGTTGCCCGAGACGGCGGCCGATGCCATTCCGGGAGTGCAAGCGCTGCTGCAACGTATCAACGAGCTGCATCTACAGATTGAGCAACAAGCACTCTCCGCCCCGGCGGCGGAGGAAGACGCCGACATTGGTGTATTCCTCGCCGAGGGTATGGAAAGCGTGGCGCAGGCGCAACAATTGCTGGAGGATGCGCGGCAAGGTAAGTCTGTTACTGATTCCAGCGTGCGCGCGGCCACCGCACTACGCATACTGGAGCAGTCGGCGCTGCAGCAACAGCAGGATATGGTCGCCCAGCTGGCTGGCTTAAGTGCGCAAACTTGCGAACAGGCGGCGGCGTTGGAACAGGCGCCGGAAGATTTCTGTGCCTTGACCGCGCGCGCGCAGAACGCCTTGAATGATATGTTAGACCGTCTTGCTGCGGGTCAATCAGCTGAGCTGGACGCCGATTTGATTGCCGAGCTGGAAAGTTTCGAGTTCGCGCAACCGCAGGAAGTTGAGCCAGGTGCAGAAACTGAACTTGTTGCAGAAGAAGTACCTGTTGCAGAAGAAGTGCCCGTAGCAGAAATAGAGATAGAAGCGGATGGCATAGAACTTGTTGATGAAGATTTTATCGAAGTCAGCCTGGATGCCGAGTCGGACGACGACATGCCCGACTTCGAACTCGAAAACTGGATGGAAGCGCGCGAGGCGCCTGCTGCCGAGGAAAGCAACATCGAAGCCGCTGCTGACGGTCAAGATGCGGAGTCCGTCGAAGCGATTGAGTTTGACGACGAAGTTGACCTCGGCGCCGCAATGGCGGCGGAAGCGGAATTACTTGCCGCCGCGACGCCCGGACGCGACGAGATCAGCGCCTACCTCAGTCAGTCGGCCGACAATAACCACGGTGATGACGACGAAATAGCAAGCGAAATTATCGAGATCTTCACCGAAGAAGCCGTCGACATATTGCAAGGTATCGATGAATGCGTGCACGCCTGGATAGACGAACCCGGCGACAAGCAATACGTCGATGAATTGCTGCGCTTGTTGCATACTCTGAAAGGTGGCGCACGCCTGGCCGACTTGACGGAACTTGGCGATATAAGCCACGACTGCGAGACGTTCCTGACCGCTGAGCAACAGAAGGATCGGAAGTTCACTAAAAAATTATTCAAGGAATTGCAGTCTTATCTGGATCAAATTACCGGCTGCGTTGATGTATTGCGCGACGGTGGCGCGCCCACTGATGAGCCGCAGCTAGGTGGCGATGCCGCACCGGTAAGCATCGACAATCCGCTGGCCCCGCGGCCCGATAATGTGTTGCCGTTCAATCAGCCACAGGTGCAAACCGTCGCTAATCCGTTCCCTACTGGCGCGGCTGTGTCCAGCTCGATGGTGGGCGCGATGAGCGCTGACGCGAACGCAGTTTTTGCCGCCGAGGCCAGCAAACGCGGTGCGCAGGAAGTGGTACGAGTGCCAAGCCAGTTACTCGAAAACCTAGTGAACCTGGCCGGCGAGACCAGTATCTCCCGTGCGCGCGCAGAGGAGCAGGTCAGTGAATTCGGTTTTTCTTTAGAAGAAATGCAATTGACGGTAGAGCGCCTGCAAGAAAAATTGCGGCGTTTGGAAATGGAAACTGAAGCACAAATACTGTTTCGTCAGGAGCAGGTTGAACAGGATGGTTTGCAAGGTTTCGACCCGCTGGAAATGGATCGCTACTCGCATTTGCAAACCCTGTCGCGCTCGTTGATGGAAAGCGCGTCCGACCTGCTGGATCTGAAAGGCACGCTGAATGAAAGAGCGCGCGATATGGAAACGCTGTTGTTGCAGCAATCGCGCATCAATACCGACCTGCAAGAAGGCTTGATGCAGTCGCGCATGGTGCCATTTGCGCGCGTCGCACCGCGCCTGCGTCGCATCGTGCGTCAAATTAGTGCCGAAGTGGACAAGCAGGTCAATTTTGAAATGCTTAACATGGAAGGCGAGATGGACCGCAGCGTGCTCGAGCGCATGTTGCCGCCGCTCGAGCATATGCTGCGTAACTCGGTTGATCACGGCATTGAGACTGAACAGCAGCGGCTCGATGCCGGTAAGCCGGCAGCGGGCCAAATCACTCTCGGTCTGGTGCGTGAAGGCAACGAAATAGTGCTGGTGCTGGAAGACGATGGTGCCGGCATTAATCTGGAAAGAGTTCGTAGCAAGGCTGTCGAAGCCGGCTTGATGGACGCGGAAGCAGAGCTTACCCCGCATGAGGTTTTGCAGTTTATTTTGGAGTCGGGTTTTAGCACCGCCACCGAAGTCACGCAAATATCGGGGCGTGGTGTGGGTCTCGATGTTGTGCACAGCGAAATCAAGCAACTGGGTGGCGTCATGGACATCCAGTCGCTGGAGGGTCATGGCACCAAATTTATCATTCGCTTGCCGTTTACCGTTTCGGTAAACCGCGCATTAATGGTGTCGGTTGCTGGTGACACCTATGCCATACCATTGAATACGATTGAAGGTATTGTGCGTGTCAGCCCGTTTGAGCTGGAAGCCTATTATCAGCCGGACGCGCCGATGTTCGAGTATGCCGGCCAGCCGTATATGCTGCGCTACATTGGCTCGCTGTTACGCGTCGATGCGAAACCGAATATACAAGCGCAGGGGTCGCCGCTGCCGGTGATTCTGGTGCGCGGTAGCGATCACGCGATGGCAATTCAGGTAGACGAATTGCACGGTAGTCGTGAAATCGTCGTGAAATCGCTTGGTGCGCAATTCGGCATGGTGCAAGGCGTGTCTGGCGCCACTGTGCTGGGTGACGGCCGCGTAGTTGTCATTCTGGATATGCTGGCCTTGATTCGCAACGACGCGTTGCATATGCATCGTGATGACTTCGTTATCGATCATGTCGTTGAAGAAGAAACCAACCAGGCTCTGAAAGTCATGGTGGTCGACGACTCGGTGACGGTGCGCAAGGTCACGTCGCGTTTCCTCGAGCGCCAGGGCATGGATGTAATTGTCGCCAGAGACGGCGTCGAAGCGATGTCAATATTGCAGGATGAGCGTCCCGACCTTATGCTGCTGGATATCGAAATGCCGCGTATGGATGGTTTCGAAGTGGCTAATCAGATTCGCCATCACAGCGAATTGAGCGAGCTGCCCATCATCATGATTACCTCGCGTACCGGCGACAAGCATCGTGAGCGGGCAATATCCATCGGCGTTAATAATTATTTAGGTAAACCGTATCAGGAGCTGGAACTGCTCGAGGCTATCGTCGATTTGATCGGCCGCGAACGCGTGGAGCAGCCAAGGTGACAAGTATGGCTAATGCCTCGAATTTGCAGCAGGCGGTGACGGAGTTATCCACTTTTTTGATTCCGGTGACGCACAAGTATTTGCTGCTGCCTAACGTTTCGATCGCGGAAATCATTGTCCATCGGCTGCCGCAGCCGATGGACAATGTGCCAACCTGGTTTATGGGGCACCTCGATTGGCGTACCCGGCAGATTCCGCTGGTATCGTTTGAGGGGCTTAATGACGAGCCCTTCCAGGCCAGTAGTGGCCAGCGCAATTGCAATATTGCAGTGCTGAATGGCATTGGTACGTCCGAGCAACTGCCTTTCTTGGCGCTACTGACCCAAAGCGCGCCGCGTATGATGCGTGTCAGTGCGGAAGAGCTGGCGGTTGACAACCAGGCTGAGCTGGGTCCCGCCGAGTTGATGGTAGTGTCTGCCAACGGCGAGCTGGCCAGCATTCCAAACCTCGAGTTTATCGAGAACGCTATTCTGCAGTTTGCCACGACGGTATAAAACTAAAAGCGTAAATCCCCCCAACGATGCTGCACGATACTCAGCGCCACCAATGGTGCAGTTTCGGTGCGTAATACCCGATCGCCGACGCGCAGCATGGTAAAATCGACCGTTTTTAGTTGTTGCACTTCCTGCTCGGTAAACCCCCCTTCTGGCCCAATTGCCAGCATCACCGAGTGTGGTGTTTCACCATAATTGAAGTCTTGCGCGGCCTCGGGATGCAACGCCAATTTCAGGTCGGCGCTATTGTGCCTTGCCCATTGCATGCTAGTAATAGGACTACGAAGCTCGGGTAATACGTTTAAACCACATTGTTCGCAAGCGCTGATACTAACGGCTTGCCAATGTTGCATACGTTTCGCCAGTCGTTCACCTTGCAATTTAACCTCGCAGCGCTCGGTTAACAACGGTGTAATGGCGCGTACACCAAGCTCGGTTGCCTTTTGCACGATCCAGTCCATGCGTTCGCCGCGCGGCAAACCGATGCCAAGGTGAATATTGAGAGATCCGCTTCGATCAATGGGCTTGAACTGTTGCAGGTTCAGTTGCACTGATTTTTTGTCCAGCCGGGAGATCACGGCCTGCCACTCGCCGCTGCGACCATCGAATACGACTACCGGGTTGTCGCATTGCAAGCGCAGCACACGACGCAGATAGTGTGCTGCCCGGTCATCCAGTGTGAGCAGCTCGCGTGCGGTGATCGGTGAGCCGTGGTAAATGCGGGGAATGCGCATGTTAGAGCTTACTAAGGCCTAAACGTAAGCGTTAAACAAAACCAATATTGCGGCAGATAGTCGCCGTGGGATCAACGCTGTTCATCGTGTAAAAATGCAGGCCGGGTGCGCCGCCCTGCAACAATCGCTCGCACAAGCGGCTGACCGCTTCGATGCCGAATTCACGCAGCGCCAGTTCGTCGCTTTGCAAGCTATCCAGTCGTTGCGTTATCCAGCGGGGAATTTCTGCGCCGCAGTTGGCCGAGAAGCGGGTCAGGTTTTTGTAGTTAGTAATCGGCATGATGCCCGCGTAAATCGGCGCGTTGATTCCCGCCTTGCTGCATTGATCCAGAAAATAAAAGTACGCATCGGCGTTATAGAAATATTGCGTGATAGCGCTGTTGGCGCCGGCGTCGATTTTATTGCGCAGGTAGCGCAAATCGCTGGTGAACGATTCGGCTTGCGGGTGTATCTCCGGGTAGGCGGCGACCTCGAGGTGCAAGTCATCGCCGCAGTGCTGGCGAATAAACGCCACCAACTCGTTGGCGTGCACAGTCTGCGTGTCGCCAAAGCCGGACGGGATATCGCCACGCAGGGCGACAATACGTTTGACGCCCTGGTCCTGATAGTCGTGCAGCAGTTGCAGCATGGATTGCTCGTCGTCACCGCCAAATGACAAATGCGGTGCTACCGAAATAGCAGCCGCGGTCAGCTCACTGACAGTGCTGCGGGTAAACTCCCGCGTCGAGCCGCCGGCGCCGTAAGTCACCGAAAAGAACTCCGGTTGAAACTCGTTTAGGGTTTGCCAAACAGTTTGCAGTTTGTCCCGTCCTGGGTCGGTCTTGGGCGGGAAAAACTCGAAGCTGAGCCGCTTGTTTTCGGTCAATTCACTCATAATATTGCGTACCCTGCGTTCTAGTATTTATAACTCTCTGGTTTGTAGGGGCCGTCGACTGGCGTATTGACATAGTTCGCCTGGTGCGAGGTCATTTGTGTGATCACTCCGCCAAAACCAGCGACCATATACGCCGCCACCTCTTCGTCCAGTTTCTTCGGTAATACTTCAACGCCTAGCATCGCTTTTTGGGCGGCGGCGTCCTGATCGGCAAACTTGCGCTCGAACAAATGCAGTTGCGCCAGCACCTGGTTGGCAAATGAACCATCCATAATACGTGACGGGTGGCCGGTCGCGTTACCCAGGTTAACCAAACGGCCTTCGGCCAGCAGCAGCAGATAGTCTTCGCTGCTTATATCGAAATCGGCGCCGGCTTTTGCATCGCGATAGATTTTATGCACCTGTGGCTTGACCTCCTGCCAGGCCCAGTTATCGCGCATATACTGGGTGTCGATTTCGTTGTCGAAGTGGCCGATATTACAAATCACCGCGCCCTTCTTGACCGCCTGCAACATGTAGCGGTCACACACGGTGGTATTGCCGGTTGAGGTAACAATGAGGTCGATGTTAGCCAGTAGCGTGGCGTTAATGCTGTCGTGCGTACCGGTGTTGATGCCGTTATTGTACGGCGATACCACCTCAAAACCATCCATGCAGGCTTGCATGGCGCAGATCGGGTCGATTTCGGAGACTTTAACAATCATACCTTCCTGCCGCAGGCTCTGCGCCGAGCCTTTACCAACGTCGCCGTAGCCAACCACCAGCGCCTTTTTGCCGGCTAACAGATGATCTGTGCCGCGCTTGATGGCGTCGCTGAGGCTGTGGCGGCAGCCGTATTTGTTGTCGTTCTTGGACTTGGTGACCGAATCATTGACGTTGATTGCCGGCACCTTCAGTGAACCGTTTGCCAGCATTTCCAGTAAGCGGTGCACGCCGGTGGTGGTTTCTTCGGAGATACCGTGGATGTGATCGAGCATTTGCGGGTACTTGTCGTGCACCATCGTGGTCAGGTCGCCGCCATCGTCGAGCAGCATATTGGCGTTCCAGGGTTTGCCATTTTTCAAGATGGTTTGCTCGATACACCAGTCGCCTTCCTCCATCGTTTGGCCTTTCCAGGCATACACGGCGATGTCGCGCGCTGCTATGGCTGCTGCGGCATGGTCCTGGGTGGAGAAAATATTGCACGATGACCAGCGCACTTCCGCGCCCAGTTCGATCAGCGTTTCAATTAGCACCGCCGTCTGGATGGTCATGTGAATACAACCGATGATGCGCGCACCGGCCAGCGGCTTGCTTGTGGCGTATTTGCGCCGCAGGGCGATCAGCGCCGGCATTTCGTGCTCGGCGATGGCGATTTCACGGCGGCCATACTCGGCCAGGTTGATGTCGGCGACTTTGTAGTCTTGAATTACGGTGTCTATTTGTTCGTTGGCATTCATAGGTGTGTCCTCAATGATTACAGAGCGGTTTTCAAAGTGTCGGCTTTATCCGTTTTTTCCCACGTGAAATCAGCTTCGCTGCGACCGAAGTGGCCGTAGGCTGCGGTGGCCTGATAAATCGGTCGTTTCAGATCCAGCATCTCGATCAGACCGCGCGGGCGCAGATCAAAGTGTTCTCGCACCAGCTCGACAATCTTGATATCCGCCAGCTTGCCGGTGCCGAAAGTGTTGACACTGATCGACGTCGGTTCGGATACGCCAATCGCATACGAGATCTGGATTTCACAGCGATCGGCCAGGCCGGCGGCGACAATATTTTTTGCCACATAGCGGCCCGCATAGGCCGCGGAACGGTCGACTTTCGATGGGTCTTTGCCGGAGAACGCGCCGCCGCCGTGGCGCGCCATGCCACCGTAGGTGTCGACGATAATCTTGCGTCCGGTCAGACCGCAATCGCCTACCGGGCCACCGATCACAAAATTACCGGTGGGGTTGATAAAGTACTTGGTGTCGGCGTTGAGCCATTCCGCCGGCAGTACCGGTTTGATAATTTGCTCCAGTACCGCGCTGCGCAGCTCGTCCAGCGTGATAGCGGTGCTGTGCTGGGTTGACAAAACCACGGCGTCGATAGCCGCCGGCTTGCCGTCTTCGCCGTAGCGAAAGGTAACCTGGCTCTTGGAGTCCGGGCGCAGCCAGGGCAGGCTGCCGTCTTTGCGCACCTTGGCTTGTTGCCGCACCAGACGATGCGCGTAGGTGATTGGCGCGGGCATTAGCACCTCGGTTTCATTGGTGGCGTAACCGAACATCAAGCCCTGATCGCCGGCGCCCAGGTCTTTGTCCGCCCCTTCGTCAACGCCCATGGCAATATCGGCGGACTGCTTGCCGATGGCGTTTAATACTGCGCACGACCCCCAATCGAAACCCATCTCGGAGCTGTTATAGCCAATGTCTTTAATGACGCCGCGGGCGATTTCTTCGATATCAACCCAGGCATTGGTGCGTACCTCGCCGGCAACCAGTACCATGCCAGTTTTCACTAGGGTTTCGACCGCAACCCGGGCATCGGCGTCTTCGGCTATGATCGCATCGAGAATAGCGTCGGATACTTGGTCGGCGACTTTATCCGGGTGGCCTTCAGAGACCGATTCCGAGGTAAACAGAGAGTACTCGCTCATTGTGTTGTGCCTTAATTAAACGGTTAATTTTTGAAAGTGTCGTATTTGCAGTCGAAAGCCATTGCGCAGGCTTAAATATTGACCTTCCCGCGCCTCAGCGAGGCCGGTGCGCCGCGCCCAGTCACTGAGTTCGTCGGGCGCAAACCCCAACCACAGGTCGCCGCAGGCTTGTCGCACCCAGTCCTGGCTGTGCTCGCACAGATCGGCAACGAACAAGTGGCCGGCGTCTTTTAACAACGCCGCGGCATCGGCAAACAAGTCTGCCGGCGAAGCGACGTGGTGCAGCACCATATTCATCACAATTGTGTGCACGCTGATACCTTCCTGCAGGGCCAGCTTACTGTCGCCCAGTAGAAACCGCACATTTTCCAGGTGCTGCGCTTTGGCGAGTGATTTGGCCTGGTTGAGCATTTCCGCGGAAATATCCAGCGCGATAATTTTCTTGAACAGCACGGCGAGCTGCGCCAGAAACTCGCCGCAGCCTGGGCCTATCTCTAACACGCTGCGGCGCTGCGGCGTATCCAGTTGTTGTAACAGTTCGGCGACCGGTGCGGCATATACCGGGTAAGCGGCGATCAGTTCCTGCTGAGTCGCGAATTTGCTGGCGTTGTCATTAAAAAACCGGCGTGACAAGTGCGCGCGTTTGTCTTGGATGGCCTCTAGGCGCTTTTCTATTGGCGCGGGCAAGGGCAACTGGTCGGTGGTCTCGAACAGGCAGTCATGCAGCGGTTGCAGCCAGGCTTGCAAGGCCGTGGTCGTGCGCCGGTAAAAAATGTTGTTGCCTTCCCGGCGGGTCGCCACCAATTGCGCCTGCGCCAACACCTTAAGATGGTGGCTCATGGCCGGCTGCTGCATCGCAAACATTTCACACAGCTCACCCACCCCAAACGAGTCGCGCCGTAAGGTGCGCAAAATGTGCAAGCGCAGTTCGTCGGCGGCTGCTTTGTTAAGCAGGCTAAGGGAGAGAACGTGGGAGCGGGTGCCAAGACCGGCGTTGGCGGGTATACTCATTGGCGCGCACTATAACAACTGCCGAAAAGCACATCAATAAATTTTGATATAGATAGTGTAGTAGATGGTGAATGCTTTGCATTCCTGTTCGCGGTATTTACTTCACTAAGGTAGCTGAGCGACAATAGCATCCCATTCTTATTTTCCACCAAAAACATTGGAGTCAGGCATGCCAAGCCACAATGAATTAGCCAACGCCATTCGGGCGTTGAGCATGGACGCCGTACAACAGGCCAATAGTGGTCACCCCGGTATGCCTATGGGCATGGCCGATATCGCCGAGGTATTGTGGAACGAGTTTCTGCAACATAACCCTGCCAATCCGGATTGGTGGGGTCGTGACCGCTTCATGCTGTCGAACGGCCACGGCTCGATGCTGCTGTACTCCCTGTTGCACCTGACCGGTTATCAGTTACCGATAGAAGAACTCAAAAATTTTCGCCAGCTGCATTCGAAGACGCCGGGCCACCCCGAATATGGCTACGCGCCTGGTATAGAGACGACCACCGGCCCGCTGGGTCAGGGTTTGGGTAATGCAGTCGGCATGGCGCTGGCCGAAAAAGTGCTGGCCGCGCACTATAACCGCGAGGGTTTGAATATTGTTGATCATCATACTTACGTATTCGTCGGCGACGGCTGCCTGATGGAAGGCGTTTCGCACGAAGTGGCGTCGCTGGCCGGCACCCTCGGCCTTGGCAAACTTATCGTCTGCTACGATGATAATGATATTTCCATCGACGGTGAGGTAGAGGGTTGGTTTACCGACGACACGCCGCAACGCTTCGGCGCTTACGGCTGGCATGTGGTGCCGGGCGTGGACGGGCATGATGCCGGCGCCGTGAGGGCGGCCCTCGAAACCGCGCGCTCGGTGACCGATAAGCCCACGTTGATATGCTGCAAAACCATTATCGGCAAAGGCGCGCTAAACAAGCAGGGTACCGCCGGTATACACGGTGCGCCGTTAGGCGCCGACGAAATCGCCGTCACGCGAGAGGAGTTGGGTTGGCACCACCCGCCGTTCGAGGTGCCTGAGGCTATTTATGCGGGCTGGGATGCACGCGAGCAGGGCGCCGTGCGGGAGCAAGCCTGGCAGGAAAAGTTGCAGGCCTACCAGCAACAGCATCCGCAGTTGGCTGCCGAATTTGAGCGCCGTATGCGTGGCGAATTGCCCGCCGACTTTGGCGAACTCGCGCAGCAGTATATTCAAGAAACACAAGAGCGTGGCGAAAGTATCGCCAGTCGCAAGGCGTCACAAAATGCGCTGAATGCCTATGGTCCGCTGTTGCCTGAGCTATTCGGTGGTTCGGCCGACCTGGCTGGCTCGAACCTGACGCTGTGGAGTGGCTCCAAGGCGGTCAGTGCGGAGGCGCCGGATGGCAATTATATGCACTACGGCGTGCGCGAATTCGGCATGGCGGCTATCGTTAACGGCATAGCATTGCACGGCGGCTTTGTTAACTACGGCGCTACTTTTCTGATGTTCATGGAGTACGCGCGCAACGCAGTGCGGATGGCGGCGTTGATGGGCAAACAAAGCATTTTTGTGTTCACACACGACTCGATCGGTCAGGGTGAAGATGGCCCTACGCACCAGCCCATCGAACAACTGACAAATTTGCGCACCACGCCCGGCCTGGTAACCTGGCGGCCGGCCGACGCAGTGGAATCGGCGGTGGCGTGGAAAGCCGCTATAGAACGTAATCATGGCCCGACCGCGCTCATATTCTCGCGTCAGGGCCTCCCTCATCAGCAGCGCGATGCAGCCCAACTTGCTGCTATCGAACGTGGCGGGTATGTGATGTACCAGTCGGGGGCGGAGCCGGAGCCGGAGCTTATTCTGATTGCAACTGGCTCGGAGCTTGATATTGTTCTGCGGGCCGCACCGCAGCTCGAGGCCTCGGTAAGAGTTGTGTCCATGCCGTCTGCGGAAGTGTTTGAACAGCAAGATGAAGCCTATCGGCAACAAGTGTTGCCGGCGGAGGTGCGCAAGCGCATCGCTGTCGAGGCTGCTCACGGTGACTACTGGCGCAAATATGTTGGATTGGATGGCGCCGTGATTGGCATTAACCGCTTTGGTGAGTCGGCACCGGGTGGCGAGTTGATGCAGGAGTTCGGTTTTAGTGTCGAAAACGTAGTGGCTAAGGCGCGCGCGTTGCTGGCTTCATAAGTTGCGTCGCAATCCGGGGCTACGTCGGACGCTGCGTGTAGCGTATGCTGTACGAGCGTGCCGATACCCCGGGTTTACCAATCGTCGCATATCACCACGCCAATCTGCGCAAAATGCACGGTGCGCGCCAGTCGGTTATGCCGATTGAAAGCCATCTTGCCAAAGGCGTTGAGCGAATTCTGCCGCCTACCGAAGGGCGCTTCTCCGCCGGAGCGGGTGTGTACCCGCAACTAACGTGTCGGTCATGGATTTATCGGTTTGGCTGAGCAAAGATGTCACGCTCACTGAACTGAACGCAGTATTACAGTCGGCCAGCAACCAGCACTTATAATGGGGTACCCGGTTAGACGGAAGAACCGCTGGCTTCTTGCGACTTTAACCATGATCCGCACTCACCATGATCCTCATTCTGGGGTGGTCGATGCCGGGCAAACGCGAGTCAGTGGTGGCTGGCTGGCGAAGGTGTTTACCTGGTTCGATAATGAGTGGGGTTTTGCCAGCCGTATACCGGATGTTGCAGCCGTGATGACCTATTGACGCCTGTACCAGCCGACTCACCGCGGCGCCAACTAAAGGCGTAACGCGAACTCAACGAACGGAGGATTTAATAATGCCTATCACAAAAATGACCGATTTGGATCTGCACGACAAACGCGTGCTGATTCGCCAGGACTTGAACGTGCCGATTAATGACGGCGCGGTGACCAGCGACGCGCGTATCCGGGCGTCTATCCCAACTATTCAACAGGCCCTGGAACGGGGCGCACGCGTTATGTTGATGTCGCATTTGGGCCGCCCTGAAGAAGGCGCAGGTGATGCTGCGAACGCCGCCTATTCGTTAGCGCCGGTAGCGCAACGCCTGGGTGAACTGCTGGGCCGTGAAGTGGCGCTTAAGAAAGACTGGCTGGACGGTGTCGATGCCGCAGCCGGTGAGGTGGTGTTGCTGGAAAATGTGCGTTTCAATTCGGGTGAGAAGAAAAACGATGATGAACTGGCAAAAAAGATGGCCAAGTTATGCGACGTATTCGTCATGGACGCATTCGGTACCGCACATCGCGCGCAAGCGTCTACGCACGGTGTTGCCAAATTCGCCGCCAAGGCTTGCGCAGGCCCCTTGCTGAGTGCCGAACTCGATGCGTTGGGGCGCGCGCTGGACAACCCCGCGCACCCGCTACTGGCTATTGTCGGCGGCAGTAAAGTGTCGACCAAGCTCACCGTGCTCGACCAGCTGGCCGACAAAGTCGATCAATTGATCGTCGGCGGCGGCATTGCCAATACTTTTCTGGCGGCGGCCGGGTATCCGGTCGGCAAATCCTTGTGCGAAGCCGATTTGCTGCCGCAGGCCAAAGAGTTGATGCGGAAAGCGCATATCCCTCTGCCGGTGGACGTAGTTGTTGGCGATCGCTTCGCCGTTGACGCAACCGCGACCGTAAAAGCAGTTGACGAAGTTGGTGACAACGAGATGATTTTTGATATTGGCCCAAAAACCGCGAGCAGCTTCAGCGAAATCGTTACGGGCGCGCAAACGATTATCTGGAACGGGCCAGTCGGCGTATTCGAGTTCGACCAGTTTGGCGCAGGCACAAAAACCCTGGCTCAGGCAGTCGCCGACTCGGCCGCGTTTTCGATTGCCGGTGGAGGTGATACGTTGGCCGCCATCGACAAATATGGCATTAGCGAACAGATTTCCTATATCTCGACCGGCGGTGGCGCTTTCCTGGAGTTTGTCGAAGGGAAACCGTTGCCGGCCGTGGAAATGCTGGAAAGCCGTTACCAAAACTGAGCTTTGCGTATCTGTAATTTACCGCACCGCCAGTTTGCCTGCGGCAAGCTGGAACAGCTTTAGCTGGCCTGTAGGCTACACGGACGTAGCCTGTAAATCGGCTATCCTGCCGAGCTGTAACAACTAAAGCCACTCTCACATCGGTGCGAGTGGCGCTCGGCCCGGGGCTAATAAAAACATGGATTTGCCCGCTCTGTTTAACAGCATAAAGCCGCTGGATTTCGAAAATCCACACGCCAGCAGCGCGGCAGAAGAGGAATATTTTCGCTTCTATGGCATCGATTTCGAAAATCGCATGCCGGGTCTGCAGCACTTCGTTGGCAGCTTTACCACCACCAGCTTCAACATCGTTTGTCATTATTTTCGTCAGCAAAACGCCAAAGGCACGTGCTACGTGGTGCACGGCTACTACGATCACGTCGGTTTGTTTGGCAACGTCATCGAATACTGGTTGCGAAAAGGCTTCTCCGTGATTGCGTTTGATTTGCCGGGTCACGGCCTGTCGACTGGTCCAAAGGTGACGATAACCAGTTTTATCCAATACGGTCAGGTGTTGGAGCAGTGCTTTAACTTAAGCTGTCAGCACAACGCCGCGCCGTATCATATTGTTGGTCAAAGCACTGGCGCCACGATTGTGATGCAGCATGTGCTCCAGCAACAATACACCAAAGAGAGTTCGCCGTTCCAGCACATCGTGTTGCTCGCCCCCTTGGTGCGGCCCGCATTCTGGCCATTGTCACGTGTGCTTTACCACAGCTTGCGCCCCTTTGTTGATAACCTGCCGCGGCGCTTTGCCGCCAATTCGAGTGACACGAGCTATCTTGAGTTCGTGCGCAGCGCCGACCCATTGCAGTCGCTCTTGCTGCCGGTGCAATGGGTGTCGGCGATGCGCGACTGGATGGGCGTGTTTGCAAATTTTCCCAACACCGACCTGGAGCCGTTCATTGTGCAGGGCCAAAAAGACCGCACCGTCGACTGGCGTTTCAATATTAAGGCGATCAGCGAGAAGTTCTCTTCCAGCCAGGTATTTTATATTGAGGAAGGTCGGCACCATTTGGCCAACGAGTCGGAGGAAATACGCCGGCTTTTGTTTGGCGCAGTTGATGGCTTGCTTGACGGAGCCGAATAATTTTTCTATTCGGCTGGCGTTAAAGTTTTGCTACCGGTCGGCGTACCCAATATCAGCAAATCAGCCCCACGGCGCGCGAACAATCCATTGCTGACGACACCGGTAATATTGTTCAGCGTTTTCTCCATTTCTATCGGCGCCATGATTTTAAAATTATAAACATCGATAATAACATTGCCGTTGTCGGTGACTAAGTCATCGCGCAATACCGGGTCGCCGCCAAGTTTGACAATTTCGCGCGCCACATGGCCGCGAGCCATTGGAATCACTTCGACCGGTAAGGGGAAATTTCCCAGTACATCGACCAGCTTGGACTCGTCGGCGATACACACAAATTCTCCGGCCACGGCCGCCACGATTTTTTCGCGGGTTAATGCTGCCCCGCCACCCTTGATCAATTGCAGTTGATGATTGGCTTCGTCGGCGCCGTCGACGTACACGTCAACCCGGTCGACACTGTTTAGGTCAAATACTTGCAGGCCGTGTTGTTTTAAACGCTCGGTGGTTGCCTGCGAACTCGAGACGGTGGCGTTGAACAAGCCCTTGTGCGCGGCGAGCGCATCGACAAAATAGTTAGTGGTTGAGCCGGTTCCCACGCCGACAATCGCATCGGGAACCAGTTTTGGTTTGATGTAATCCAGGGCCGCTTGTGCGGCCTCTTGTTTCATGGTGTTCTGATCCATTGCTGCTACCCTCGATTGCGTCATTGTATAGGCAGCATAAATTTTTCCCGTAACTGGCGCAAGGGCCGCTTAGTTATTACTATGACTGGCCTGAATAGCGCTTACTTAAGTCCTCCGCAGTGGCGTTTGGCCGGGCGCAAGCACCAGTCATGCCTGACCGATGTGAATAGCAACCTGACAAAACATATTGTATGCCTAACTCTTATATTAAAAAAATCCTGCAAGCGCGAGTCTACGACGTGGCTAGCGAATCGCCAATCGACGAAGCGGGTTCAATGTCCAAGCGCTTGGGTAACACCGTGCTTTTGAAGCGCGAAGACTTGCAATCGATTTTCTCGTTCAAGCTGCGCGGTGCGTACAACAAAATCGCTAATCTTAGCGCCGCTGAGCAGCGTCGCGGTGTCATCGCGGCGTCGGCAGGCAATCATGCGCAGGGCGTGGCGTTGGCCGCGCAGAAGCGGGGCATCAAGGCCACCATTGTGATGCCGGAAACCACGCCGCAGATTAAAATCGATGCGGTAAACGCCCGCGGGGCAAAAATTGTATTGCGTGGCGACGACTACGACGCTGCTTCTGCGCACGCACAGGAGCTAGTGCAGAAGCACAAGATGGCCTACGTGCACCCCTACGATGACCCTTATGTGATTGCAGGCCAGGGTACGATTGGCATGGAGATCTTGCGCCAGGTGACCGGGCCGCTGGATGCGGTATTCGTGCCAGTGGGTGGCGGTGGGCTGATGGCCGGTGTGGCGGCATATATCAAACATGTGCGCCCCGCCGTAAAGCTCATAGGCGTAGAGCCGGAAGATGCGGCGTGTCTGGCGGCGGCGTTACGTAAGGGCCGGCGCGTGACCTTGCCACAGGTTGGTCTGTTTGCTGACGGTGTTGCCGTGGCGCAAATTGGCAAAGAAACCTTTCGTGTGTTGCGCGAGACCGTCGACGCGGTTGTTACCATCAGCACCGATGAAATGTGTGCCGCCATCAAGGATATATTCGATGACACCCGTTCAATCGCCGAACCGGCCGGCGCGCTGGCACTGGCGGGCTTGAAGAAATATGTGCAGCGCCAGCAGTGCAAAAACAAAACGCTGCTGGCGATTCACAGCGGTGCCAACACAAACTTCGACCGTTTGCGTTATATTTCCGAACGCACTGAAATCGGTGAGCGCCGCGAAGCGATTCTGGCCGTCACCATTGCCGAGAAAGCCGGTAGTTTTAAAACGTTTTGCCGCGCGCTGGGCAAGCGCAATATCACCGAGTTTAATTACCGTTACGCCGACTCGAAACAAGCGCATATTTTTGTCGGTGTGCAAATAAAACCCGATGGTCATGATCTGGCGCGACTGATTGGCGAGCTACAACGCAAGGGTTATCCCGTGCTAGACCTTAGCGATAACGAAATCGCCAAACTGCATATTCGCCATATGGTAGGTGGGCGCGTGAACGGCGTGGGCGAAGAAGCCCTGTACCGCTTTACATTTCCGGAGCGGCCCGCCGCGCTGTTAAATTTTCTGGCGCATCTGGGTGAGCGCTGGAATATTTCAATGTTTCATTATCGCAACCATGGCGCCGCTTATGGCCGGGTGTTGTTGGGGTTGCAAGCGGACAGATCGGAGCATGCGGCTATCGCCAGCTTTCTGGACAGCCTGCATTATAAACACATCGACGAAACGGATAATCCGGCGTATGCGTTGTTTTTGCAGTAGGCTTTTTTAAGCAACGTTAAGCCCGGCTATTTTTACTGCGCAGCGCCTCACGATCGGTAACAATCCAATCAAGATCAATGTCCCACTGTTCGTTTGCTAGCGCCGCGGTTTGTTGCAAGTCATGCGCCAAACCCATCAGCACGGGTTTGCGCAGTCGTGGCAGGTAACGGGTAAACGCCAACGTCCGATCATAAAACCCGGCGCCCATTCCTAGGCGTCGGCCGTCTGCGTCGAATGCAACCAGCGGCAGCATAATCAGCTGCATGGCCCACGGCTTGAGTTGCTCGCCATGTGCGTGCGGTTCGCTAATATTGTAACGATTGCGATACATTGTGCGGCTGTGGTGATAGCGTGCAAAGCGCAGGCGGTTGCCATGCAGCACCGGCAGATAAACTTTCTTCTTACGCTGCAGCAATTCGGCGATAATCGGCGTCGTGTCGATCTCGCCGTCAAACGGCAGGTAGCAGGCAATATGCCGGGCGCGCCACAGGGCAGGGTGGCGGCGCAAGATCAGGCACAAATTGTGACCGGCTTGAAGTTGTTGGGTTTTGCTTAGCGCCCGCCGACGCTGGCGCATATCTCTGCGTAGCTGGGCTTTGTTTTGTCCTGCGGGGGATGTGCTTTGCACGTTCAAGGAAATGTCGTACTGCATGTCGCAGCGAGGAGAATGGTGCCCCAGTATACCGCTTTTACAGTATGGCCCTTGAACCCGACGGTTCAAGGTGGTGGTTCCTGTGAAAGTTTGGGCTTTCCGTCAAGCGGACATGCACACCCCTATCAGCTAGGAACCTCCGGAGTGCAATATCGGCTCGAGGACGAACTGTATGGCAAATACACCAGGGCACGTTTTAATAGTATAGCGCATCCTGCACTGGTTGGAACCTAAATCTCAAGTTGCCGGCAAGCATTCAATGCATCGTCAATTTTGGCAGTGAGACTGGACAATTTATCGTTGGCACCGGCAGACGACGCGCTGGTTTGCACGGCCTCCATCAATTCGTAGGACATATTTAAGGCCGCCATTACCGCGATGCGTTCCAGGCCAATCACCTTGCCGCCGTCACGAATTTCGCACATTTTTTTGTTCAGATAAGTAGCAGATTGCAGCAGCGCCTGTTTCTCGTCCGGCGGGCAGCGGATCTGGTAGTCCTTGCCGAGAATACCCACAGTGACCGTTTCAATTTCAATCGGCCTCACGAATCTTCCTCCAGCGAACGCAGGCGTGAAATCATGTTTTCGACTTTGGTTCGTGCCAGTTCATTTTTCTTCATAAGCCCTGCGCGCTCATTGCGCCATACATTGTGCTTGGCTTTGAGTGTTCTATTTTCGTGATTCAGCGCGGCACAAAGATCGACAATCTCGTGAATCTTTTGCTCCAGCACTTTGACTTGATTGTTTTCCATTGCAATGTTTATTGGTTTTGAATCTGCAGGTACTATAGTAGTCTGCCGCAGGTGGGTCAATCCGCGTACTGTACTGACTGCCTGGGTTTTACATTATTCCCCGGAGATATTGCTCATGAACCGTTCGCAGCCCGCCGCAGGCTTATTATATTACGATGAGCTAGCCGATTTGATTAACGAGCTCGGCGGTTTAAGCAGTGCAGCTGAAATTCACGGTGTCGCCTGTGGCGGGTTGGCGGCCGGTGCTGATTGGGATGCTGCCGCTTGGATCAGCAATAGCCTGACCTATATGGATGCTAGCGAAAAAGAACCATCGACCGTTGCGCGCACCGAGTTGGTTGCCGTCAAGGAGCAAGCGCATGCCGCGCTGACCGATGCGGAGCTAGGGTTTAGTATGCTGCTACCGGCAGACGACGTGGGTCTCCCGCAACGCGCCGAGGCGCTTGGGCAGTGGTGCATGGGTTTTCTTAGCGGTTTCGCTCTGGCCGGTAAAGGCGTCGACAATAACGTGCCGGGAGCCAAGGAGGTCGCGGAAGTCTTTCGTGACTTCGCCGCCATTGCCAATGTTGCTCTGGATGAAGAATCGATCAGCGCCAATGCCAGCGAACACGATTTCATGCAACTTGCAGAATACGTCAGGGTGGCCGCACTGACGGTTTTTGCACAGTGTGCCCTGGCTGCGCCTGCAACTGGCGACGAACTTACCTTACACTAAGAGCAACACATGGCAATACTAAAACGTGAATTCGCCCGCCGCAGACAGAATCTAATGGCGCAAATGGAGCCTCGCGGCATCGCCATCATCGCGTCGGCGTCGCATTTGATCCGCAATCGTGACGTTGAGTTTCCCTTTCGGCAAGACAGCGACTTTTACTATCTGTCCGGATTTGCCGAGCCAAACTCGGTGCTGGTGTTGGCGCCCGGGCGTGAACACGGCGAATTTGTTTTATTTTGTGACGAGCGTGACCCCGAGATGGAACGCTGGGTTGGCTATCGCGCAGGCCCGGAGGGCGCCTGCCAGCGCTTTGGCGCCGACGATGCGTTTCCGATCGCCGATATCGACGACATATTGCCCGGGCTGATCGAAGGTCGCGAACGCGTGTATTATGCGATGGGGCGTAATTTTGACTTTGACCGACGCTTGATGCGCTGGGTTAATTCGATTCGCAAGAAGGCACGTTCCGGTGCTCATCCGCCCGGCGAGTTTGTTGATCTCGATCATATGCTACACGATATGCGCTTATTCAAAAGCGCCGCCGAGTTGAAGGTCATGCAGCAGGCGGCAGACATTTCAGTCAAGGCGCACAAGCGCGCGATGCGTGCTTGCGAGCCTGGCATGTACGAATATCAGTTGCAGGCCGAGCTGGAGCATGAGTTTATGCACGGCGGCAGCCCGTGGCCGGCCTACAGCTCGATTGTCGGTGGCGGCGATAACGGCTGCATTTTGCATTACACCGACAATACGGCCACGCTGAAAAAGGGTGACCTGGTGTTGATCGATGCGGGGGCCGAGCTGGATTTCTATGCATCGGATATTACGCGCACGTTTCCGGTTAGCGGCAAATTCAGCCCCGAGCAAAAAGCCATTTACGAAATCGTGTTGACGGCCCAGCTGGAAGCCATCAAGGCTGTGCGGCCAGGCGCGCACTGGAATACTCCGCACGATGTGACCGTGCGGAGTATCACCGAAGGTCTCCGAGATTTGGGGCTATTGCGCGGTGAAGTCGACCAACTGATAGAGCAGGAGGCCTACAAGCCCTTTTATATGCATCGCGTCGGTCACTGGCTGGGCATGGATGTACACGACGTTGGCGACTACAAGATTGGCCATGAGTGGCGCATGCTGGAGCCTGGCATGGTGTTGACGGTGGAGCCCGGTATTTATATCGCGCCTGACAATACCGCTGTCGCGAAAAAATGGCGCGGCATTGGCGTTCGTATTGAAGATGACGTGGTGGTCACCAAAACAAAAGCAAAGGTGTTGACAGCAGCGTTGCCGAAGAAAGTCAATGCCATCGAAAAACTGATGCGCGGCAAGCGCGCGCGGGCTTAAATGGCGTCGGACTACGATGTCGTCATTGTTGGCGGCGGTATGGTGGGCGCCAGTCTTGCCGCCTGTTTGAGCGCTTGCTATAAAGACGTTGCCTGCAAGGTTTTGATTATCGAAAGTTTCGCGCTGAACGACAGTTCAGCGGAAGTCGGCTACCAACCCAGTTTCGACGCGCGCGCGACGGCATTGTCTTATGGCAGCCAGCAAATCTATCAAGGCATGGGCTTGTGGCAGCGCATTGCCGAGCATGTCACGCCGATCAAAAATGTTCATGTATCTGACCGCGGCCGCTTTGGCTCGGTCTGGATGGACAGTGCTACGGAAGGGCTGCCCGCGCTGGGTTATGTGGCCGACAACAAGTGGCTGGGTGCGGTGCTGCTGGAAGCGCTGTATGCTGACGCGACGATCGAATTCGCCTGCCCGGCGACCGTAGTGGATGCGAGCGTCGACGCCGCCGGCGCGCAGGTGAGTTTCACCCGCGATGGGGAAGTGGTCATGGTCAGTACCGAATTACTGGTGGTTGCCGACGGCGCGCAGTCGGGCATGCGTGCCAAATTGGGCATTGGCGCACGGCGAACCGATTACCGCCATGCCGCCATGGTGTGCAATGTGCAAGCTCAAAAACCGCACCAACATGTTGCCTACGAACGCTTCACCGACAACGGCCCGTTGGCCTTCCTGCCGTTGGGCGAAAGCGCCAGCAGCAGGCTGAGTTCGCTGGTCTGGACCCGGTCACCCGACGATGCCGAGCGCCTCGCGGCGGCACCGGAAGCAGAATTTAATGCCGAACTACAGTGTGAGTTTGGTTTTCGCCTGGGCCGCATCGAGCGCAGCGGTCAGCGTTTTTGTTATCCCTTGAGCTTGATCGAGGCGCAGGAGCAGGTCAGGCCACATGTTATTGTTATGGGTAATGCGGCGCATTCCTTACACCCGGTTGCTGGCCAGGGCTACAACCTGGCGCTGCGTGCCGTGCTGAATCTGGTCGACCATTTGCGTGCGGCGCGCGCAGTCGGGCAAAGTCTGGGGGCGATCGAAGTGTTGAATAATTATCTGGCGGCGCAGCGCGGCGACCAGCGCAATACCATCGCCTTTAGCCACCTGACGGCAACGGTGTTCGTTAACGACGGTTTTGCCATTGGCCTGGGTCGTGACCTCGGCTTGCTGAGTCTGGACTTGCTGCCGCCGCTGAAGTCACTACTGGTGCGGCAGGCGGCCGGACTGGCGCCGGGTGTATTGTTGTGACCTCGGCGCGCCATTTCGATATCGTTATTGCCGGCGGCGGCATGGTGGGCTTGGCCCTTGCTTGCGCCTTGCGCAATAGCGCCTACGAGATAGCCTTGATCGAAGCGCGCGAATTTCCAGCGCCAGTGGCGCCAAGTGATTCGGCGGCCGTGGGTTTTGATCCTCGCGTCAGCGCCCTGACCGTCGCATCACAACAGTTTTTCTCCGCATTGGGGGTTTGGCCGGCTATTGTTGAACAGCGCGCTTGCGCATTTGACCGCATGCATGTGTGGGACGCCGCCGGCAGCGCCGCCATTGATTTCAATGCGCGCGACCTGCGCCAATCACTGCTCGGCCATATCGTTGAAAACAGAGTCACTTTGCAAGCCTTGCTGGCGGCCGTTAAAGCCAGTCACAATATCATTTTGTACTGCCCGCAAAGTGTGCAGGACGCCGACTTCGACGCTACTGAAAGCCAACCCGCGCAGCTGCAACTGCAGAGCGGCGAACAATTAACGACACAGTTATTAGTCGCGGCTGACGGGGGTCAGTCCAGGGTACGCGAACTGGCGGGCTTTAGTACGCGGCAATGGTCTTACGGGCAACGCGCAATCGTAACTACAGTGCGTATGCAGCAGCCGCACCAACGTACCGCCCGGCAGCGCTTTTTACCGACGGGACCGTTGGCGTTTCTGCCGCTGCCTGATAGCGAGCAAAAATGCTGCTCTATCGTCTGGTCGGCAACCGATGAATACGCCGACGCGCTGTTAAAGCTGGGCGACGAGGCCTTTGCCCGCGCGCTCGTTGAAGCATTTGAACATCGCCTCGGCACGGTGCACGAACTTGCCAGACGTTATAGCTTCCCGTTGCAGCAACGCCATAGCACCCGCTATGTCAAGCCGGGAGTAGCGCTGCTTGGCGATGCGGCGCATGTGATTCACCCGTTGGCGGGCCAGGGCGCCAACCTCGGTATTCAGGATGTTCAGGTGCTGGCCGAAGAGTTGCAGCGCGCGCTGGATCGAGGAGTGCAGCCGGGCGCTATGCACGTATTGGAACGCTACCAGCGTCGCCGCATGGGTTCCAATTTACTGATGATGGGCGCCGTCGAAGGTTTCAAACGTTTGTTTGCCGAGTCATCCTTGCCGGTGCGCTGGTTGCGCAACACGGGCATGCGCCAGCTTAATACGCTGACGCCAATCAAGCAGCGCATCATGCGGCAGGCGATGGGTTTGTAGCGATCGGCTTGTGCATCTGGTGTTGCGCAGCGGGCAGCCTGTTTTACGCTGTGCGGATGCCGGCTTGGCTGCTTGTTTTTGAGCCGATGCGCGGTAGAATGCAGCGTACAGTCCCGAATTCCAAGCTATTGATACACACATGAGGCAAGCATGGCGACGACACCCACCGAATTGCGTTATGCCGCGACCCACGAATGGGCGCGCGAGGAAGATGATGGCAGCATTGCCGTTGGTATAAGCGACCACGCGCAAGAGGCGCTAGGTGATGTCGTGTATGTTGAATTGCCCGAACCGGGCACAATGGTAAGCGCCGGCGATCAAGCAGGTGTTGTTGAATCAGTGAAAGCGGCATCTGATATTTACAGCCCGGTCAGTGGCGAAATCATTGCGGTGAATACTGCTCTGGACCAGTCACCGGAAGCTGTCAACGCCGACCCGTACGAAGACGGTTGGTTGTTTCGTGTGAAACCCATTGACGATGATTTAAGTCAATTGCTTGACGCCGACGCCTACGACGTGATCTGCGAGGACGAGTAAGATAACGACGAGAATTAATGTAATCGCGATTGGTACGGTGTGAACCTTGGTCGACAAAGACGGCTTTCGCCCTAATGTAGGTATTATGCTCAGCAACGGCCACGGGCAGTTGCTGTGGGCGCGGCGCCTGGGTCAGGATGCCTGGCAATTTCCTCAAGGTGGCATTAAAGCCGATGAATCGCCACGACAGGCTTTGTTTCGTGAACTTCGAGAAGAGGTGGGGCTGGACCAACAAGATGTTGAAGTTGTCGCCTGTACCGGTGGCTGGTTGCACTACCGCCTGCCGAAGCGGTTGGTGCGGCAAGCGATGAGTCCGCTTTGCGTTGGCCAAAAACAAAAATGGTTTCTGCTGAAATTAGTGGCGCCGGAGTCGCGAATACAGGTAGACCGCGATGGCAAGCCTGAGTTTGATGGCTGGCGCTGGGTGAGTTATTGGTACCCGCTAGGCAGGGTCGTTCCGTTCAAACGTGAAGTTTACCGGCGAGCACTTAACGAATTAGCACCACCGCACAGCAAGTTGAGCAAGTTTTAGGCGATAATTATGGACATGCTCAACTCCTTACGCCAGATCGTCCAGGAAGTTAACGCAGCGTCGAGCTTGCAGGCCGCGTTGGATATCATTGTCGGTCGCGTGCGCGATGTCATGGGCACCGAAGCGTGCTCGGTCTATATGCTCGATTCGGCCACCAAGCGTTACGTGTTTGCCGCCACTGAAGGATTGAACAAGCGCCAGCGCGGGCGTTTGAGCCTCGCGCCTAAAGAAGGGCTGGTCGGCCAGGTGGCGGCGCGCGAAGAGCCGCTCAATCTGGAGAATGCCCCGGCACATCCCGGCTTCCATTTTTTCCCAAAAATCGGGGAAGACAAATACTTTGCCTTTTTAGGCGCACCCATTATTCATCAGCGTAAAGTGCTCGGCGTGCTGGTGGTGCAGCAAGTCGACAAGCGCCGCTTCGATGAAAGCGAAGAAGCGTTTCTCGTGACTTTGTCGGCACAACTCGCCGGCGTTATTGCGCACGCGAAAGCCACCGGCGCGTTGGGCGATTTGACGGCCAGCAAGACTATCGCGAGTGCTAGTTTCGCAGGCGTGCCAGGTGCGCCGGGAATCGCCATCGGGCGCGCCGTCGTAGTATCGCCGCCGGCGGATCTGAAATCTGTACCGCGCAGAACCTGTGCCGACCCGGCCGCCGAGTTGGCATTTTTTCAGCAGTGCCTGGTGCGGGTTCGGGAGGACATCGAGGCGCTGGGTAACAGCCTGGCTGCGCAGTTGCGCACTGAAGAACGTGCCTTGTTTGATGTTTATCTGCACATGCTGGCGGACAACGCGCTGGGTGCAGAAATCTCCGATCGCATTCGCAAAGGCTTATGGGCGCAGGGCGCGCTAAGCGCGGTGATTCTTGAGCACGCTGGCACCTTCGAGCGCATGGAAGACAGCTACCTGCGGGAACGGGCCGCTGACGTGCGCGATCTTGGCCGCCGCGTGCTGGCCTATTTGCAAGAGGCCAATCAGCAGGCTGTCGACTACCCAGAGGCCACAATTCTGATCGGCGAGGAGCTGACCGCGTCGATGCTCGGTGAAGTACCCGCCGGTAAGCTTGCCGGCCTGGTTTCGGTGCGTGGATCGAGTAACTCGCACGTCGCTATTATGGCGCGTGCCATGGGCATACCGACCGTGATGGGCGCGGTGGATCTGCCGTTTACGCGGCTGGAGAATGCTGAGCTTATTGTCGATGGTCATAATGGTGCGGTTTACACCAACCCAACGCCGCAATTCGTCGAGCAATATAAAACGCTGTTGGAAGAAGAAAAGCAACTGTCGCGCGAGCTGGAAAGTCTGCGTGATTTGCCGAGCGAGTCGTCCGACAAGCATCGCATGCCACTACTGGTCAATACTGGCCTGTTGTCAGACGTCATGCGCTCACTGGACAGTGGCGCCGAAGGCGTGGGCTTGTATCGAACCGAAGTACCGTTCCTGCTGCGCGACCGCTTTCCCAGCGAAGAAGAGCAGCGCGTCATTTACCGCGAACAGATTCAGGCGTTTGCGCCAAAACCGGTGACCATGCGCACGCTGGATATCGGCGGCGACAAGTCCTTACCCTACTTTCCCATTGAGGAAGATAACCCGTTTCTCGGCTGGCGCGGCATTCGCGTCACGTTGGATCACCCGGAAATTTTTTTGGCCCAGGTGCGAGCGATGTTAAAAGCCAGCGAGGGTTTTAACAATTTGCGGATTATGCTGCCGATGGTCAGCCATTTGAGCGAGGTGGATGAAGCGAAGCAACTCATTACGCGCGCTTATTCTGAACTGGTAGACGAAGGTATTGATCTGCGCGTGCCGCCCATCGGGGTGATGATAGAAGTACCGGCGGCGGTCTACCAAGCACGCGCCTTTGCCCGGCGGGTGGACTTCTTGTCGGTTGGCAGCAACGATTTGACCCAGTATTTGCTCGCGGTCGACCGCAACAATTCGCGCGTAGCAGGTTTGTATCATTCGTATCACCCCGCCGTTTTGCATGCCTTGCAAGACGTTGCCGCCGCCGCGCGCGCCGAGGGCAAACCGGTGAGCATATGTGGTGAGCTGGCCGGCGAGCCCGGTGCCGCCATCCTGCTGATGGCGATGGGCTATGACTTACTGTCAATGAGCGCCACTAGCTTGCCGCGCGTCAAACATGCTATTCGTAATATCAGTATGCAAACCGCGCGCGAAATACTGGCGCGCGTTATGCAATTGGACGACGCCGCAATGGTATTCGGTTACGTTGAATCCAAACTCGATGACCTGAAGATCAGCCAGGGGCTGCGGCCCGCGATAAAAAAATCGGCTTGACCGCAGCCGGCATCATCACCTTCAAGGAATACTAGACTATGCTGGCGCAGAGTTTGATTGGCGTATGGGTGCACCCCGATATCGACCCCGTTGCCGTGCAGATTGGGCCGCTGAGTGTGCATTGGTACGGCCTCATGTATTTACTGGCCTTCTTCGCGGCCTGGCTGCTGGCGCGGCGCCGTGCCGCGCGACCTTACAGTCCGATTAAAAAAAACAATATTGATGATTTGATTTTCTATGGCGCTTTGGGTGTTGTGCTAGGCGGCCGGGTCGGTTATGTGTTGTTTTATAATTTTGCCAAGTTTCTGCAAGACCCGTTGTGGCTGGTCGCCATTTGGGATGGTGGCATGTCGTTTCATGGTGGCTTGCTCGGTGTCATTGTCGCCATGTTCCTGTACGCGCGCAAACTGGGGAAATCGCCGGGCGCGGTGCTCGATTTTGTCGCGCCGATGGTGCCCATCGGGCTGGGACTGGGGCGCATCGGCAATTTTATTGGTCAGGAACTGTGGGGGCGTCCGACCGACCTGCCGTGGGCAATGCTGTTTCCGGCCGACGAATATGGTTTGGCGCGGCATCCGTCACAGTTGTATCAGGCCGGCCTGGAAGGTATTTTTTTGTTCGCGCTGGTATTTTATTTCTCGCGCCGCGAACGGCCGCCGTGGGCGGTGTCGGGCGTATTTTTGTTGGGCTATGCCGGGCAGCGTTTTCTGGTGGAGTTCGCGCGCCAGCCCGACAGTCATTTAGTGGACCAACTGTTGTTCGGCTGGATGACGCGCGGCCAGCAACTCTGTTTGCCTATGTTTCTTGCCGGCATTCTTATGCTTGTTTATGCGTACCGTGTTTATAAACGCGCAGCGAAATAACTCATGCAACAATATCTCGATCTTTTAAAAGACATTCTTGATAACGGCACGCGCAAGAGTGACCGTACCGGCACTGGCACGTTGTCGGTGTTTGGCCGTCAGTTACGCCACGACCTGAACGATGGCTTCCCGCTGCTGACCACCAAGAAGCTGCACTTCAAGGGTATTGCCAACGAGCTGTTGTGGTTTCTCAGGGGTGATACCAACACCCAATGGTTGCACGACAACGGCGTGACTATCTGGGATGAGTGGGCCACCGAGAGCGGCGACCTCGGGCCTATTTACGGCAAGCAGTGGACTGCCTGGCCGACCAAAGATGGCGGCACCATTAACCAGATCGATCAGGTGGTACATTGTTTAAAGCACAATCCCGACAGCCGCCGAATCTTATTTCATGGCTGGAATGTCGAGTATTTGCCCGACGAGCGATTGTCGCCGCAGGAAAACGTTAAGCGTGGCAAGATGGCTTTGCCGCCCTGCCATCTGCTATACCAGTTTTACGTTGCCAACGGACGTTTGTCGTCGCAGCTGTTGATCAGGTCGTCGGATTCGTTGCTGGGATTACCGTACAATATTGCCAGTCTGGCGCTGCTTACCCATCTGTTGGCGCAACAATGCGAACTGGCGCCCGGTGAGATCATCATTACTACCGGTGACAGCCACATTTATTCCAACCACGAGCGGCAGGTTGGCCTGCAGTTGCAGCGCGAGCCGCGTTCGCTGCCGCGTTTGAAGATCAAACGCAAACCAGATTCACTCTACGCTTATCGGTTCGAGGATTTCGAGATTAGTGGCTACGATCCTCATCCCCATATTGCGGCGCCGGTGGCTATATAGGCGCTGGAAGGCACTACGCAATTGCGCCCGGCCGCCTTGGCTGCGCAATGGTTTTCGTCGCCGCGGTTTCTAGGTTTAATAAAAAGTAAAGTTTTATAATCCCAATGAATATCGAAAATTCCAGTCGTGACCCGCAGTCGACCGCCGCTAGCGCTGGCGGCACGGGCGTGTTTTCCATCATCTCCGCCATGGCGCGCAACCGCGTGATTGGCCGCGATAACGGCCTGCCATGGCGGCTGCCGGAAGATATGCGACATTTTATGCGCAGCACGCTCGGTAAACCCGTCATCATGGGCCGTAAAACCTACGAGTCCATGGGTCAGCCACTGCCCGGGCGCTGCAACATCGTGGTCAGCCGTTCATTGCCGTCACCGGTCGGCGTGAAAATAGCAAAATCGTTGGAACAGGCGCGGCAGCAGGCAGAGGCCTGGTGCCGCGGTAGCGGCGTGGACGAATACTTCGTTATCGGCGGCGCGCAACTGTATGCAGCGAGTCTGCCACTCGCGCAGCGTTTGTACTTGACCTGGGTGCATGCCGACGTTGAGGGCGATACTTTTTTCCCGAAGTTCGATTTGGCCGCCTGGCGCGAAGTGCAAAGGCAGGATTTCCCGGCATCCGCAAAGCGCTCTTATCCATTCAGTATCGTGACTTATGAACGCGCGCCGGCGTCGCGATGAGCAGCTGCTAGATGCTACCGATCTACACACCCGCATGGTTTCTATCGACACTTTGCAATAAATAAGATAACTTTTGTGGGCGAGCG